>NZ_JXXU01000050.1 GCF_000967495.1 Vibrio neptunius | reverse complement strand
GAAGGAAAGTTAACCACTGCTTCTCAACCTACCATCAGCCGTTCTGGACAAAAACTGTCATAACCACTGACCTAAACCGATAAAATCACCACAAAAAGGGCCATACAGATAGATCAATTACCTATAAATGGCACCAAATCAAATTAAAGTATTTAAAAAACAACTGAATTAAATTGATCATTTTTTGATCGATCATGAATAGAGATCACATTAATTTAGGATAAATTCACAACAGGCAAATGGGGTAAATCAACCAACCAAAAACAAGGGTTATCAGTGTTTGTGGTTGCATAAAAACCAATGATATTTTTTACTCACCACACCACGATGAGACCACAACCTACACGTTGCACAGCCTTTCGCTTAAGCGGCAATGACCTCACTATTTCCATTTAACAACCTCGACCATTGGGTCGCCTTAGACCCTTGAGCAAAGCTGAGTTTCATTCAAGGAAGCAGCGGAACTCATGATGGGAAGTCACACTTCCGCAAAACCAAGAATGAATACATAAACCTTTGATTTAAAAGAGCTAAACCTATGGCATTCATCTTGCTATTTCTCTAATCAAATCAGAATGATGATGGTATGAACCACAACGGTCATACACAAAAGACAAGGGAGTACTCTGATGAGTTCAATTGATCCAGCAACGATGGCAAAGCAACTAGCTACCTTTGACGTCCAGTCGTTCAAACAACGCTATACCGAGCAATCCTCTCAGTATCAATCTCAACTGAATGCGCTTGGCAAAGTCGAATCTGCATTGCGTGAATTCCGTACTGCTGTGAATGAAATGAACAACAGCACATCAGGGATCATAAAAAACAGCGCTACCGTGTCGAGTGAAGGGTTCTTCACCGCGAGCGCAGATTCCAAAGCTCTCAAGGGCAGTTATCAGATTTTTGTTGAAAAAGTCGCCACTACACATCAGGTGTCAACTGGCATGCCTGCGTCGCTACAGTCCACGACAGAAGTGCCGCTGACCGGCACGCTAACATTTGAAGTCAATAGTAAAACCATGACGCTAGACCTCTCCACACTAGACAGTGACGGAGACGGTAAAGCCACCATGGCTGACTTAACTTCTGCCATCAACAACGATCCCAATAATCCCGGCGTCAATGCGACCTTAGTTCGCTCGGATGGACAAACTCATTTCATGCTTTCTAGCGAAGAGACTGGAGAGGCGAATGAGATAGTGGTCTCGGCGGCGGGGACTGGGCAAAGCTGGTTCGAGGATGCCTTCACTAAGGCTAAACTCAAACAGATCAGCGCAGCACAAAACGCTATCGTTTGGTTGGGAGAAAAGGACAATGGCCTAAAACTCGAAGGCAGTAGCAACACGTTTAGCGATGCGATCGACGGTCTCGACATCACTGTTACCAAAGCTCAGCAGGCGGGCGAATCCCCTTTAACGCTTAATGTCGATGGTGACAACGACGCGACAAAAGAGCAGGTCAACAAATTTATCGACGCTTATAACAGCTTGATGTCTACGGTTGATGAGTACACAAAAATAGACACGGAAAATAACACCCGAGCGGTGTTAGCGAGTGACCCTACCCTGCGCGCGATCGAAAGTCAGGTGAAATCTGTTGTACGAGGAGATTTCGGCGGTCTTCGATTGAGTCAGATCGGCATCGAGCTCGATCGTAACGGAAAAATGACGCTGGATTCAGACAAGTTCGAACAGGCCCAAACCAAGAATAGCCAAGGACTTGAGGCAATGTTCAATGGAGATGGCAATCTACTGGATAGTATCGATACCATCATCGAACCTTATCTTCAGTTCTCTTCTGGTCTGTTTAAATCTCGCAAAGATGCGTTGAAGCAAAATATCGATCGCATCAGCGACAAACAGGTCGTGCTGGAACGTAAATACGATATGGCATATGACCGATACCTCAAACAATTTACCCAAATGAACACAATTATGCGCCAGATGAACCAAACCATGTCGCTGTTTGGTTAACGGTCACCAGGAGACGTTTTTATGTTAATGGATTCGGGCTACAACTCTTATCAACAAGTCGATCTAGATGCTCAGGCAGCCGCAGCAAACCCACATCAATTGGTGGTAATGCTGATCGACGGTTTGCTCAATGAAATCGAACGAGTTCGTGGCCACATGGCCTCAGGTCGTCTTGCCGAGAAGGGAGCAGGCATCAATAAATGCATGAATATATTAGTAGGTCTAGATAGCGCGCTAGACGCAGATAATGGCGGCGAAATCGCGGCGAATCTTCACCAACTATACGACTTTTGTCAGGTTGAACTTTATCAAGCAAGCGTACAAAACAATCAGGATAAACTCACCAGTGTCGAACATGTGATGAACAATATACGCGAGGGGTGGATGCATTTTGGTCAGCAAGCATAAAGTATCCCCAGAGCGATTCCGCCATTTGGCGAAACGGATTCAAATCGCAACAAAAACTCAGGACTGGCAAGGGCTAAAGCGCTATGACCTTCTTTTGAGAGACCTGCTCGAAACTCATCAGCCTTATCTCAAAGATCCCCTGCTCGCGCCTGTCATCACTGAGGTGAAGGCCGTACATAAGCAGGCTTTTGACGCACTGGATAAGGCCATCAACGAACTGGAAGCAGAAATTAATGTGGTCGACTCTCAACACGAGCGCGCCAAAGCTTACCAGCTTGCTATGACCATGGAGTACTAGCAATGAACACAACTTCACTGCAAACCATGACAGGTCAAAAACCTGAGTCGTTTTCCGCTGACGGTACGATCCAAAAAGCACGTGGTTTTGGTCAGCCTGACGAGCACAGCACTGGCTTTGCTCTCATGGCTCATCCGACTCCGATGCAGGGTGGCGGTCAACCAAACGCTGAAGATACGGTAGCAACATTCACGTCTGACAGTGAAACGCTGTCAGAGGCTGAAATGACTTCTGTGCCAGCGACGTCATTGGTGGAAAGTCCGCAGCCACTTAACGCGCAGTCGACCACCATGGATACATTGGCTTTACTGCAACTGAAACAAAAACGTGTCGTAAACGGAGTGCAGTCCTTCGACCCCGCACCAATGCCAGCAGCGACTCATTCTTCAGAGAAGATGACGCCGCAAAATATCACCAGTCAATTGGTGAAGCCGACAAGCGTTGCTTTAAACATTGACGCACCGGTCAGCCAGAGTGCGTCCGTACAGAATGTTCTGCAAACTTTAGTCTCCACACAAGCGTCAGCGCAGTCTCACGTTTCTCACCAGCCACCTGCTGCAACGACAGTTCAAACCGCAGAGTGGGCCGCCGTCAAGATCGATACCAATGCGGCTAAGTGGGGCGAACAAATGATGCAGGTGTTACATGACAGAGTATCGCTTCAGGCACAACAAAGCATGCAAGAAGCCAAGATTCGTCTCGATCCGCCAGAACTCGGAAAGCTGGACTTACTGGTTCGTGTTGATGGTGATCGCCTCAACGTGCAGATCAACGCCAATGCAGCGGCGACACGAGAAGCCTTGCTTCAGGTATCTGACAGGCTAAGAGCGGAGTTGCAAGACCAGAACTTTGTTCATGTCGACGTCAACGTCGGCTCAGGAGAAAGTGAGCACAACCAGTCTTCTCATCAAGGCGAACATACCACGCATATTTTCGATAGTCGCGAGTTTGCCAATTCAGATAGTCCCAATGAACCATCAGAGCATTGGCTCAGCACACAAGCATAATTAGGAATAGGGTTATGACAAAACAACAATTGATCGCGTTATTTTCAGCGATGGTCCTCACCAGTGCTTTAGTTTCGGCAGCAACGGTAATCGGCGGGATCTGGGTCTTAAAGCAATCAGGCAACAGTAGCCATTCCGAGTCTTTTTTCGCAGATTCGCCTCTTGCCTTCCTTGCCGAGGAGCATCATCCAGCACAGACACCTAGCTTTCACTCGCTAGAAAAGATTGTTCTCAGCGTCAAAGGTAAACGCCAGAACCACTTCGTGATGCTGGAAGTCGCGATTGAGACTCGCCGTCCTGAACGCATTAAGAATATTGATGATTACATGCCGATAGTACGCAATTCGTTACTCAAGCTTTTTAGTGACAAAACCTACGAAGATCTGCATCAGGAAGGCACCGTGAACCTGCTCCAGAATCAAGTTAAACAAGCGGTACTGCTCGCGTTTGACAAAACCGACATTCTTCGTGATATCGATGACGTCTTACTGACGAAATACGTCGTGCAATAAGGAACACGGCCCATGTTGGATATGAATTTTCAGGAAGAATACGGTGTAGAAGGTGAAGTCAGTTCACCTTCCATCCCTATCGATGAGAACAAGTTGCTCAAACAGCACAAGGTGTTGGTCAACCGTATCGTCAATCAACTCAGAGCCCATGCCACTCCGCATTGCAGTATCGAAGACATGCAGCAAATTGGCCTTATCGGCTTACTGGAAGCAGGCCGCCGATACGGCAATGTTGAAGATCCCAACTTCCCGGCTTTTGCCGTGTGCAGAATCCGTGGATCGATATTGGACGAGTTACGCCGACTTGACTGGCGGTCACGAAAAACACGTCAGCAAGCGCATGAACTGAATGACGTGACGCGCGATCTTATGCGCTCTCTTGGCCGGCAGCCTACTGATGCAGAAATTATCAAAGCATTAGGAACGGACGAAAAAGATTATCTTACTCGACAAAATGCGGCTCTGGCTGGGGAAATGCAAAGTCTGGATCAACTGATTGAGAATGGTATCGAGGCTCAATCTGACGCTGTGTATGACGGCATGTCCCATGAGCAGACTCGACGTAGCCTTGAAGCTGCTCTGGATAAGCTACCCAAAAGAGATCAGCTGCTACTGACGCTGTTTTATCAACACGAACTTAACCTACATGAAATCGCTTTAGTGCTCGATCTGACACCTCCAAGGATTTGTCAGTTACACAAACAGGCACTCAAACAACTCAATCAATATTTATCCTCCTAGGAGTCACAAATGCAAAAGTTTTTTGGAGCCATCACCGTTTTACTGTGTGTCTTTGGCGGGTATATGTGGGCCGGTGGCAAGCTTGGCGCTATCTGGCAACCCGCTGAATTTCTGATCATTATTGGTGCTGCGGCCGGTTCTCTGATCATCGGTAACCCACCGCAAGTGCTTAAAGAAATGCGTCACCAAGTTCGTGCCACCATCTCTGCACCGCGCGAAGAATATGAATATTACATGGAGCTGATGGCTCTGCTGAATAACCTACTTGAAACAGCACGCAGCAGAGGTTTTAAGTTTCTTGATTCTCACATCGAAGCTCCAGATCAGAGTTCGATTTTTCTCGCCTACCCGAAAGTTGGCTCAGATTATCGCCTCATTTCGTTCGTGACAGACAACATGCGTTTAATGGCCATGGGCCAGATGTCGCCTCACGAGTTAGAAGGTTTACTGGAACAAGAAATCGAAGCTATTCAAACCGAAATGCTACTTCCTTCTCGCTCGATGCAGAGAACCGCAGAAGCATTACCAGGCTTTGGTATCCTGGCAGCCGTCGGCGGCATCATCATTACGATGCAGGCGATTGATGGCTCAATCGCACTCGTGGGCTACCACGTAGCAGCGGCTCTGGTTGGAACATTCGTTGGTATCTTTGGTTGTTACTGCTGTCTTGATCCACTCAGCAATGCAATGGCCCAACGCGTGAAGCGCAACATGACAGCATTTGAGTGCGTCAGGGCAACGCTAGTTGCTTATGTTGCGAAAAAACCAACCTTACTTGCTATTGATGCTGGCCGTAAGCATATCCAGCTAGACATTAAACCGACATTCAATCAGATGGAGAAATGGCTCGCTGAGCAGGAGGCATAATGCAAAGACAAGAGCAGGTGGTGTTCAAACGAACAAAAACCGTTGATGACAATGAATTTCACGGAGGTGCCTGGAAAGTCGCTTTCGCTGATTTCATGATCGCCCTTATGGCGCTGTTTTTGGTCTTATGGGTGATGCAGATTGTCGACAAGGAAGAGCGAAAAGCGATTGTTGCTCACCTTCAAAGTGCAAGTGTGTTTGATAAGAGCTACGGGAATCCGTTTGATACTTCACAAAGTATTTCTCCGATTGATTTGGCTGCAAACTCTTCTGTCACCAGTCGACATGATTCGAACCATGTGGTCAGTTCATTCTTTCAGGGAGACGGTGAAGGTCCGGAAACAGACTCACTGATCCCCGGAACATTCGACACTCAGGAGCGACTGGCAGCCTTAGCGAAAGTCATTAAGGAAGCGGTTCGACAAATCAGTGCTCAAGGAAATGTGAACGTGACGGTTACGCCACAAGGTCTGCGGATTGTGCTTCAGGACGACTATAAGCAGCATATGTTTGGTCGTGGTGGGTCGGAGTTGACACCTTTCTTCGAAGATCTGCTTCTTGCGCTAGCGCCTGTCTTTAAACGTGTAGAGAATCCATTGATCATCAGTGGTCATACCGACTCTACCCGCTTTAAAGGTCATGCCGAACGTGGTTCAAACTGGGCGCTCTCTGCATCACGTGCCAATGTGGCTAGGCATACTCTGGTTGCCGGAGGGATGCCAGATGATCGTGTGTTACAAGTTACAGGGATGTCTGATCGTGCCTTACTCAATGGTGCCGAGCCGGAATCCAGTGAGAACCGACGTATCGAACTGTTTATCCTGACTACACCCGCCGCCAAAGTGTTAGAAACGTTTTTTGGCAATAACGCGGAAAGCGAATTGCAAAAAGCCAAGCAGAAAGCGGAATTTAATCAGCCGGTGATTCGCCAGGAAGTCATCAAGTTTTCAGACACCCAAACGCCTTCGAAGCCAAAGCTTCAGCAACTTTAACCCCATCAGGCGCTTTTATAGCGCCTGCTAACTCAAACGAAAAATCTCATGCCTCAATATTCGGTCAGACACGCCAAAAAAGATGGATTACAAAAAGCCTTTATGTGGCTGATTGTCATCGACTACGTGTTGCTTTCTTTGTTTCTCATTCAGCTCTTCAACCTGACTTTGAACGGAGGCACGGCGATCAGTACTTTGTTGCTGATCTATAATGTCCTTTTGACCTCCCTCTGCTTTCAACGCACTGACAAGCGCGACTCCTACATTATTTACCCAACATTGTCAGCAACGTTGCTGGCGTTCGTCTGCTTCCTATACTTCTTCTTTCTTGTCTGACCCTATTTTTTGTCGCCCCTCTTTGTTATTTCTCCTCTGACTCTACTTTCCTTTAGGCAAAAAAAATGCTCTTCAATCAATGAAGAGCCAAACGAGCGAAAATGGAACAAAGGGTTTAACTAGGCTTTCGCCTTAACTTCTCATCAACGCAACCACAGAGTGGCGCTTTACGTTAGCCTGAGCATTAAGTGCCATAAAGGCGGTGGAAAACTGGCCAGAGTTGTCGTCAAATAGTTTAAGTTTATCTTGGACTTGGTGAGCAGAAATCACCGAAGACTGCTTGTGGAGTGTTTGCATTTGCATCGTCAATTCAGAGCCGATCGCATTTGCCTGCTCAAGCCCTATCTGTACTTGACGAAAATGCTTGTTTACTTTGGCAATGGTCTGTTTAACGCCTTCTCGAGAGCTCAAATCAAAGCTCAGCTCCGCGATGCCTTCTGGCTCCGCTTTGAGTGTCATCACATTAGATTGCCCGGCTGGAAAGCGATAACCCTGGCCTGTCACCATGACCTTTTGTTGCATCTGCTGATAGGCTTTCTCAGAGGATTCAAACAAAATAGTACCGTCCTCAGACAATGACGCTCTAAGTCCCAGAGGAATAAGACTTCGATCTAGCATTTTAACAGTCTGCTTGCCCTCAGACTGTCCATCAAACTGAACCATCACGGAGTGGCCCTGAGGGAAATCTAAGCGAATTTGCTCCGCTTTGTCACTCAAGCGATGGATGTTGAGTCCGGGAATGGAAAAACGGCGCATATCGGCTTTCTCAAGCTTAAGTTTCAACTCATTGTCGATCACTTTATTGCCGTCAAAGCGTGCATTGTCGATAACGCGCTCTATGTTCGCTTTCGAGCCCGCCAAACCTTCTTGCAAACCTGAAACCTGGTTCGCACCGAGGTTCATGGCCCGAGTCAGGCCTTGTTTTATCTTGGCCAACTCGACACCAATGGCTTGTAAGGAACGTGTCGCTATCTGCACTGAGGTCGCGTTTTGCTGCCCCTGAGTAAGCAAAACACCAGACACCGAATACGATGCTGGTGTTTGATTGCGGGCAGCCAGTTTGCGCTGCCCGATATCACCATGAGTCTCCGAAGAGCGAGGGGGAGAAATAGAAGCTCTGTCATGCCCCGTCAACTTGACGTTGTGGGGGCGAACCTCAACCATGCTCATTACCATATTTTGATTCCTGATTGTTAAATGCGGTCGAATAAGTTGAGATCGTTAATCTTAACGTAGCTCGCTTGAGTCGCTTGCAGCGCCGCCATGTAATTGCTCAAGCGAACTGAAGCTTCACCATAATCTAGAGCTGAGAGATCACTGCTGATCTTATCAACAAATAACTTGTTCTCACCGTGGGCACTAGCCATCAAATCGAGGTTATTATGGCGACCACCGATTTCAGTCATTGCAGACAACACGTTATTCGATGTCGCTTCGATAGCACCGAGCGTCGATTCAACTGCAGTCCGAAACGCTGGTGTGGGTGATTTGAACTCCGAAATCAATGCATCAAGTTCGTTGAGAACATTGTTGCCGCCAAGGTCTAGGATTTCTTGCGCGGTCATATTCGCTTCCATCGTCACGCCTTTCGCTACAGTGACCATACGTTTATCGCTGTTACCTTGCATGACGTAACTGCCACTTGCATTCGACAAAGCCGCGGTGTCCGTTTTGGTGCCGGAGAATAAGTAACGACCTTCTTCATCCTGCGCGTTAAACGCTGAAGCGACGGCAGAACGCAGACTTTCAAGTTCGCTGATAATGCCTGTACGTTCGGCTTCGGTTAAGGTACCGTTTGCGCCCCATAGAACTCGTTCGTTCATTTTCTTCAGGCTTTCATTCACGGAATCAAGTTGAACTTCCTGATTGGACAAGGCCGTCTTTACATTAGAAATATTGGTCTTGTACTGAGAAATGGCCGAGCCTTCACGTTCTAAATTGAGCAATTGTACTGATGCCATAGGGTCATCAGATAATTTGGTCAGACGCTCACCAGTGGACATCTGTTGCATAACTTGTCCAAGTCCGGCGTTATTGATCTGCAAGCTTCGCAGCATCATCTGACTGAATTGAGTATCACTAATTCTCATCTGATTTCCCTGTAATTAAAATAACTGAAGAACGGAATCAAACAGCTGGTTTGCTGTGCTGATCACTTTCATGTTGGCGTTATGAGCGTTGGCAAATGTCATCAGATTTGCCGCTTCTTCATCACGGCTTACCGCACTGACGTTGTCTCGGGCAGCCTTCGCTTGCTCGCTCATCGAGAGTTTTGCCTGATAATCTGCATCAGCCTGACGCGCTTTGATCGCCGTTTCACCGACAATGGCAGCAAAGGCATCATTCAATGTCACTGAGCCAAAGCCACTAATCGACACGTTTTTATTGCTGACCGCAATCAAGCCGTCCAATATGTCAGCGTTACCTGGGTTACCGTCACCGGACAAAGCCAGTTCCTCTGGTTTCATATCGGTGATCGTCAGGCTAGCCGCTGGGTTGGCAGGGTCATAACTGAACAAAGGCTTACCCGTATTGCCATTAAGGTCATGACCAGCGACTAGCAAGGCATTGAACTCATCGGCCAACGCTTTTGCCATATCATCAATCGCAGTGCAGTATGGCTTTAATACGTCTGTCTGATAGTCCGACAAAGCACCAATCTGCCCGCCCGGAGTGTCTGTAATCGCAAAACTTTGCGTACCAAACTCAACATGGAGTTGAGCGAGGTAAGGATCGCTTGGATCAGGCATGGCAATGAGCTCAGCAGCATCAGTCCCCATGACCAATGGTTGTCCAGAAGATAGCGTGACTTGTAAGCTACCATCGCTTTGTGACGTTGTTTTCACATCGACGACCTTAGATAACTCACCAATTAACGTGTCACGCGTGTCCATTAACTTAGCCGGATTCCCTCCGGTACCTTGCATTTCCACCAGCTGCTTGTTCACGTCAGCAATATTACTCATCAAGCTATTGGCATGAGCAATGGCGGCATTGCGCTGATCGTTCACGTCTTTATGTTGGTGAGAAAGAGATTCGGTGAGCGTATTAAATCGACGTGAAAGTGCTTCTGATTCATTAATGATTTGCTGGCGGTAAGGCACAGATTCCGGTTTCACTGTCGCATCATTAAGGGCAGAAAATAGCGTATCCAGACCCGCAGAGAGACTGAATCCGTCAGCACCGAGTGTATTTTCGAGTTGACTCATCTTACCGGTGTAACTAGTTGCGTAAGCGGAAAGACTGTTTGTTTCCCAAGTCTGCTTAACCAAAAAATCATCCGTTACCCGACGGATACTCGTAACTTCAACACCCAGTCCTGGATTTAGCTTGTCGTGTTTAGTGCCACCAACCGAAGCCATCAAGGCTTGTTGACGACTGTATCCAGGCGTATTGATGTTGGAGACGTTCTGCGCTGTGACATCCAGTGCCACGCGATTCGCATTAAGGCCTGAGAGGGCAATATTGACGAGATTCATTTACAGCTCCATTTTTCGAATCAATGGTTGGGCGAAGGCTGTTGTTGCACTGACTTCTCCCATCATTTGTCTAACTGAGGCGACCGATTCCTGAGTAGAATGAAGTGCGGGTGCCGAATTAGACGCTGAAGAAGCTTCAGCGTGTGAGCTTGCTTCCACCTCACTAAAATTGTCATTCGCGGACACGCTTGAGGCATTGGTGTCAAAAGCCACCTCTGAAATCGAAGGGCTGAGCTGTTTGATCAACATTTCTGAAATACCAGAATGTTGTTTCTTCGCCATTTCAATCGCAAGCTGACCATCATACATATCGCGAAAAACGCCCTGTTGCTGACTGGAAAAAGGACTGTCTTCATCAGCCAACACATCGCTACTACTGCGCATCTGGCGCAGTACCATTTGTAAAAACATCGCTTCAAACTGGCCCGCTACCGTTTCCAGTGCGGCCCCTTGTTCGTTGCTATTCTTTATGTTCATCAAGGCACTGTTATCGTGATAAAGCACCGAGTTCATTTGTGACCGCTCATTCAGTCCGTCAAATTTCATAAAGACTCCTTAAATCACTACCAGCTCTGCATTTAGTGCCCCAGCTTCATGCAAGGCTTGCAGAATCGACATCAAATCCGTTGGTGTCGCCCCTAAACTGTTTACTGCACTAACGATGGTATTAAGCTCAGTTCCCGGAGGCCAAATCACCATTTGCGCCTGTTCTTCACTGACATCTAATAACGATTGATCGACCACTTTGGTTTCACCGTCAGCAAACGCGTTTGGCTGGCTCACCTGTTGTGATTCGGCAATGGTCACTGTTAAGTTGCCATGGCTTACCGCGGCTTCACTGACCTTGACACTTTTGCCGATGACAACGGTACCGGTTCGAGAGTTGAAAACGATGCGCGCAGGCTTGCGCCCTTCCTCGACACTGATCTCTTCCAGCATCGACATCATGACAACACGTTGTTGAGTGTCCTTCGGCGCTTTGACGCTAATGCGCACGTTATTCTTAGCCACAGCGACTTTCGGCCCGAAAATGTTGTTGATCTCACGTGCGATATTCTTAGCCGTTGTAAAGCTGGGCTTTCTCAAATTCAGCACCACGTTATCTTGTTCTGCAAAGTCATTGGGCACTTCTCGCTCCAATGTCGCCCCACCAGGAATACGGCCCGAGGTTGGCGTATTGATCACAATTTTAGAACCGCTTTTGCCTTCAGCAGACACACCGCCTACCACCACGTTACCTTGAGCGACAGCGTAAACCTCACCATCGATACCGCGCAGCGGTGTCAGCAACAAGGTGCCCCCTCGCAAACTCTTTGCGTCGCCAATGGATGACACCACCACATTCAGCGTCTGGCCTGCCCCTGCCATCGGCTCAACTGTCGCAGTGACGCTCACTGAAGCAACATTGCGTAGTTTAGGATTCGTTTTGTCGTCGATTTGGACACCAAATTGTCGCAGCATATTGGTGATGGATTGCGCAGTAAACTTGACCTGATTGCGGTCACCCTGTCCGTCGAGGCCAACGACCAAACCGTAACCCACTAACTGGTTTTCACGAATACCCTGAACATCAACGAGATCCATGATGGGGATTTCTACTTCAGCTTGAGTCGGTAAGGCGGTACCCAACAACATCGTCAGCATCATCGCCATCAGGAATGAAGATCGTTGGTCTCCAGCCCTGTTTCGATTTGTCGAGCTCAATCGCTGGCGTCGCAGAGAAAGAGGAATAAAAGCGACGGTAAGCATAGTCATTATCTGTTTCATTAAAACGGCATCCAAGGGCTGTTAAAGAATTGGCTCAGCCAACCAGCAGCATTGCTGTCAGCCAAAGTACCTCGACCTGAGTAGGTGATTCGCGCATCACCGATTCGAGCGGATGAAACCTGATTGTTACGGCTGACATCATCAACTCGTACAATGCCGGTTAAGCGAATGAACTCATCTCCCTGATTGAGTCGAATCCACTTCTCTCCGCTGATACGCAATACACCATTAGGCAGCACTTCATGAACGGTCACGGTGATAGCCCCCTCCAGCTTGTTACCCTGAGAGCTAGAAGCACTACCATCAAAACCGCGTTGAGCGTCTACACTGGCGGCGAGCTCATCGATGGTTTTACCTCCCAGACTCGGAGTAGCAAAGCCGACGCTCGAGTTTTTTCCATACTTGGTGTCGGCTTTTTTACTTGATTCCGTTTCTTCGGAGAGAACCACCGTGAGCATGTCGCCAACACGGTATGCTCGCCTGTCCTGAAACAGGGTCATGGAATATTGATGACGATAAAGGCTGCCGTTTTGGGCTGCTGGAAGTGAATAGTCCAGCTTAGGCGGCGCGTATTTTTCTTCATCAGGCTCGGGAGGGGTAAACTCCTGTCGACCAGCGCACCCAGCCAGCAAAATGACAACCAGAGGCCAAACTCTCAATAATGCCTTCATTCCCTGTTCCTTTATTACTTAACGATTACACTGATTGAGCGACAAACTTCAGCATGTCATCAGCAGCTGACACGACTTTAGCGTTCATCTCGTAAGCTCGCTGAGTGGTGATCATGTCAACCATTTCCTCGACGACCTGAACGTTTGAACCTTCTAAAGCGCCTTGTTTGATACTGCCGACACCATCAATTCCAGCTGTCAACTCATCCGCTTGACCACTTGCTTCTGTTTCGCGGAACAAGTTACCTCCCACCGCTTCGAGGCCGGCTGGGTTGATGAATTTCGCTAAGGTGATTTGACCCAGAGATTGTGGTGTGGTGCTGTCCGCTGTCGTTGCTGATACCGTGCCATCTGTGCCAACAGACACAGACAAAGCGTTCTCTGGTATCTGGATTTGTGGTTCCAGCGGTAGGCCTTGGCTATTGACCATCAAGCCTTCTGAATTAACATGAAACTGGCCATTGCGAGTGTACATGAGCTGGCCGTCTGAGTTTTCGATCTGGAAGAAGCCTTGCCCCATTACAGCAAGGTCAAGTTCCTGACTGGTGTTTTGCGTATTACCCTGAGTAAACACTTTCTGTGTGCCCACTACTCGAACACCACTGCCTAACTGTACACCTGATGGCAGTTGATTGACTTCATCCACCTGCGAGCCGGGTTGGCGTTGAATACTGTAAAACAGGTCTTCAAACACTACTCGATCACGTTTAAAACCAACCGTATTGACGTTGGCTAGATTGTTGGAGATGGCGGTCATTTTGGTGTCTTGAGCGGCCATACCCGTTTTACTTACCCATAAAGCTGAGTGCATTTTTTTACTCCTTTCGCCGCGCTTAGCGTGACGACATTAATTTGTTACCGGCTTGCGCCAAAGTCTCTGCGGTTTTCATCATCCGCACTTGCATTTCAAAGTTGCGTGTCAGTGACATCACATTCAGCAGTTCATCAATCGCAGAGACGTTGCTGCCTTCGATATGCTCAGGTGCGAGCTGAACGGTTTGGTCAGCCGCAAATGGGTTGCCATCGACGCTGTGAAGCAAACTGTCGCTCTGTTTCTCCAGTTGGCTAGTTTCCGGCTTAACCAGCTTTAAGGTCCCCACTTCAAGCTCAGCGCCTCCCCCTGGAGGCACGACAGAAATACGACCACGTTCGCTAATTTCAACTTTCTGATAATCGGGAAGAACCAAAGGGCCTCCTTCACCGACAACCGCAAACCCGTTAACAGACAAAGCACCAAAGGAGTCAACTTTGATGTTACCGGCGCGGGTATACGCTTCCTGACCTTCTGCGGTCTGCACCGTCAGATAACCGTCCCCCATCACAGCGACATCCAATGCACGGCCGGTTTTAACGATATCGCCTTCATCAAAACGCGTAGACGCCGAGTTGGTAACGACCATGGTGCGACCGTCAAAGCCCGCGCCCTGAAGTGGGATGCTTGACACACGTTCCATATCAGCACGAAAACCCGCAGTATCGGCATTGGATAGGTTATTTGAGCGCACATGCTGAGCTTTAAGTACTCGGCTTGCGCCAGACGTTGCGGTGAATAACAAACTGTCCATATCAGGCTCCGTTAAATTGCGTTAAACAACGCCTGAGTCAGTTTGTCGTTGGTCGAAATGGTTTTTGCATTCGCCTGATAGTTGCGCTGCGCCGTCATCAGGTTAACCAGCTCGCTGGTCAGATCGACGTTAGACCCTTCTAGCGCGCCTGGTGAAAGATCACCTAACGTGCCTGAACCTGGTACTCCCAATACGGGGGCACCTGAACTGAAACTTTGAGTCCAGGCAGTACCGCTGACTTTTGAAAGGCCTTGTGGGTTGGCAAAATCCGCCAGTACAACTTGGCCTTGTAACTGAGACTGACCGTTAGTGTAGGTAGCGTAAACCATGCCATTATCTTCAACACGAACGCCCGTCAATTCTCCCGATGTGTAGCCATTCGGGTTGTTAGTGCTGACACCAAAACCTGTACCAAATTGCGTGCTGCCTGACAGGTCTATATCAATACTCATTGGGTTAGCGCCCGCCGCTGGGAACGAAACGTTGTAAGCGCCTGTCGGAGTGGCAATAGAGCCATCTGGGTTGAACGTCATCGCGACCGTTGAAACCGCACCCACTCCACCGTCAACCTGCACGTTCACTTCCCATGTGTTGTCAGCCGTTTTGGTGAAGTACTGGGTCACCGTGTGTGGCTTACCTTGCGAGTCGTAAACTTTTGTCGTGTAGGAAGAGTTAAATGAATTATTATTGCCCGGATCAAACGGATTCACCGTCTGGTCGATGACCGGATTCTTTGCATCCAGATTGGCAATGAACTCCATTTTATCTGTGGCTTTGGCTGCCAAAGAAGACGTCGAGATTTTAATGTCTCCCGTTGCACCTGTGAGCAGGTTATTGTTGCCGTCTACGCTGTAACCTTGCAATTTCGCGCCCGTGTTACCAACGACATAATTGTCTTTATCAGTACCGAATACACCTGAGCGTGTGTACAGCATTTGGCCAGCACTGTCTTTAGTCACAAAGAAGCCGTTACCATTGATTGCCAGATCCATTGCTCGACCAGTTCCGCTAACTGAACCGTTTTTCTCAAAGTTCTGAGAAATAGAGGCAACTTCTACGCCACCGGGTTGCATGCCGTTGTACACTGCCGCAAACTCAGTACGTGCTCCTTTAAATCCATAGGTCGATGCGTTGGCAATATTGTGGCTGATGGTATTCAGCTCTGTGTTGGTCGCATCAAGGCCGCTTAGGGCAATATTAAAACTCATAACTAACCTCTGTCTTCCTTATTGGTTAAGCACCAAACTGAGTGATTTCATAGAAAGGTACGCTGCCAACACCTTCGATGTTAACAAACGCTGCGCCGCCTGAGCTTGGGATACGAACTTGCTCAACCTGGCCGGCTAAAAGAATATTTGGAGCAGACTGCCCCTCCTGAACCTGAACAGATACTGTGTATTTTCCGGGTTTAAGACCCAACTCTTCAGGATGGATACTAAAATCGACGTCACCTGCGGGATGGGCGCCTAAAGGCACTTTTTTCGCCTGACCGAACTCATCCGTCACGACTAAAGTGACTTGGCTTGAGGGATGCTCAAGCTCTATTTTTCCGCCTTGAGCGGTATCATTCATTTCAAACTCATTGCCAGACACATAAACCGTCTGCCCCACCAAGCCAGCCGTTGACAGTACTTGCATGTTATCGAGCAATACCATGCTGTTTTGCATCATTGAAGCCATGTTCTCTGTACTTTGTACTTGGGAGAACTGTGCCAATTGACTGACATACTCAGTGCCATCAAGTGGGTTGAGCGGATCCTGATTCTGAATTTGTGCCACCATCAAGCTGATAAATTCATTTTCCAATGACGTCGCGCTATTGGCATCTTGTGGGTTGCCTGTCACTGATGTTGTATTTGCCCCTGAGTTCACTGGCGTGTCAGAAGACAAAGCATTATAAGAAGCGATGCTCATTAGCTGCCCTGCCCTAATTTAAGCAAACCTTGCTGCATGCTTTTTACGTTGCTCAGTACTTCTACATTAGTCTCGAAGCTGCGGGTTGCAGACATCATATCTGCCATTTCAGATACAACATCGATATCAGGGTAGTAAACGTACCCCTCGTCATTCGCAAGCGGGTTACTTGGTTCAAAGCGTTTTTCTGCCTGACCTGAACTTTGGATCACATCCACAATTCTCACTTCAGCGTTCGGGTAACTCTCTTTACTCGCAGATAACTCGGTTTTGCTGTACACGGTGGCAAACACGGGTTTCAAGGCCTTGTACGCGTCATCTGGGTTGGCCGAGACAGCATCTGCGTTAGCAAGGTTACTCGCGACCGTATTCAAGCGTACTGTCTGCGCATTCATTGCTGAGCCAGCAATCGAGTAAATATCGGTAAATGACATGTTTAACGTCCCTCTATCACTTTCGCCAGTCCCTGAAACTTCATGTTCAAAAAGGTCAGGCTGGTCTGAAAGTCCATGTTGTTTTGTGTGAATTTGCCTTGTTCAACCCCCAGTTCAACTGTGTTGCCATCTTTGCTGTTCTGGTACGGAATCGAGTACATAGATGACACCTTCAGCTGTGGTACGGACTTGTTCACACCATGAGGTGATAACTGATTCATTGCAGTGGTAAAACTCAGGTCCTTAGCCAGATACCCAGGGGTATCAACATTTGCTAGGTTACTGGCAAGGACTTTGGTACGCTGAACTCTAAAGTTCAACGCATCAGGGTGAACACCCAACGCATTTTCAAATGAAATTGCCATGTCTCTTTCCTTTTAAGTTGGCTCGAATAAGGATGAATAAGACAAGATGCATGCCATAAAAAATAAACAATAAAATCAATGACTTACAAAAAAGCAAGGAAAGGCAATTTCCGCTTTACGGAAATCAAAAAAAGTGAGGGGAACCGAATTACTTCCCCTCTAAACTGGGGGTTACTCGTCAGTATGATGCTTTGCAGTCCAACCGTATTGAGCAGTGAAAAGATCGCTACCAAGCAGGTCATTCTTCAGGCGGTTGAGAGCAATTTTAAACAACAAGTTCAGATTCAAGCGGATCAGCGTCAATGGCAAGACTATCAACTCGATTATGATATTCGTACTCCAACGGCAGCTGAACACCTGCCTATGTGCCCTAGACCATTGAGTATTTCGGGTATCGATAACAAAACACTCCCTGTAGGCAACCTTAAACGCTCGGTTGACTGCGATGCGCCGTCGGTGACATGGCGCATCAATGTGACCATAAAATCAGCGCTAACACTCCCAGTGGTGGTCACCCAGGCAGGCATCAATCGAGACCAAGCTATTTCTCCCATGAACCTTAAGCTTGAAACCAGAACCTTAAGCCGAGAGCAAGATTTCTTCACTCAGATCTCACAAGTTTCTGGTATGCTCGCGTCTAGGCGCATACGCTCAGGGCAGATATTGGACCCGAGAAAGCTCGAGTCCCCACCTTTGGTCATCAAAGGTAATCAAGTTGTGATTACTGCGACTAAAGATGGGTTTACGGCGTCCACAAAAGGGGTCGCCCTAGAACCGGGCACGCGTGGTGAACAGATCGACGTAAAGAACAGTTCTTCTGGCAAAGTCATTAAGGCTGTTGTCACTGGACTCAACCAGGTACAAACCCAGTTCTGATTTTTGGACTCAGGTTATCATTTTCGCGCTTTACTACTCGTAAAGAGACAATGATTTCAGGTAGATATAAAAAGTGATTATGTTGACTTAATGTTTCGAGCAGCATGGTCGCATTGAACCTGTAACCACGATGATTAAGGAACCCATTAATGAAAATCGACAAAGTTGCAGGTGGGCACGTCCCTCACACCAATCTAAATCAATCTTCCAAGAAACCCGCAGAGCCTTCGACTGCGCAAGCGATTTCTGAAGCTATGGTCAATACCAACACTGCTGCGATAGATAAAGCACAAGCAGAAATGCAGTCGCTACCAAATGTGGATATGGAAAAGGTGGAGCAAGTACGCAACGCGCTGGTAAAAGGTGAGCTAGCACTCGACACCAAGGCGTTATCACAAGCGGTCCTTCAATTTCATACTGGTCACGAATAGTGCGGACTGGAGTTCATTATGGCATCTGAAACCTCGCGTATGATTCAGCGCTTTCTCACCTCCATAGGTGAAGATATAAAGTCATATCGCCAATTAGCCATGCTTTTACAAGAGCAAAAATCGCTGTATCTGTGTTTCGATGCAGCGAAGCTTAATCAAAATCTTGCCCAGCAGAAACCATTACTTAACAAGCTTGGTCAGCATGCCAAAGAACGCAGTCAAACAATGACTGCATTGCGGCTTACTCGCGATCAAGGCGGCATGAATAAGCTTTTTTCTGCATTGCCGACTTCATTGTCGAACAAAGTTCATTCACAATGGCGCGAGTTAGAATCTCTGGTAAAACACTGCCAAGCACTCAATCAAGAGAACGGCCAGAGCTCTGCCAGTTTTCATGAGCTAATGTGCCACATTACTCAACCAAGACAGCATACCTACGAAGAGCAGCCACTGCTGAAATGATCCATCATCGCAGTCTTTGGAAACCAGCATTGTGCCTGTTTTTGTCGCCCTTTCTTTGTCCTTTGTACCCTCTAAACGCTGCACCTCTGCCGACTGAATATGGGCAGGAGCTAGCGGTGCTTACGCCCTATAAAAAACACATTGAACAACGGTTGGTGCTGAACCGAGCATTGATTGATGACATCGCCAAGCAGTTGTCATCTCAATCTTTGCCATCGCAGTTGGTGCTGTTGCCCATGCTAGAGTCTTCCTTCGATCCAAATGCTGTTTCTCACGCCAACGCAGCAGGTCTATGGCAACTGATGCCCGCCACAGCACAGCGCTTCGGCCTTAAAGTCGACGCAAATCAAGATCAGCGATTTGACATTCAAGCCAGTACAAAGGTGGCCATCGAATATTTAGCATTTTTGCACAATAAGTTTGACGATTTAGCTCTCACCATTGCCGCATATAATGCAGGTGAAGGCCGAGTATCTCGGGCGATCAAAAAATCTGGTAGTAAAGCGTTTTCATCACTCAAACTCCCTGCTGAAACGACTCAATATGTGCATCGATTTTATGCACTACTCAACTTGATTCAGTTAGAGAAACTCCTAGGCAAGCCGCCTAATCCTCTGTTTTTATTCGGTGAATCGAATCATTCACCGCTCATCGATTTATCTCCGCTACCACCCCTGATCACCTTATAAAAACTCTGTCGCTGACCCAGCGCTTTATCGAACCAGTACAGAGACTTATTCTCATAAGCTATTAACACACTCATATTAATACTCTGCTGCTCTATGCGTATCGCTACATAACCAGAGTTTTTACAGATTTAGACTCGAATTTGCTCCCGATAACGGGAATATCCCGTATAATTTTTATTTAACAATACAAAACCCTAGCTTTCGTTGGTTGTTATTGACTCAGCAAAGCAGGATAATATCGGGATCGGAATCTCTTAAATATATAATTATGACCGAATATCTTTTGTTGCTGGTCGGCACTGTGCTGGTCAACAACTTTGTACTGGTGAAGTTTTTGGGCCTATGTCCATTCATGGGTGTTTCCAAGAAGCTGGAAACAGCAATCGGAATGGGGTTGGCAACCACGTTTGTCCTGACCCTAGCCTCGGTGTGCTCGTATCTGGTGGAAAGTTACGTTCTAGAGCCTTTGGGACTGGAATATTTGCGTACCATGAGCTTTATTCTCGTTATTGCCGTTGTGGTTCAGTTCACCGAAATGGTGGTGCACAAAACCAGTCCGACGCTCTATCGCCTGCTGGGGATTTTCCTACCGCTGATCACAACCAACTGTGCGGTTTTAGGTGTCGCCCTGCTTAACATCAACGAAAACCACAATTTCATCGAATCTATCATTTATGGATTTGGTGCAGCGGTCGGTTTCTCACTGGTTCTTATCCTCTTCGCCTCTATGCGTGAGCGTATCGCAGCGGCCGATGTACCTGCGCCATTTAAAGGGGCGTCAATCGCTATGATCACCGCCGGACTGATGTCGCTAGCATTCATGGGCTTTACTGGACTGGTGAAATTGTAATGAGCGCTATTCTTATTGCTGTACTGGCCCTAGCAGCACTTGCTGCACTGTTTGGCGCCATATTAGGATTTGCCTCGATCCGCTTTAAAGTTGAAGCGGATCCGGTCGTCGACCAAATTGATAATATTTTACCTCAAACCCAATGTGGTCAGTGCGGCTACCCGGGGTGTCGCCCTTATGCCGAAGCGATTGCGAATGGCGACGAGATCAACAAGTGCCCTCCTGGCGGTCAGGCAACCATCGAGAAACTGGCCGATCTTATGGGCGTCGAGGTCACAGACTCAGCACACGATCTGGATGACAATGTCAAAACCGTCGCATTTATTCATGAAGACATGTGCATTGGCTGTACTAAGTGCATTCAGGCTTGTCCCGTTGACGCGATCGTTGGCGGTACTAAAGCTCTCCACACGGTGATCAAAGACGAATGCACCGGGTGTGATTTGTGTGTCGCACCTTGCCCAACAGACTGTATTGAAATGATTCCTGTAGAAACCACTACAGCGAGCTGGAAGTGGCAACTGGACGCCATTCCTGTTGTTGATGTTACCAATTCTGCCAAGCAGCAGAATCGCGTGAATTAAGGACTGGTATGCTGTCACTCATAGAACAAATTAAATCAGGCGCACTTTGGGATTTCCCGGGGGGCGTACACCCACCTGAAAACAAAAAACAGTCGATAAAAAGCGAGATTGCCAGAGCGAGTATTCCACAAGAAATCGTTCTGCCAGTGAAACAACACATTGGTAAACCAGGTAAGATAACCGTAGAAGTTGGCGACATGGTACTTAAAGGTCAAGCATTGACCAAGTACGACACTAGCTTCATGCTGCCAGTTCATGCACCAACATCTGGTAAAATCACAGCGATTGAGTCTCGCACCACTGCTCACCCATCGGGCCTAGCAGAAACTTGTATTGTCATCGCTCCTGATAACAAAGATCGTTGGATTAAACGTTACACCAACAGCGACTTTACCCAACGTACACCTGATGAGTTGATTGAAATTATTCGTCAGGCTGGCGTTTCAGGTATGGGCGGAGCAGGCTTTCCTACCGCGAAAAAAATCCAAGCAGGCTTGGCACGGACAGAGATACTGATTGTTAACGCGGCGGAATGTGAACCTTACATCACCGCCGATGACATGTTGATGCAAGAAAATGCCGACGAAGTTATTAAAGGTATCGAGATTGTAGAACACATCTTAAAACCTAAACTGACCATTATCGGTATTGAGGATAATAAGCCTCAAGCTATCAAAGCGTTAGAACAAGCCGCACAGCACAAAGATATCGTTATCCGCGTGATTCCCACCAAGTACCCATCGGGTGGTGAGAAGCAACTGATCAAGATATTGACTAATAAAGAGGTACCAGCAAACGGTATTCCTGCAGAGATTGGGGTAATGGTGCAGAATGTTGGTTCGCTGCAAGCCATTAAGCGAGCTGTTTGTGACGGTGAACCTTTGGTAGAGCGCATCGTTACTCTAACCGGAGATACCTTTAAACAGCCGAGAAATGTGATCGCACTGATTGGTACACCTGTTCAATCGTTGCTCGACGAGTTTGGCTACAAAGCCGATAAGAAGTTGCCTCGCCTAATCATGGGAGGCCCCATGATGGGCTTTACGCTTCCCCATGCCAACGTCCCCATTACCAAAACATCGAACTGCATTCTCGCTCCAACTCGTAAAGAGATTTCACCCGATCAGTATGAAATGGCATGTATTCGATGCGGTCAATGTGCTGAGGTCTGCCCGGCTTCACTACTTCCTCAACAGCTTCAATGGCATGCAAAAGCAGCAGAATACGACAAGTGTGAAGAACTCAACCTGAAAGACTGTATTGAATGTGGTGCTTGTGCCTTTGTCTGCCCTAGTGAAATCCCACTGGTGCAATACTACCGTCAAGCCAAAGCAGAGATTCGCACGCGCAAAGAAGAGTCCGAGGCTGCTGAGCGTGCTAAAGTCCGCTTTGAAGAGAGAAAAGCGCGGCTTGAGCGTGATAAAGCAGAACGAGAGAACCGCTTCAAAAAAGCGGCAGATGAACGTCGTAAAGATATGAAGAAAACCGGCGGCGATGATGCTATTGCCGCTGCGATTGCGCGCGTAAAAAAGCAAAAATCGGAATCAAAATCGGATCAACCCGCAATTAAGCCAGCGGTAGCGGCCGCCATCGCCAAAGCCAAAGCCAAGCAAGCGGCTGCAATGCAAGCTGGTGATACAGAGCCGGACAACTCTGAGATGGCAAAACTGCGTGAAGAACGCAAACGCCAGGCCAGAGAGAAAAGAGCTCAAAAGACCCAGGAATCTTCGTCAGCCACATCATCCGATGATAAGAAAGACGCGGTTGCAGCAGCGATTGCGCGCGCTAAAGCGAAAAAAGCCGCTCAACAGGATAGCGGTACTGATTCAGCAACTGCAGAGAAAAAGGCTTCCGTCGCCGCTGCCATTGCTCGTGCTAAAGCTCGTAAGGCGCAGCAAGAAGGTAAACCAGAATCCGTCACCGCTGAGCCTGAAAACGCTGAAGCCGGAGAGGATCCGAAGAAAGCTGCGGTTGCTGC
>NZ_JXXU01000049.1 GCF_000967495.1 Vibrio neptunius | reverse complement strand
AGCGATGACTTTAGCGACACCGCCAGCCAAGATACGTTAAGCGCTTTGGTCGAGGACTACCGCAGCCCAGATACCAAATGGTTGGCAGACCAACAAGCGCAAAAACCAACCGATGTCGGTCTAGATATTGGAACCAATCAAAGAACCTACCACCTCGCTGCTAATGAGCTGGCTGAAACCATGCAAAAAAGCCACAGCGAGAAAAAAGACGGCACCTTAGTGGTGTTGTTTGACCCGGTTGGCCGCCAGCGCGATATTGCCCATAACCTCAAAAATACCATCGCTGAAGGTCAAGCTTATCGAGAAAACAATCTCTATCCATTAACGATAGGCACTTATGCAAAAGCCTGTATCGACAGCCCTGTGCCACAAGTGAGTCAAGCCGCGCAAGAAAACTTAGATACCCAAGCGCTCACTGAGTTTTTAGAGAAAAGTCAACTCAAAATGGATAAGGTGTCGAAACAGACACAGCAATGGCTGGCGCTGATGGATTATTTTGTCGCTGGAGAGGGGGCAACAAACGAAGTCGGCTCGCTCACCTGTTACCTGCACCATTATTTTGACCTTCGCCAAGAGGGGATTGTAAATCCAGCGCTGGAGTTGGCCAAGTTACTGTTTTTACTTGGCACACTGTTTGAAGGTGTTACCGCCAGCGAGCACGGTATGGATACGATGGACGATTGGGTTGGCCAAGCCTTCGTCACCGATACTCTTACTCCTAACGATAACGCTCTGGGAATTATGTTTAAAGGTGCAAGGCTCATTTTTACCCAATGCCAAGGTGGTGATTGGCGTGAACTGTCGGCCTATGTCTCCAAGTATATGCTCATTTCCCTAGGTCACTTTTTAGCGCGTATTCCTGTGGCATTTTCTTATATCGGTCAACAAGCGGGAAAGTGGTCTAAAATTGCAGCGAATGCAGGGCTTGAGCGTTTCTATCGGACGACTTTCCCCAAGATACTGGATGCGATATTGGGGGTAAAGATTAACGGAAACAGAGTTCGAGTGTCACTGGATGAAATGGAAGAATCCCTGAGCAAGCGGGCCAAGCAGGGCAGGGCTGCTACATTGTGGAATAAGACAAAAATCAATTGGCATGAGCAGTTGCTCGATTGGTCGCAAGTCAAAGCCAATGCGAAAAAGACACGTATTTTACAACTGCTTGAGTTAGAAATAACGCCATCTAGCCCCATAGAAACAAAGATTTATTTTGAAAACAGCCAAGTGAAAACCTCGCTGCATTTCGCGGGCGCGTTGGTTGATGTTGGTTTTGCGGCATGGTCTTTTTACTACAATGTGTTAGCCATGTACGATTTGGCCTCGCAACAAGAGTATGCCGAGCTTGACCCCATCAATGATAAGGATGTGCTCTATACGATGGGTAAAATGGGCTCAACATTGTTGGCGTTGGCAGCAGACAGTGCTGCTCTCACCAAGTATGGCGCTAAATCCACTAATGCGCTGGCCTCAGGGTTTAATCGAGTCCTCAGAGCCCATACGTTGGAAAAATATCTCCCCACAATAGGTGCCCATCTGGCCAATAAGCTTGGATTAGAGAATATTATGGCGTACAGCAAGCATGTCGAAGGCCAAGTGGCTAAGGTGCCGGTTAGGGGGTTAGTCGTTGGAGCGAATTTAATGGTCGCGGCGATATATTTTACCGATGCTTCCACTGCCAATCGAAGTGGTAATAACGGGTTACGAGATGGGTACTTAATCGGTGGGGCAGCAAGCCTGTTAGTGATAGGATCTGTTGCCTCTGGCCCGGTTGGCTGGGCGTTTTTCAGTGTCGCGATGCTGGGCCTATTCTTAAGTGGTTACACCATCGCTCGTTTTCAGAAAACCGAGTTAGAGAACCTGCTGTTTAGCTGTTTTTGGGGGAAAAGTAAGTACTACTCATTTTGGGCCGATTTTACTGATGCTGAAAAAGTTAAGAACGTAATACTGAGAAAAAAGAAGATACAATCTTTGACTGATGAGGGAAAAAAACAATACCTTGAAACGGCATTGCAGATTGAATCCCAAGAGTTTATTAACTATTTCTACTGGCCTCAGTTAAAAATAGACAAGACCACTCTCTCCCCACAAGTGATTAAATCCGATAAGCTTTATACGTTCCGTTTTGTTTTACCTGAGTTTAAAATGGGCATTTCTCAGCTTCATGGCACCATGGTCAAAAAGGTTTACACCCGATCGGGCCCTGCGTCAACCGAGCCCATGACCGAGGCTTTTAAACACGCCTTGCTTGCTGCATTCAACAACCCGAAACAGCATGAGTTTAAAGAGGATGGCCTACATTTGACCGTGGAAGTAGAGTGCTCATTTGGAAAAAACCGCGGGCTCGCGAGTGACCTTAGCCTGCAATGGTGTTACGAGCCAGAGCCGTCACTGATGGTGCCTAAACGTATGCTAACCTCATCAGGCAGTATTAAACGCCAGTTGATAGGTATGGTTAATGAACACCCGAACGACAAGTATTAAGGATAAATAATGGAGCGTCGTTTTATTGGCCTATTCACCACCAAAGCCCAGCCTTTTTCTAAGTGGTGGCAGGAGTTTCGTTCTGAGGTCACTGTGGTGCCTATGGACGACCCCTTTGACCCCATTGTCTCAGTGGATGATAAGCTGTTAACTATAAGAACCGGTTACCATAATCGGCGCAACTATTATATTGTGCCATGGATGCTGATGCTGTCGATTCTGGCTACTCACTTTACGATTGACTCATGGCCTAATTTTTCCTCGTTAGCTGAAGACGCTCATCAGACCATCGCACGTATTCAAGAATATCGAAGGACAGGGTATGAACCTATCTATGATATGAATAAGATGGAAACTTATCAAAAAGCCATGCTTAATGGGGAAGGAAAGGTTACCTTTTTCACCTATATGGCGGCGCAATCTATCATAGGAGAGCTAGATTATTTTATAGACAGCATTGTTTTTCTAGGTTTTATGTGGATGATAACTGTGTCTATGTGGATGCTTTTTTTTCTCAAACCCAGAGATGCGGAAATCTATTTTGACCGCCAACGGCAAATTGTTTACAGCTGGCGCCATGGCCGAGTCGGGGCCGCCTACTTTGACAAAATGGGGTTAATTGAAAACCATCTTGGTATTAACCTTGTGTTGCAGTTTGAAAACAAAAAGCAAAAGGGCTACCGCCCGATGGCGATTGTTGGCATTGATACCGGCAAGCTCACTTTTCATGACGAAGCCGATACCACTTATCCACTGGCGCAAATCCTCGCCTTTATGGACCATGGCAAAAGCGCAGTGATCACTGGCTCTTCTTTTAAGCGTGAACCCGCCAAGTTTTTCTGGCGCGTGGATCCTAAACCAGACGACCTTGAGCTACGGGTTAACGCGGCCCTAGAAGCCGAGGGAGATTTGGTTCATCACTACCAAACCCACAGGCCCAAAGGCCACGCGATATAGCGGTGATAGCAAAATGGAACGTCGATTTATTGGACTGTTCACCACCAAAGCCTAGCCTTTTTGCCATTAGGCCTAAAGGCCATGCAATACCGTCATGAAGGATAGATAGGCGTGAAAAGGGATTAATCGATGAGCAGAGTCAATACCCAAGAAACCCTGGTTAGGTTTCGGTATGCACAAAAGTTGGTGGATGGACGAGATGAATTTGTCAATCAGAAAGCTATACCGCCGACTGATCAACCACCAGAGCCATTTATGCAGGTGACTGACGATATTATATCTATCCGTGATGCAAGGCATGCTATTCGCTCCGTTTATCTTGTTCCTGTTGTGATTGCAGTGTGGTTTACCTTTATTTTTATAATAAGCGATTTGGGCTTAAATTCAGCATCCATAAATTATGGGAAAGATCTATTGACTCGCTATCAAGAGAAAGAACAAGAAGGCAGTTACTTTAGCGACCATCAACGAAAGGAATATTTATATTATCAAACAATATTTGCTAGTAATGGTGATTATTCATTGGCAAATTATTTTTTTGCTGTATACAAATTTGGTCGTGAAGGTGTACGTAAGGGCTTAGAAAAAGAATTAAAAGCTACAGGTGTGTCGGCTTTGATCGTTTTTCTTGTGAGTGTGTTTTTCATAAGAACGTTAAGGCCTACTGATATTTTCTTTGATCGAAAACGCGGTATTGTTTATACATGGTTCTATGGCCGTGTGGCCGCTTGTCGATTTGAAAATTTAGGGTTCTTAGAGAAAAGTAC
>NZ_JXXU01000048.1 GCF_000967495.1 Vibrio neptunius | reverse complement strand
GCATTAGCTAGATGTTTACGATCCATAATAAATACCGAATATTATTAAATTCTAGAAAGGAAAATTAAGAGGGGAACGCAAACGTTCCCCTTTTTTAAATAATTTGAGATTAAAGCTTAGCTTCGATCATCGCTTCAAGTTTGCCTTGGTCAACAGCGAAGTTGCGGATACCTTCAGCAAGCTTCTCAACGGCCATTGCATCTTGGTTGTGATCCCATAGGAACTCAGCGTGAGTCATAGCAGCAGGGCGCTCTTTAGCACCTTTAGAGTCAACTAGCTTCTCTACCACGTCACCTTCAGCGGCTTCTAGTTCAGCAAGAAGAGCAGGAGCGATAGTTAGACGGTCACAACCAGCAAGCTCTAGGATCTCACCGATGTTACGGAAGCTTGCACCCATAACTACTGTGTTGTAGCCGTACTCTTTGTAGTAGTTGTAGATGCTAGTTACAGATAGTACGCCTGGATCTTCTTGAGCTTCGAAGTCACGACCTTCTTTCGCTTTGTACCAGTCCATGATCCGACCAACGAATGGAGAAATTAGGAATACGCCAGCTTCAGCACATGCACGAGCTTGAGCAAAAGAGAATAGTAGAGTCAGGTTACAGTTGATGCCTTCTTTCTCGAGGATTTCAGCTGCGCGGATACCTTCCCAAGTTGAAGCCAGTTTGATAAGGATGCGATCGTTAGTGATGCCCGCATCGTTGTACATTTTTACTAGCTGGCGAGCTTTAGCAACGCTGCCTTCCATGTCGTAAGAAAGACGAGCGTCTACTTCTGTAGAGATACGACCAGGGATAGTCTTTAGGATTTCTTTACCGATGTTGACTGCAAGCATGTCGCAAGTGTCTTGTACTTGCTGAGCTTTGTCGCTGCTTTGAGATTTTGCGTATTCGATAGAAGCGTCGATAAGAGGCGCGTATTCTTCGATTTGAGCGGCTTTAAGAATCAGAGAAGGGTTAGTCGTTGCATCTTCTGGCTGGTATTTTTTAATCGCATCGATTTCACCAGTGTCTGCTACGACAGTCGTTAGTTTACGAAGTTGCTCTAATTTGTTGCTCATTTCGATCATCCTATTTAATGGGCGCTCACATCAAAACAGTTAATGTGAGTGGTGCAATTGCAAGCGAGTTAGCTAATCGTTTTTTAACCCTTTCCGAGTTCATTAAATCAACTAACCGGAATAAATTTCATCGTGAGAGCACTTGTTGTGAACATTTGCTCTCACGATGAGTAAATGATGGGTTCATATTTATCTCATCCAGACAGAATGTCAATCGCTAATTGAAGGTTATGGTGATGTTCATCAACTATTTTTCCAATTGCTTTTGTCGGCTATTCGATTTAAACGTTTGCCGAGGCATGACAAGGGTTGGAGAGAATATGCAGAGCATAATAAATAGCCTGAGAATTTGTCGCAGTGGTGAGCAAATGTTGCAATTATCTATAGTGATAACATATGCTACAGCACTGAGCAGATGTAATAGGTATTTTCCCCTATAGGAGCCCAAGCAAAATGAGCAAGTCACAACAAGATATGTCTGATGACAGCGCTGATCTACTTACCGAAATCTCCGTTGCCTATTATCAGGACGGGGCAACCCAGGAAGAAATATCCAAGAAGTTTTCTGTATCGCGGGCCAAAGTAGGGCGGATGCTAAAGCAGGCTCGTGATGAAGGTATCGTTGAGATTACCGTCAAATATCACCCCGTATTCAGTGCCAAGATCGAGCAAAGACTAATTGAAAGGTTTGGCGTTAAGCGCGCTTTGGTTGCGCTTGATCAGCCGAGCGAAGAGCAGCAACGTTTGCAAGTGGCAGGGTTAGTATCCAAGTACATGGCCAGCTCTATTCAAAATGGGTCTGTTGTGACTGTCGGTCAGGGAAGGAATGTTTCCGCGGTTGCCCATCATATTGGCGTTATTCCTCAACGAGATGTGAAGTTTGTCTGTGGTATCGGCGGGATTCACCCTCGCGGCGGTATGTTTAACGCTGATCATATCTGTCGACAATTTGCCAAGAGCTATGGCGGTACATCAGAAACGCTTTACGCTCCTGCATACGCAGAAAACCCAGAACAGAAACACGCGTTTATGCAGAATGCGACAGTAAAGCAAACGCTGGATCTCGCTCGTAAGGCAGATGTCGCTTTGGTCGGGATTGGCGATATGAGTGAGAACAGCTATATGGTTGACTTGGGTTGGTTTACAGCAGATGAAGTGGTTCAATCTCGCATGCTTCAAGGGGTTGTTGGTGATTTTGCAGGTTACGATTTCTTCGATATTAAGGGGCAGTCTGCCAAAACCGTCATGAGTGATCGTGTCATTGGTTTAAGCATTGAAGAGTTTCGACCCATTTCAGAAGTGATTGCCATTGCAGCCGAGAACAGTAAGCCATTGGCGATGCTTGGCGCGCTTAGAACAGGTGTGATTGATGTCATTGCCACCAGCGTAAGCAACGCACTCACTGTACTCAACCTAGATGAGCAAATGAAATGACCGCGAGAGATTGTTCGCCCAAAAGCACAAGTCATCTCCTCGGGGTTCTCTTATAATTTGTCCTTTGCTTTCTCTTTTACAAAATCCATAAATGCCCGAATTCTAGCGGGCATCTGCAAGTCGTAGTTGTGTACAGCTAAGAATGACGCTTTAAGGCTCATCCCATCCGTTTTTAATCGCGTCAACTTGCCTTCCTTTAAGTCGTCTTCAACGGCGAGAATAGGTCAGCACATAATTCCATCAGGCTCGACACGATTTCACATCGCAGGGCAATTGGGTATCAATGAGCTTAGCAAAGTGCCGGAGAGTGCTGAGGATCAGATTATACTGGCTTAGCAAAATGTGCATGGCGTGTTGCAAGCCAATAGAATCGATATACATGACCTAATTAGTACTCGGATTTACATAGTAAATCGTCAAAATCTTGAAGGCTATCATGGAGCTAAGGCGCGTTTTCGATTTGATATAGGCGCTCTACCGACGACATCTTTATTCGTCAATGGCCTGTTCGACAACAATTGGAAAGTAGAGATAGAAGCTGAAGCGGCCAAACGCTTTCAAGGCATCGACATACTTAGGCTTTTTTGATTGTATGTTCAGTAAAAAAGAAGAGGCAGCCGTTATTGCTGCCTTTTGTGTGAAATGAACGCTAGCTGATCGGTAAACTGTCGTCTGCGCCCCATTCGGTCCACGAACCGTCATACACTGAAAGGTTTTGATATCCGCAAAGTTGTGCAGCGAGAAGAACAATCGCTGCCGTCACCCCTGAGCCACAGCTGAAAATGTGTTGAGATTTACTGCTATCCATTGAGCGTTCCAAGATTGATTTTAGATCGCTAATAGGTTTGAGTTTGTGGCCTTCCATCAACTCAGCGAAAGGCTGACATACTGAATTTGGAATATGGCCAGCTCGCACACCAGGTCTTGGCTCGGCGACTTGCGCATTGAATCGCGCATGAGAGCGTGCGTCAACGGTTTGGTTGGATGCGTTCGAGATTTGGTCAAGTACGTATTGCGCATCAACAAAGAAAGAAGGGTCGAGCTTGCCGTTAAAGTTACCTTCAGTAGCGGCCTTTTTGTAAGAAGTGACAGTGTCATATCCTGCTAGCTTCCACTCAGTCAGGCCACCATTCAAGATATACACTTCTTTATGTCCCATTGCTCTTAGCATCCACCATGCGCGCGGAGAAGCAAACGTCCCACTGTTGTCGTAGACCACAATGATTGAATCTTGATGCAGGCCAATGCTTTTAGCTAGCTGGTTGAAGCGATCTTCTGAAGGCATCATATGAGGAAGCGAAGCGTCAGGATCGCAAAACACAGAGTCGTAATCAAAGCGAATAGTATTTGGAATTAAGTTCTGATTGTCTTTTTCCGGTTCTGATGGGATCTGAAATTCAATACTTGTATCTAGTACAACCAACTTATCCGTTTGTTGTAGTTCAGCGAGCTGTTTTGGAGTGATCAAGGGTGACATAATACTTCCTTATATAAGTTTATGAATTTTATGCAACTAATTTACAACAGGGCTTTAGAGGTCACAACAGGGACTGCTAATGTTTATTTGTATAGGTGTTGCATTGTACATAGCGATAGCTGATAGCGTCAGAAAAGAGTGCGGATTTCTTGTCAAGTTCCACGATGGAATTGGCAGGACATTCAGTTTGAGGCGGGATGCTAATCATAGTTTGCTCACCATCGCTAAATTCAATATTCAGAAAGCGTCGATTTCCATCAAGTGACTGGGTGAGAGTTTGAGTTAAGACAAGCGCTTGAACTCTAGTGGTTTGCGTTGGCTTATTGAGCGCTATCAATCCAAGCAAGACCAGAGATAAGAGGAGCAGGGCGGCCAGAAATATTTTCGGGTTGTTCATAGGGTCTGTTGACCTTTTGCGGTTAAATTTTGTTCGAGATAAAAGCGTTTTAGTCGCGGCGAGAGGTTTGTCGCCTAGTGACCTAAGCAAAACACCTCTCAACAAAGAGTAAAACGCTTTTAGCCGAACCCTCTGGGCAGCGTTTGTGGTTCCTTTCTACTGCGTTATCGGCTTATCAGGTAGGGCAACTACATTTCAAACCCTCTGCCTTGTATAAAGAACCCACAAACTGCTGCAAAAATCAGCTCAAAAGGTCAACAGATCCTAATAACCTTTGTACTCCTGGCCGTTTATGGTGAGCTTAGCTACAGACGGGGCAACTCGGCATTTTCATCAGATTCATTTCTCGCCATGACATGGTCATCGCATCAAGAAGCAGAATCTTGCCTTCTTTCGCCTGTCCATAATTGGCGATAACTTTGATCGCTTCCATAGCTTGTACCGCACCGATGATGCCGACAACTGGCGCCATGACTCCAGCTTCAACACAGCTTAATGCTGCTGAGCCGAATAGCGAGCTTAAACATTGGTAGCAAGGTTGTGCATTATCCTGATAAGTGAAGACACTGATTTGACCTTCCATTCTTATTGCTGCACCTGAAACAAGTGGTGTTTTTAACTGGTAGCAGAGGCGGTTAAGCTGATTCCGAGTCTCCACGTTATCCGATGCATCAAGCACTAATGTATGCATCTCAATTTCGGTTTTTAAATCCTCATCACTCAATCGTTGATCTATCGTTCGCACTTGTAGGTGAGGGTTCAGCTGTTGCAAAGATTCAGAGGCAGAGACGACTTTCTTCTTACCAACGTCGCCATCATGATGAAGTACTTGGCGTTGCAGATTAGACAGTTCTACAACGTCATCATCAATTAAGGTCAGAGAGCCGACACCCGCTGTTGCAAGGTATTGGCTTGATGCGCAGCCAAGCCCACCAGCACCAAGAATCAAAATCGAGCTTTGCTTTAGTGCCTCCTGGCCGTCAAAATCAAACTGCTTCAGGATAATTTGACGGTTGTAGCGAAGCATTTCTTGATCGGAAAGGATCTCCAATGTGCTCACTCCTAATAAAGGGTTGAATTGAACAACTGGATATTCACGGTTTCACCGACTTCAATACGGCCACGCTCACGTTCCAAAACGACAAAGCAATTTGCCAAGCTCATAGAGCGGAAAGCGCCTGAACTTTGGTTTCCTGTTGTTTCTACAACAAACTTGCCATCTTCGATGGTGTAAACGCCACGTTGATAGTCTGTGCGTCCCGGTGCTTTTTTAAATGCACTGCGAGTGATAGCTGGAATGGATTCAGGTGCTTTCCATTCAGTGTGTCCGGCAAGTTTCGCTAACATAGGCTGAACAAGAACGTACATTGTTAGCACTGCTGACACAGGGTTACCTGGAAGTCCGCAGAACCAAGCGGTCGATAACTTGCCAAATGCAAATGGCTTACCCGGCTTGATGGCAAGCTTCCAGAAGCCGATTTGGCCGAGTTGTTCCAATATGTCTTTGGTATAGTCGGCTTCACCGACACTCACACCACCCGATGTGACAACAACGTCAGCTAAAGTCTGCGCTTTTTCAAACGTTGCTTTTAGCTCTTCCGGGCAATCAGGAATAATACCAAGATCGACAGGTTCACAGCCGAAGTTTTCAATCAGAGGTTTTATGCCGTAACGGTTGCTATCGTATATCTGGCCAGCTTCGAGAGGTTTACCAAGGGGCTTGAGTTCGTCTCCTGTGGAGAAGAAGGCAACTCGAGGTTTACGAACGACAGTGACATGACTGATACCCAAAGTGGCAATCATCGGGATATCTCGCGCGGTAAGGCGCGCGCCTTTAGGCAGTACCACGTCATCTTTGCGAATGTCATCACCTGTAGGGCGAATGTTATTCTGCGGCTTCACATCGGTCTGATTGAACTTCACGCCTTGCTCTGTCTGCTCAGTGTTTTCCTGCATGATGACGGCATCGCAGCCTTCAGGAATTTGAGCGCCAGTCATAATTCTAACGCAAGTGCCTTTGGGCCATTCGCCCTCCAAAGGTTGGCCTGCAAAAGATTTACCCGCCAAAGGCAGAACATTATTGTTGTTTAAGTCGGCAATACGAATTGCGTATCCGTCCATTGCTGAGTTATCAAAAGGCGGAACGAAAATAGGGGAAAGTATATCTTCAGCAAGAACATAGCCAATGGCTTCGGCAAGAGGCAGCTGTAAGGTGGTTTGGATTGGTTTTATTGGCGACAGCATTTGTTCCATCGCTTCTTCGATTGGCATCAAGCCAGGAGCATCACAGCAACCCATAATAGTGTCCTAAATCGTTATTATATTAGCTTTTAATGAAAATCACTTTATCATAGAAATCGTAGTCATAATAATGACCACGGATAAAATATGGATGTAATTATTCAAAAATCCGAGTATCCTTGTCGGCCATCCGAAAGGGGTAAATCCCTTTATTTACGGGTATGTTAAGTTGCTCAGTGGTGAGCCAAGAGTTTGTCTGTCGCCTCAATCAAATCAAGTGGTTGAAGTATAAACGGCAAGGTTATGTAAGAGGAAGTGGAATGTCAGGTCTTAGCGAATCCGCGAAGTTGGTAAAAGATGCGCTAGAAAGCCGCGGTTTGGAGACACCAATGTCGCCAAACCAAATCAGTCGTGAAGAGAAAAAAGAAAAGATTCAGTACCATATGCGTGAAATACTTTCTCTTCTTGAGCTGGACCTTACCGATGACAGTCTTGAAGAAACGCCGCATCGCATTGCAAAGATGTACGTTGACGAGATTTTCTCTGGTCTTGATTACACTAATTTCCCAAAAATCACGGTGATTGAAAACAAGATGGACGTGAGTGAAATGGTGCGCGTCAAAGACATCACACTGACAAGCACTTGTGAGCATCACTTAGTAACGATTGATGGCCGCGCGACTGTGGCGTATATTCCGCGCGGAAAAATCATTGGCTTGTCCAAGATAAACCGCATCGTTCGTTTCTTTGCGCAGCGCCCTCAGGTGCAAGAGCGCATGACTCAACAAATTCTGATCGCACTGCAAACTCTGCTAGAGTCTGATGATGTTGCAGTCACCATTGATGCCACGCACTATTGCGTGAAATCTCGTGGGGTGATGGATGCAACAAGCGAAACCACCACCACTGCGTTAGGTGGTATTTTTAAGAGCAACCCGGCTACGCGCCACGAGTTCCTACACGGAATTCGTTAGAGCGGCCGATACGCTTTACGGATTATTCAAAACCGCTTCCTTGTTGAAGCGGTTTTTACTTTTTAACTGCTTACGGATCCACATTCGTTAGCCATCCTTGAAGGATACACTTGTGACAACCTCATTTAAGAGCCTGAATCTTAGAAGTGAACTGATAGAGACACTGAACAGCCTCAACTACACTGAAATGACGCCGATACAACAGCAGGCATTGCCAATTGTTCTTGAAGGTAAAGATGTGATTGGCCAGGGCAAGACAGGCTCGGGCAAAACAGCCGCGTTTACTCTTGGCTTACTGAGTAATTTGAACGTTAAACGCTTCCGTGTTCAGACCTTGGTACTGTGCCCAACTCGCGAGCTTGCCGATCAGGTAGCGAAAGAGGTTCGTACGTTGGCACGTGGCATTCATAACATCAAAGTTCTCACCTTGTGTGGTGGTATGCCGATGGGGCCTCAAATTGGCTCGTTGGAGCATGGCGCGCATATCTTGGTGGGTACGCCTGGGCGTATTTTGGATCACCTTTCTAAAGGTCGTATCAACCTAGCTGAGATGAACACTTTGGTTCTGGATGAAGCTGATCGAATGTTGGAAATGGGCTTTGAAGAGGCTATTGACGCAATTATTGACGAAGCACCTCAAGACAGACAAACCTTATTGTTTAGTGCGACGTTCCCGAAAAACATTGAGTCTTTAGCATCTAAAGTGATGCGTGATCCTCAAATGATCAAAGTGGAATCAACGCATCAGACAACCACCATCGAGCAGCGATTCTACAAGTTAAACACAACAGAAGAGCGTGATGATGCCCTAGAAGCGCTATTGTTGACACACAAACCTGAGTCGTCAGTTGTGTTCTGTAACACAAAGAAAGAAGTCCAGAAAGTGACCGATGAGCTAAACCACCGTGGGTTTAGCGTTGTCGAGCTTCATGGTGATATGGAACAGCGTGAACGCGAACAGGCATTAACCATGTTTGCTAACAAAAGTGTCTCAATTCTTGTAGCGACGGACGTAGCAGCGCGTGGCCTTGATGTTGATAACCTAGATGCGGTGTTCAACTTTGAATTGTCACGTGACCCTGAAGTGCATGTCCATCGAATTGGCCGTACTGGTCGAGCCGGCTCTAAAGGTGTTGCGTTTAGCTTCTACAGTGAGAAAGAAGAATATCGTGTCGCACGTATTGATGAATACATGGATATCGCGATCTCTCCAGCTGTACTACCAGAAAAACCAGTAGAAAGGCCTTTCTACCCTAAAATGCAGACGATTCAGATCCTTGGCGGTAAGAAGCAGAAAGTTCGTGCAGGGGACATATTAGGTGCTCTAACGAAACAGGCTGGACTGGATGGGAAGAAAATTGGCAAGATCAACATTCTGCCAATGGTCTCTTATGTGGCTGTTGAACACGAGATTGTAAAGCCAGCATTGAAGCAGCTTCAAAACGGTAAAATGAAAGGGCGCAACTTTAAAGCTCGTGTGATGAAGTAACGCTTCCACTAAGTTTTTTAAAGCCTCCGCACCGGAGGCTTTTTTCGTTTGCTACTCCGTAAATTTGTAAGTAACCCCAAGGCTTACAGACCAGCCGAGATCGCTTTGAATTAACGGGCTGTCCGAGTCATGATGTTGCAACTCAAATTTTGCGAGCGTTAACCAATCTGGGGTTATGGTGTAGATGCCAATCAGACCTGTTTGATAAACCCAACTGCTACCAGAGCTGTATGTATTCAGACCTGTCGCAGCGGATTCTTGAGCCGAGATATCATAGAGATGCTGTGAGAGCTTTCTATCGCGAAAATCGACTTCAACGTAAGGCGTTAGCGTAAATTGCTCAAAAGGAAGATCAAGGGTTCGCCCTAAATGCAGTTGAATTTCGTAACCATCATGCTCGTTAGTCACATCATGCAAGTAAGTGAGCCGAGCGCCGACTGTACCAATGGTTACACCGAGTTCACCGTTACCATCGCGTTCGTCTATCCCGTTGGGAATATCATCAAAATCATCCGAAACTTCAGCGAATCGCCACTGACCTGAAATCCCTACATACGGGAGAACAGAGATGTTCACTAGGCTACCATCAACGAATCCGTACTCGCCGTTGTAAAAAACGTTGGGTTCAAGGGAAAGTGAGCCACCACCATTGTCAGAATAAACTGACTGGCCATAGGCGCCGCTCGCGCCGATAAAGCCGAAATCATAATATTGTTCCTGAGCTGACGTGTTAAGAGCGGTTAATGCTGTGCATGCGGCAAGTAGGGTGGTCGTTTGCTGTAAGTTCATAAAGGTTCTCCTTATCGACTCAAAAGAAGAACGGACTTTCGATGTTGGCATTGCAGCAATGATTAGAGAAAAAGCGCATAAGTTATGCGTTTAGCGGCATCAGGAGAAAGAAAAGCCAACCATTGTTTAGGTTGGCTTTGGTATCGACTGTTTGGATGGATTAACTGTCGAATAGGTACATGTACTCACCGTAACCTTGTTCTTCCAGTTCATTGACCGGAATGAACTTCATGGCGGCTGAATTCATGCAATAGCGCAGGCCCGTTGGCGCGGGACCATCTTTAAAAACGTGGCCCAAATGAGAATCAGCAAATCGGCTTCTCACTTCTGTTCTTGGGTAGACTAAATGGAAATCCGTTTTAGTGACGATGTACGCCTCATTAATAGGTTTGGTAAAACTCGGCCAGCCTGTCCCCGACTTGTACTTATCAGTAGAAGAAAACAGAGGCTCACCCGACACGATGTCAACGTAAATGCCGTGTTGTTTGTTATCCCAATACTCGTTGCTGAAAGCTCGTTCGGTTCCTTCTTCCTGAGTAACATAATACTGGAGATCGGTTAACTTAGCTTTAATCTGTTTTTCAGAAGGCTTGCTGTAAGGTTTTACGTTTGAAACTGCCTTGTGATCATCAATCAGCTGGCGCAGAGTCTTAGGATTTTTTTCTCGATCATCGCCAAAAATGTCATCCAGATACTGATCGCGACCTGATGCGTAACGATAGTAGTTGTAACGGATCTTGTTACGTTTGTAGTAATCCTGATGATAGTTTTCTGCTGGCCAGAACTTAGTAAACTGAATCAGCTCTGTTTTAAGCGGCTTTTTGAAAATACCAATCGCTTCGATCTCAGCCATAAAGTTTTCTGCGATCTGCTTTTGCTCATCGTTATGGTAGAAAATCGCAGGGCGGTACTGAGGACCACGGTCAACAAAGGACCCTTTGTTGTCTGTTGGGTCTATATGACGGAAGAATTGGTCGAGGACTTGTTCGTAACTCACGGCTTCTGGATCATATTTTACTTCGATCACTTCAATATGACCGGACTTACCAGATGAGACCTGCTTGTAGGTTGGATTTTCTAGCTCGCCACCGGCATAACCAGAAACGACATCGATAACACCATGTAGTTTTTCCAAGTCGGATTCTGTACACCAGAAGCAGCCACCCGCTAATGTAGCGACCTGATAGTCGCCGTAAGCCGAGCTTCTTGTTACGTCGCTATTTGCTGTGCCAAAAAACGACGCTAGTACAGCGGTTAGGGCAATAGCGGAAAACACTATCTTCGACTTCACTTTCATATCAACCTCTTCGATTGCTTTGTCTTTGATTAATAAGAAAGGCAAGTCGTAGGAAAAATTGCATTAGATCGCATTTTTCTAGAGATTTTTCGTTTAGAAAGTAAAAAGGGCTGCTTATAAGCTGCCCTTGAAATGAAGAAGTGAAGTTAGCCTAGTGAAGGCAAAACACCCATAGTGATGAGCAGCTGTGCTGCGATTATTACAAAGCCAACGGTACCGCTGATCATCAAGCCTGCTGTACCACCAAACACTTGGTAGCCACCTTGAGTTTCCTCAGCAATGCGCGCTTTCTTCACCATCATAATAGGCAGGAATATGGCCAGAATCGCTAGCGCAATCGCTGCGTATCCAAGAGCCATAATAAAGCCTTGTGGGTAGAACAGTGCGAAGCCCATTGGCGGGACAAAGGTAATAGCACCAACGACGATGCGGCTAGAAGCGGTTTTGTTCTTGTTGAAGCTATCGCCTAGGAATTCAAACAGACCTAAACTCACGCCCAAGAAAGAAGTCAGCAACGCCAAGTCAGCAAAAACACCGATTGTCTGACCAAGGCCTGACTGGTGAACTTTGGTCGACAGCGTTGAAATCAGCCCGCTTAGGCCTTGGTTATCGACCAACGCATCCTGGCTTACCACACCAAGGGTTACAATTTGCCAGAAAACATAAATGATCAAAGGAATAGAAGAGCCAACAATAATGGCTTTACGCAGTGAAGGTGTATTGCCATCTAGGTAGTTCACGATAGCAGGGATGCTGCCGTGGAATCCGAAAGACGTAAAGATAACCGGAATAGCTGCGACGACAAGGCCTTGTTCAACAGGCATGCTCAGTAGGTACGACTCAGTCACATTCGGTGCAAGGAAGGTCAGAACCATCGCCATCGCGATTAGTTTGATCGCGAACAGTACGCGATTCACTTTGTCGACTGTACCAGTGCCTATGGTTACCACAGCGGCGACTACTAGCGTAAAGATGACGGTTGAGGTCGTTGACGTGATTTCAAGACCCGTAAACTGCGAAATGCGTTCACCAAACTGTGCACCGCCACCTGCTATGTATGCTGCACAAAGTGAGTAGAACAAGAACAGCATAGAAAAACTGGCTACCCATTTGCCTTTTTGCCCCAGAAACTGCTTGGCAAGAGTATGAAGTGTTGCACTCGCTTCTGCGTGTTGGTGGAGTTCGACCATCAATAGAGCGGTATAAGCCATTAATGCCCATAGTGCGACCATGATGATGAGTGAAGTCGTGAAGCCTAATCCGGCAGAAGCAAGAGGTAGAGCGAGCATGCCTGCACCGATAGTCGTGCCGGCGATGATCAAAGTACTACCCAGAACCTTTGATTTTGTCATGTATAATATTCTTTACGTTTTTGGTTTGGTATGGATTTTAAAACTAGAAAAAATGCATAAATCAGTGCACAAAATCTATGTTTAGGGCATTTTGTGGAATTAAACTGATAATTTCAAGTAAAATGTACATTTAAATAACCACATGTGTATTAATTTGTTTACGAAAGGTCTCGATCTAGATTAGAATTGGCAATGCAAACGTTTACTTGGGACAAAAATCATATCGCATTGATTATTTACTTTGTTCTTTCAAAAAACTGTCATATAAGTGGTTTAAAAAGGAGCAATAGGCCTTATATTCATGTTGAGACTTGAAAACAGGTCTATAAAGTTGTTTGTAATTAAGGAGGTCAGAATGAGTGACCAAACATTGAACGAAGAATGCCTTGAATTGCTAGATGCTATGGAGATTGGTTTTGAACTGTCAGATTATGAACAGTTAATCGAAGCGCTAGCAGAAGAAATCTTCAAAAAATAATCGTTCGTAGAAATCAACACTAACGTTGATACCAGAAAGAGCCAGTGCAAATGCGCTGGCTTTGTGCTTTTATGAAATGATTGTTTCGTACTAGTTAGCACTATGAATTACCTCGCCCACCTTCACATAGCACAACACTGCGAGTCGAGCATGTTGGGAAATTTGCTTGGGGACTTTGTAAAAGGTAACCCTGAACACCACTATGCAGCCGATATCGTCCAAGGAATAAAGCTGCACCGGTTTGTCGACAGTACAACCGACAGACATGCACTGATGCTAAAAGCCAGAGAGTACTTTCCCGGAAAGAGTCGGCGTTTTTCAGCAATAGCATTGGATGTGTTCTGGGATCACTGTCTGGCGTCTGAGTGGCAGCAGTACAATGCCACTAGCTTGCGAGATTTTTGTCTTGATGCCGAACGTAAAGTCCTTGCCGAATACCCAGAAACGCTTCCCGAGCGTTTTATCGCTGTCAGCGGAGCAATGTGGAAAGGCCAGTGGTTAGAATCCTATCAAGAAATTGAGAATATCGAGTATGCGCTGCAGAGAATGTCAACTCGGTCGCCGAGAATGGGGGAGTTATCGCGCTGTTTTGATACGTTAGAGCATCGTTATCAACCATTGAAAGAAATATTCCATACCTTGTACCCAGAGATACTAAACGCTGCGAAAAGATTCTGATAGAATCGGCGACCCTGTTTCATTCGGAAAGTTACCATGTCTTTATTTCAACATCTGGGCCTGTCTAATGCACTTGCATCTACTGTAGAAAAATTAGGTTTTGACACGCCAACACCTATTCAGGAGCAAGCTATTCCTCTCGTACTTGAAGGAAAAGATGTGCTGGCGGGGGCTCAGACAGGAACAGGGAAAACCGCTGCCTTTGGCTTGCCACTACTCAACAAGCTACTTGATCAGGAAACGTCGCGAGATCTGCAATCAAATGATGTCTTAGCATTGGTGGTTGTTCCTACACGTGAGTTGGCGCAGCAAGTTTTCGATAGCTTAACGGCTTATGCGAGTGCGACTGAGATCAAAATTGTGACCGCTTACGGTGGCACCAGTATGAATGTTCAGACGCAAAACCTAAGGCAGGGTTGTGACGTATTGATCGCAACCCCTGGACGTTTATTGGATCATCTCTACTGCAAAAACATCAATCTTAGAAAAACCAGCTACTTGGTACTGGATGAAGCCGATCGCATGCTAGATATGGGATTCATGCCAGATATCCAACGTATATTGAAAAAGCTCAACCCTGAGCGTCAGACTTTGTTCTTCTCTGCGACATTCGATAAGCGCATCAAGACCATTGCTCATAAATTGATGAACGAGCCAGTGGAAGTTCAGGTAACGCCGTCAAATAGTACGGCTGAGACCGTCAAACAGATGGTTTACCCCGTCGATAAAAAGCGTAAAGCTGAACTTCTTGCCTACTTAATTGGTTCACGAAACTGGCAGCAGGTATTGGTGTTTACCAAGACTAAGCAGGGTAGCGATGCGCTTGCGAAGGAGCTTAAACTTGATGGGATCAAAGCAGCGTCGATCAATGGGGATAAAAGTCAAGGTGCACGTCAGAAAGCATTAGACGATTTTAAATCGGGCACAATTAGAGCGTTGATTGCAACCGATGTAGCGGCGAGAGGGTTGGATATTAATCAGCTAGAGCAAGTGGTTAACTTTGATATGCCATACAAAGCCGAAGACTATGTTCATCGTATTGGTCGTACTGGCCGAGCTGGTCAGGAAGGTCTGGCGGTATCGCTGATGAGCAAAGACGAAGAATACTTGCTTGAAGCGATAGAGAGGCTCCTTGATGCGCGTTTACCACAAGAGTGGCTACAGGGCTTTGAACCGAGTATTGAAGCGCCAACTGAAAAAGAACGCGAGCGCGGTGCAAGACGAAAAAGTCGCTCTTCGGAAAAACGAAAGATGAAAGCGAAGCTCAAGATTCATGTGAATAGAGGCAAGAAGAAGTAGTTAGCCAAATTATTAAGAGCCGCAGAGATGCGGCTTTTTTTATGCGTGATTAACAAATTATCAATATAAACATAGGATTAACAGTATTTGAGCGATATATTGATCGCGGGCATTATTCATAAAGGACTTGATATGCAGCTTGAGCTACTCAAAGAAGGTGATGTAGAGAAACTTCTTGAGTTCGAGATTCAAAACAGAGAATGGTTTGAAGCCAATATCCCTCCGCGTGAGACAGACTTCTATTCACTTGAAGGTGTAAAAGAACACATTCAGATGTTTCTACTAGAGTTTGCCGCGAAAACTTTGGTTCCAATGTTAATCGTTGATGAAAGCGGCGCGATTCTTGGAAGAGTTAATATCTCTAACATTAGCCAGCGTAGGAAGATTGCCCATATTGGCTATCGAGTTGGGAAATCCTTCACCAACCGTGGTGTTGCGAAATTTGCCGTCTCAAACATTATTCGAGTTGTTGAAAAAATGGGCGTTGAAAAGTTGGTAGCTTACGCATCCACTGAAAACTTGGCGTCACAGAAGGTATTAACGGCTAACGGATTTCGGCCAATGAAAGTAGTAAACAATTACGCGGAAATGCACGGAAAGCCGATTGACTGTATTGAGTATCAGTTACTAATCAATTGAGGAGCAATGGATGATCAAGCAAGTAGGCACAACACAAATCAAAGAATATCACAAAGCAACCTGCCACTGCGGAAACGTTGAAATCGAGCTGCACCTTCCACAAGGGATCGATAAACCAAGACGTTGCGACTGTTCGATTTGCCGAAGAAAGGGGGCGATTGTCGCTTCCGTAAAACTAGACGGAATTCGTATACTTAAAGGCCAAGAGTTGCTAAAGCTTTACCAATTTAATACAGGCACGGCTAAGCACTACTTTTGCTCTCAATGCGGTATCTACACTCACCATCAACGCCGTTCAGACCCGACGGAATATGGTTACAACGTCGGGTGTTTAGAAGGCGTTAATCCTTATGATTTGGGTGACATTGTCACTTATGATGGTGTCAATCATCCAGCGGATCGTTGAATCTTAGTAAGGAGTTATCATGGAATTTCCGATCAAAGCGTCTTGCCAGTGTGGGCAACTCTCCTATCAACTTAAAGCAGCACCGATAAAAGTTGTTGCATGTCACTGCCAAGAGTGCCAGAAATTATCGACTAGCGCGTACAGCGTAACAGCTATTGTTAAGGCTGAAGATATTGAGTTTCAGGGAAAGTTAAATGAATGGCAGCGTATAGCGGACAGTGGCAACAAAAATATTGCCAAATTCTGTGGCCAATGCGGTAATCGCATTTATCACTATAACCCAGATGATACCGCTACTATCAAGTTGAAGTTGAAGCCAGTTGGTCGACAATATAGTGCTATGTTCGAGCCCGAGATACACCTGTGGTTAAGTGAAAAACAGAATTGGGTTCAAATTCCAAAACATATTCAGTGTTTTGACAAACAACCTTGATATTAGGAGCCGCTCAGGCTCCTTTTTGATACGCACATTTGGTCTTTAAATACTGAATTATCTCCATTAAAGCTTTTAATATTAATAATTTATTTTTGTTTTTCTTATCATAAGCAAAGATCTATCACCTTAACTGTGGCTTGACTTAGCGGGGGCTTGAACTATTACTTACCGGTAGCAACAACGTTATGCTGATTGAACAGTTTTTGGAGTTATTACTATGAAAAAAACCTTAACTTTGCTGTGCGCGGTTATGGCTTCCACCTCGGTTTTGGCGAAAAATGATGTCACTGTCTATGGTGACGATTCATACCCTCCTTATTCGTACGTTGAAAGCGGTAGAGTAACAGGCATTTATACCGTTATTCTCGAACGGATTTTTTCTAAAATGCCCGATTACAATGTGACGATCAAAGGCGTGCCATGGAAAAGAGGGCTATCAGAGATCGAAGGTGGTAAGATTTTTGCCCTTTATCCACCATATAAACGCCCAGACCAGCGTCCTTATATGGAATACGATGTGCCTATACTTGACGAAAAGCTGGTTGTGGTTTGCCAGAAATCAGTGTTAAGTAGCCCAAAACCTAATTGGCCAGGGGATTACATGGGCTTAACGATAGGCAACAATGCAGGCTTCTCAGCGGGCGGCGATGAATTCAGAGCCGCAGTAAAAGCGGGTAAAATCAAGCTCAACGAAACAAAAGGTACACCTAAAAACCTGCTTAAGCTTATTGCCGGGCGCGTTGATTGCTACATGAATGATGCGCTTTCAATCCAGTGGGAACTGAAAAAGCTGCAAAACGAAGGTAAGTATGATGGTCAAAGTGTTGTCGAAGGCGCTACGATAAGTTCAGAGCAGGGTTTCTTGGGTATTGTTACCGATGGTAGTAAGTTCCCATACAAAGAGGGCTTTAAAACTCAATATCATAAGATACTATCTGAGATGAAAGAAAGCGGAGAAATTGACCAGATAGTCAATGACTTTATTAAATAGATAATAATTGATGCAGATAAAAAAACGGAAGTGTTAAACTTCCGTTTTTTTTTGCTTTAAATAGAACGTACTGGCTTTAATCTCTTGTAGATAAGATAATTACATAAATAATATTATTGTCAATTTAAAGATGATATAAATAATCTAGATAGTTTTGTTAATTTTAATTGTGATAAAAATTTACTTTCTATATTTAATTGTTAAATTTATCAATGATATAAGTTTAGGTGATGTGAGTTTTTATAGAGATTTCCCTCTCAAAATGAACCTTTTTTTCTTATGTTGTCCCATTTTTAAGACGCACAGTTTATAATGCTCGCTAATAGTTTATAAGTGATGAATAAACGCGCTGGTAAATAGCGTGGTTTGTTGTGTGTTGAGTATGAGTGCTAAGCATCTATTAGTAACGACAGTGATCCTGTCTATTTGCAATAGTATTTTATGGTGGTGTGTTTATCAGCTGGCTAGCCAAGCATAAAGCGGTTTGGGTAAGTATTAAACGCTGTTGTGGGTTAGTGTTGAGATAATAGAAATTCGCTGTGTTACGAATTAAAAAGCCACCTAGTACAGGTGGCTTTGATGTTATGCGTAGCGTGCAACGAGTAATTGCCAACTTCGTCGTTGTGCTTTGAAGTCTTGCTTCATTTGATGGTAGCGGACTTTGAGCACGGAATGTTCGTACTTCTTTGCTAAATCGCTTTTCTTGCTCTCAAGGATTTCTTTCTTCAACTCATAATAGTCTGACATCTTGCTCATCAGTACATCGAATTCCTTGTTTAACGTTTCGTTAATCAGTGACGCATTGGGAAGCTTACTCACGTTCAGAGATGCTTTCGCTAACGCTTGCTTTGCCATCGCTTTTTCAATCTTCATCTTAGGCGTAACGCGGAGTTTTCTTGTCAGCCCAAGCCATGAACAAGATTTGATTAGCCACTTGGTTGGATCATATTGCCACCAATGAATACCGTTGCGATAATCATTCTCAAAGATATGATGATAGTTATGGTAACCCTCACCAAAAGTGAATACCGCTAGTACGGCATTGTCACGTGCCGTATTTTTATCCGTGTAAGGCTGCGAACCCCAGATATGGGCGAGTGAGTTGATAAAAAATGTCGAATGATGACTCAGCACTAAGCGAACCACACACACCATAAGCAGCATTCCCCAGATATCCTGATAAATCAGACCGAGCAATAGGGGGAGGCCAATGTTCATCACTATGGCTAGTAGCAAGTAGTATTTATGTTGCCACATCACGATTTTATCTTTCTGCAAATCCCGACAGTTGCCGTAATCAGAGTAAGTGGCCGGTTTATAATGTCTTAGCATCCACCCAATGTGAGAGAACCAGAATCCACGTTTGGCAGAATAAGGGTCTTTATCATTATTATCGACATGCTTGTGATGAACTCGGTGATCAGAGCTCCAGTGCAACGCACTGTTTTGCAGCGCAAATGCGCCACCAAGAGCGAAAAGTAATCTTAGGGACCAATGCGCATCGTATGTTTTGTGGGACCACAGGCGGTGATAACCCGCTGTGATTGAAAGGTTACAAAAAGAAAAGGTGATCAGCAGCCAAAGCCAATGCTCCGCCTCGTATCCGAACTCAAAGCCATACCAAGGAGCAATGACAACGGCGACGATAAAACTAGAGAGAAAAAGCGTAACATTTAGCCATATTAGCGGTGGCTTTTCCTTTACAGACATTTCAATTATCCATTCAGCTAACAGTTGTGCGCCAGAATATCAGCGTACATGTGTAAGTCAAATGAAAGTTAAGTGTGGTGTGAGATCAATGAAGGATAAATCGGCTAGAAGTTATAAACAGAATGGTCAATAAGCATCATTGCGTGAGTATTAGAGCAACCGTGGCAAATAATGTTGAATTTTCTTTAGTATGATTGGCTTTTAGTTAAATGTTTTATAGTATGAAGAGATACACAATCCTTACAGGAAGTAATAAGGAACTATAAATGGAATTAAAAGTAGCTGAATATAGCGACTACGAACGCATTGCTTCTCTACACGCTCAAAGCTGGAAGAAATTCTATCAAGGCTTACTGGCACCTGACTATCTTAACCATGATGTGATGGATGAACGACTCGCTATCTGGCAAACACGGTTGATCAACCCTCCTTTTAACCAGCATGTTCTTTTGCTGGAAGAAGGCGGACTGCTATGTGGATTCATTTGTGCTTTTGGTAATCATGACTTTGAAAAAGGCACCATTATCGACGCTTTACACATTGACGAAAATTATCGTGGAAGAGGACTGGGAGTCAAATTGATTGCAGAAATGGCAAAGTGGATTGCGCAACACTTCCCTGACAACGGCGTATATTTAGAAGTGATTAAGGACAATCAACAAGCCGTAGAGTTTTACAACCACATTGGTGGTCAACTGGCTCAAGAGCGTTTGTGGAAAGCGCCTTGTGGTAGTCAGGTTCCTGAATTGGTTTACGCCTGGAACTCTGGTGATGATCTACTTGAACGTATCGGTGGCCATATTCAGGTAGAGGTCGTAACAGATTGATACAGTGCGGTCCTTTTTCCTAATAATTCTTGGACCATACCCAGAAGGTCGTTAGGCAATTTGGCATCAGCCTTTTTACTCATTCACCTAATGGTCTGTGTTAAGACGAAACGTGATTAATCCATGTGTTGTGGTGCGGTATCTGTTTCAAAGTATGGCGTCAAAATCGCGGACACAAGTATAGGCCAGCGCTGCTTAGCTCATTTCCCAGAGGACATCGCAGGCGGCTCAGTTCGTGTAAGCCAGAATTCATTGAAGGAAGCTCATGGATTGGCGGTCGACTGGGTTTTATGCCTGATTTATACGCCTTGGAGTAGCATTAGGGTGAGAAAGTAATAATTTGATGCTGTTAGGTGAGAGTTATCAAACGTAGTGTGGTACCCCTCAGCCCTTTAAGCGAGGGGATTTTTATCTAGGATGCTTGTGAAAAGCCAAGAAAGTGGTGGTTGGCCGCTTATTTGGTTAGGTACTTGTCCATTTCTTCTTTTGGTACCATTCCTCCCCCTGTCGCCCAAACTAGATGAGTGGCGTTTTCAAGCTGTGTGTCGGATAGACCAAGCCTAACTAAGTATTCGTGATCTTGCGAGACGATGATTGGCCCCTTCATTCCGGCTAATGCGGAGGGCTCAAGTTTGATGTTTTCTGTTTGATTGAGTTTTTTAAGGTGAGCGAACAGGGTTTCATCTGACACAGTATAATAGCCATCTATCATTCGTTCCATTGCTCTACCTACAAAACCGGATGCTCGGCCAACCGCTAGGCCATCTGCTGCCGTGACGTTATCCAGTCCAATATCCTGTACTGAAATTTCATCATGCAAACCTGTGTGGACGCCCAACATCATACATGGTGAATGTGTTGGCTCAGCAAAAAGACAATGTACGTGATCTCCAAAAGCGAGTTTCAATCCAAAAGCAACGCCTCCTGGGCCGCCACCAACCCCACAAGGTAGATAAACAAAAAGAGGGTGCTCTTCATCCACTAGAATGTTCATCTCTTCAAACTGCGCTTTGACTCTCTCTCCAGCCACCGAATAACCGAGAAAAAGCGTTTTTGAGTTCTCATCGTCAATAAAAAAGCAGTTCGGGTCTTGTTCTGCTTCAAGACGACCTTGCTCAACGGCGACACCATAATCACTGTCATACTCTCGAACGATGACACCATGTTGACGGAGTTTGGCTTTTTTCCACTCTCTGGCATCTGATGACATGTGCACAGTGACATTAAAGCCAAGTTTTGCGCTCATAATACCAATAGACAACCCGAGATTACCTGTTGACCCAACAGCGATGCTAAATTGCGAGAAGAACGTTCTTAGTTCAGGTCTACTCAGATTTATATAATTCTCGTCCTCGTTCAGCAGCCCATGTTGACACGCCAGTTTTTCTGCATGGGTCAGCACTTCATAAATCCCACCGCGCGCTTTAATAGAACCGGAAATAGGTAGTTGGCTATCCATTTTGAGCATCAACTGACCCGCAATGTTGGTTTGGTACTGGGCCTCTAACGCTGATTTCATCGAAGAAATCTCACGAATGGGTGATTCAATAATGCCATTGCTGTCTTTGGTTTGAGGGAATACGTGAGCCAAGAAAGGCGCAAAACGTTTCAACCGTGCGGAGGCATCATCGGTATCCGCTTTGCCCAGCCCAACATATGGGATGGCAATGTTAGTTGTCGTTACGGAAGGGTTAAACCAGCTCGTTTCTACCAATTGAGTAAGGGTATCAATGAGTGGGTACTGTTTTGTTAGATGGCGCATAGTTTATCATCGGCTTAAAGGTGATGGTTTGATTAAACCTTTGTTCAGCAACTCTGGCAAATGATCAATACTCACTTATAGATGAATCAGTTTCACTCAAATTAAGGGAGAGTTCTAGGCTTAGTTGGTTTAAGATAAAATTTTTCACGTAAAGCGAAATCAACATAAAGTAATGAAAATTGATATAAGCACACGCCTTAATACTCAGTTAAATGGTCTACAGCTCTCAAAGCTTTATACATTCGAGGTCGCTGCTCGTATGAGTTCTTTCGCTTTGGCAGCACATGAACTTTGTTTAACCCCTAGTGCGGTGTCTCATCAGATAAGTAAGTTAGAGAATGAGCTCAAGCTTCAATTGTTTGAACGTCAACATCGTAAGGTGACTCTGACTTCTGACGGGGAGCAGTTGTTTATGTCCGTGACGTTAGCCTTGTCGCAACTTAATAACAGCATTGAACAGGTAAAAAATGGTCATGTATCGGGTGGTTTAACTGTGTATTCTAGGCCATCGTTTGCACATGACTGGTTGGTTCCAAGGCTATGTGATTTCAGTGAGCATTACCCATCAATCGACCTCAAACTGATCACGGGTAACGACACACTTGATTTAAATCGACATGGCATTGATCTGGCTATTTACTATAGCAATGTCACCCCTGATACCAGTTGGAGCCTAAAATTGAATGAAGAGCATATGGTTCCTGTATGCTCGCCAAATTATGCTTCGCAATATGCTTTAAATAATGAAACGCAAGATCTTTCGAATTGCACGCTATTGCATGATAACCAAGCGTGGCACATCGATTCTTTGCTCGATGAATGGAAATATTGGCATGAACATTTTACTCAGTTTGAACTGCAAAATTGTCGTTCGATTGGATTTGATCAGTCGACCTTGGCGGTAAGCGCAGCTAAGCATGGGGCAGGAATCGCGATGGGGAGATGGAGCTTGGTAAAACAGGAGATAGAACGAGGCAACCTAATGATGCCGTTCCCGGAGCGAATGATTAAATCGGGGTATTACTATTATCTTATTGCGGTGCAAAGTACCTTGTCCGCTAAGCAGAAGTGTTTTGTGGATTGGATGCGCGGCCAATTGAAAACGTATAAATAAAAAGCGCTTTAGATAAAGCGCTTTTTAACTGCGTATTTCACTCTACTTAGATGTTTGGAACTCGGCGACAGCTTGGTCCATCTCACTTGCCTGCAAAGACACTTTGTCGACTTCAGTCAGGCAGTTTTGCGCTGAGTGCATATTCCCTTCCGAGATACTATTCAATTCAGTGATAGATTCGCTGACTTGGTTCATAACGATGCCTTGCTCTTCAATCGCAGATGCAATCCGTTCGGAGTTAGCCTGAATATTCGTCATGTCGGTAATAATTTGACCTAGACTTTCATCCAGTGTTTCTGAAGCACCAAGTGTCTGCTGGCCTTGATCGTTACATTGATCAATATTGGTCACTACCGTCGCCATTTGTGTTTGAATGGCTGTCACTACTTTGGTGATCTCCTCAGTCGATTGATGCGTCCTACTGGCAAGCGCTCGAACTTCGTCGGCAACAACCGCAAAGCCTCGCCCTTGTTCACCCGCGCGTGCCGCCTCTATCGCCGCGTTTAGTGCTAATAAGTTAGTTTGCTCTGCAATGCCTTGGATGATATTGACCGCGTCGCCAATTTTATCAACGTGATCGTTCAATGAGCTGATAGAGCCTTGGCTGTCTGAAAGGATTTGCGATAACTGGCTGATATTTTTTACTGTTTCTTCTACAACTTCTCGTCCATGCTGAGCATTGACAGACGCTTGCTGAACGCCTTCAACCGCGACTGCTGTGCTTTCAGAAATCTCATTAATGGTCGCTACCATTTCTTGTACCGAGGTTGCCATCGTAGAGGTGTGATCAGCTTGAACATGAAATTGCTCAATGACACTTTGCAGCTCGTTGTGCATGCTTTGAGTGCTTTGTGACAAGTCTGAAGATTTGGATTGAGTACCAGAAATAAGCGTTTCTAGTTTGTCGAGTAGTCGATTGAAATAGTTACCGATCGCGACGAGCTCATTTTTCCCTGAAAGTTGAGCGCGGAGGGCGACGTTATTTGATCGAGCGATCTCCTGAATAATGGAAAGCAGGGCCGCGACCTGTTGGTTTATTGATCTGGAAATTTGGACAATAAAGCCGAGAATAAATACCATAACAGCAACACTGACCCCTTGTTTAATCAAGGTGAGCTCTTTTCTGGTTGTCTCACTTTGTTCGTCGAGTGCAGCTGCGAAGGTTTTGAACTGTGTCTCCACCGCATGGGAGAGGCTACGAGCTTCGCCGAGCAGGCCTTCGCTATACTTTAGGCCGATGAGTTTCTTCTGAGCAACAACCTGATTCGCTGCAGCGATTAGTCCACTGGCGTTGCTAGGAAGTAACTGGGTTTGAACTTCTCCTTTGGCAATATGCTTGTCGAATTCGAACAGGTCAACCAACTGCTCGCTGGACAACGACGGTTTTAATGCCTTTAACTCTGTGTTGTAAGTACCGAGGATTTTGACTTCAGGTTTGAGCCCTAGGGCATTGAACGAATTGACAAGATTGGTAAAACCGTTTTGATAACTGAGGATATCCTGCCTTACCTGGGAGCTTGAAGGCAAATCATTACCCTCTAAAACAGGGGCGAGTTCAGATTCGAGATCAAGAAAGATGTCCATATTCTTGTTAAATTTATCAAGGTATTTCATGTCCAGCCTGAGAAGGAAATCCTTTTCGTTTCTCCTGAGATTAAGAAGACGAATTTCCAGTTCAGCGACGAGTAAATTTGCTTTATTTAGTTGCTTGGTGGTTTGGGCAAAATGAGAGGTTGTTAAAAGTAACGAGACAACCCCTAAAATAGCGACTGCACCTAATGAATACAGTTTGTTCTTGATATTCATGAGACTACCTGAGTTAATTGAGCGGTTAGTTTTATCGGCTTCTGTTTGAAAGAGTAGCTGTTGTTTATAAATATATCAATTAATCTGGTCTGGCCAGATTTTTATGGATGGTAGCAATGTTTAATGTCGCAAATATTATAAAATTTAAACAATTGGAGCGGTATCAAGGTTTCATCTTTGATATGGACGGCACCCTAATCGATACCATGCCCGCACACTTGAAAGCTTGGGCGACAACAGCCATCGAATTTGGGTTTCCTTTTAAACAAGAATGGCTCCATAGCTTGGGTGGTATGCCAAGCTATAAAATAGCGTCTGAAATCAATAAGAAATATGGTTTGACGCTAGACCCCATGGCAGTATCCTGCTTTAAGATGAAAACCTTCGGTGCACTGGAAGATTTCGGACGACCAATAGAGTCTACCAATGAAGTACTCACGCATTTTTACGGTAAAAAGAAAATTGCGGTAGGGACAGGAAGTCAACGCGAAAGCGCTTTGCGACTGCTGTCAGAAAGCCAGATCCTCGACAAACTGGATACTGTCGTGACGGCGACAGATGTTAAGCGTCACAAACCTCACCCAGATACATTTTTAGTCGCAGCTCAAGAACTTAACTTATTACCAAGTGAGTGCGTTGTCTTTGAAGATACAGAGCTAGGAAAGCAAGCTGCACACGCAGCTCAAATGGACTGTGTCATGGTTGAAGGAAGTGGGTTAGCTTTCTATCCCTGCCCACACTAATAAAGAAAGAGCCGCATGACGGCGGCTCTGTTAGTTTGTTATCTGTCCCAGTATGTCTCTTCAAGGCTATCTTCGCGTTCTGGCAGTGCGCGGCTTAGACGAGGGGAGTGCTGGGTTAACACTTCATAACTGACTCGGTTTGCATATTTACAGATCTGAGACAAAGAAGAATACGTCAGGTAAGGCTGATCATGCTTAGATGAGTTTGGCACGTTTACTTGGTGGTGGCTATTGGCTGCCATATCATGCAAAAGTGCCGACAGTGCCGCGTCTCCAGCGCCGTTGGTATTCTTAATTTCTAATGGTCCACCTAAGTATGGGCCAATATGGGAATACACTTTGACTGGTGTCGCACAGTCACTTTTACGCATGGCTCGACTAAATTCGTACTTATTGAATTCTGGAATGTTACCCGGCAGCAATGGAAGCTCAGTGGTACGCTTTACTGACTCTTCAGTGTAGCCAGCCATATAAAGACCCACTGGGCCAGACGTACACAATACCAGATCAACCCATTCCAATGCTTTATCGGCAGCAAGAAGAGGATCTTTTTCACCGGTAAGTGCTTCACCTTCCTCTTCGTTCATTGCAACGATAGAAATGTTTTCCTTAATGTAGTTTTGCCACCATTCAGCATTGCCTTCGATGACCCATTTTGTGCCAAGAGTCAGCACAACAGGTACATTTTTCGACTTGGCAATCTCGATAGCGCGAGCAACCGCTTGCGGCATTGGGTCCTCAGGATTGCCACGCATCAGATAGGAAGATACGACCAAAGCAGATGCTTTATCAAAGACGTCTTCAGGAATACTATCCGGACGCAGCTTATTCATATGGCCTTCATTAATGGCAAACGTACGCTCACCATTTTCTGAGATTAAGGTGTAACAACGGCCAATTGAACCTTCGACCATTTGAAGATGGTTTAAGTTCATACGAGAAGAAGTACGACATAGATAGCGGTAAGCAAAAGAACCAACTTCAATGTTCTTAGACATGACGCCTAGCAACACAGACTTACTATCTGCCAATACCGAATAGTTGTGCAGCGTATTACCTATGGTATCACCAGGGTATTGATGAGTGATAAGTTCACGCTCTACCAGCTCTTCATACAGCGCGTCCGCTTTGCTTTCTTCTAAGACCAGAGAATGTCCTTTGCTCAAGTCGTATTTAGCTAGGAAGTCGTCATCCACACGAGCTTCGATATCCACAATTGTTTGACCAACACCGACAATGATAGGTCGGTAAAGCTTTGGCGTTTGCTTCATCTGGTTGACAAGTGGATCACGGGCGTGAGTAGGGAAGTAGTGCTTAGATTTGCGCTGTCCAGGAAACTTCATTTTTTGAGTGCAGTTGGAAATTTTCGCGCATCATATCACACCAATGAAAGATTGCTTTCATTTTTATTACATAAGAAAGCCAACCAGATAGAGTTGGCTCTTCTTCCATCTACTTCTCGGTCGTCGATGTTCCGTAGGCTTTTGTGCCCCAGAGCGGTACCGTCGAAAGGCTATGTTTGAAGCTGCCTGATGTTTCTTTGGTAGAGTAGGACAAATACATTAAAGTTTGGTTTTCGACATCCAAAATCCTACGTACCTTCATGCTTTTAAAGAAAATACTTTTTGATTTCTTGAACACCACTTCTCCGTTTTTGGATTGATCAATTTCAGCAATCATTTCTGGGGTGATTTCTCCTGTTTGACGGCAAGAAATTGAGCTATCACTTGGATCAGCAAGACTAAAATCTGCCTCAATAGACGCTATATGGCAGGTCACGCCAGTGACGACCGGATCTTTAAGGTGATTCAGTTTGATGTCTTTCATCGTGAATAAGCCGAGGCTGACATCGCCAACTTCTGTGTTGTCACAGGCCGTTAATCCCAACGCAAGCAATGATACGATCGCGACTTTTTTTAGCATATTGTTGTTTGTCCCAATAATTTAATTCTGTCTGTGAATGACTCTAGTTTGACACAGATATAAGAAGATATCTTCCAAAATACTTGAGACATCAGATCGTTATCGCTAAGCTTCACGTTAATTAAGAAAAAAGCAGTAATGATCTATATGAGCGAAAGCGCTAGTTCAATTATCGTCGCCAAGAATCAATGGCTAAGTCAGCACGTAGATGTGGAGTTTCCGACTCAGGAAAGTCTTTTAGGCAGAGCACTATTTTTAGAGAAGAGTGCTGCTTGTGAGGTCAGAAAATTAAGTCATGAATCGGAGTCACACGAAGAATCTCGCACTCTCGATATATATAAAGTGGACTTTCATCGGTTGACAGTAATGTTTGCTTTATTGCAGTCAAAAAGGTGGGATAAGCGTCATGAGCAAAAGCTTATTGTCGAGTTTCTTAGTCAGATCATATTCTCTGAGCCTTGTGATCTTTATATCGCTTTCCTAAATGGTGAGCCTGCCGCTTCAGCTATTGTGACTAAACAGCAAAATACCCTGCTGATTTCTGATATCGTCACATTAGGCAGCGAACGTGAAGCGTTTATCGCTTCTTTATTGAGTCATCAAAGCATTGAGGCACCACTATTCTCTGATATTTACATTGAATCTTAATTTCGATGTCTACCCTCGGTCAGATTGTTCCCTTTGAATATCTCAACTCTCATGTTCGTTGTTCTACTACTTAGCTTTATGTCATTATTATTAAATTCATACAATTAGCGCGTGAATTAGTGACAGACTTGGTGTTTTTATCATCAACTCAGTGACATTTAATCGAAGTGTTAACCCCATCATTCCAATCTCGATGACCTGGAATAATATTTTACCTAGTGCATGATAAAAGGAAGATAGGATGGGCAAACCTCAAACTCAGTGTGTGATATTCGATTGTGACGGCACCTTGGTGGACAGTGAGAGACTTTGTTGTCAGGCTTTGTGTGATGTGTTCAATCGATATGATGTTCATCTGTCTTTAGACATGGCAATAGAACATTTTGAGGGGGGGAAGCTGGCTGACATTCTTACTGATATGCGTGATAGACTCAGTCTTAATGTTTCACTGGACGAACTAGAACCCATATATCGTCAAGTGTTAGAGAAGCTTTTTGAGGCTCATCTTAAGCCTATGGACGGTGTATTTGAAGTGATTAGCTACCTAGAGGCGAAAGGGATTGAGTATTGTGTCGCTTCAAATGGGCCCAAGACAAAAATCGAGAAAACGCTACAAATTACGGGTTTGTTGCCTTATTTCGAAGGTAAGATCTTTTCAGCGTTCGATACGAATAGTTGGAAGCCTGATCCTGACTTAGTGCACTACAGTGCTATGAATATGGGTTTTTGCCTTAACGAATGCATATATGTTGATGATACGCCAAAAGGTTTGGAAGCAGGTATTAGAGCTGGGGTGAAGACGATTCACCTAGTGGGGCTTAATGATAAGGTCCATTCCGATAAAGTTTTGAGAATCAGAACGCTGAAAGACCTAGAGACTCTAGTTTAGTAATTGAAATCAATGAGTATATTGATTCGTCACTGTTGTATCTAGCTTATTGGTCGTCACAATAGGTTGCAAGGCAACCGCTTGTTCAATATCTTCGAAAAATGTTCCACATTGAGCACACAACATACTGCCTGTTTCTGACAACAGATATTCTTCGCTGCCGCATAAAGGACAACAAAGTATTTTTTCGTCTTGTTTCGATTCCATGAAAGATCCAGTTGAAAACGGCCAAATTATATAACTAACGCTCTTTTACTGTGAATAACCTAGAACACGTCTGTGCAACGCTATTCTAGTTAAATAATCTTTTGAATATAGCCAGTTTAACGAGTTTTCATAAACAATGGGAGTCGACTCATAAAATTATTAAAGCCGATACCCATCTCGGACTAGAGTTCAAAATGTGTCAAACAAGAGCAATTCCTCGACCTAAGAGGAGTTTTATTTAGCTGTCGATATTGTTTACCAGTTCCACTGCTTCGTGCGTAAGTTTCGCCAACTCTGGCCAGTTTTTTTCTTCAATTAACCGCTTGTCAACCATCCAAGTCCCACCACACGCCAGAACGCGAGGGATAGAGAGGTAATCTCTAATATTCTTTGAGTTGATTCCACCAGTAGGCATCAGCTGAATATCCGCGTAGGGTGCCAATAGAGATTTGACCATATTTACACCACCAGATGCTTCAGCAGGGAAGAACTTGAGCGTCGTTAAACCAAGCTCTAAGGCGGCTTCGATGGTACTTGGGTTGTTCACACCAGGAATAATTTCGATACCAATCTGTTGGCATGCTTTGACTGTATTGGGGTTTAATCCTGGTGAAACGATGAAAGTAGCTCCTGCTTCTTTCGCCGCTATTGCCTGTTCTCTGTTAAGTACAGTTCCAGCCCCAATCAACATGTTTGGCTGAGATTCTCTCAATAAACGAATTGCTTCAATCGCCGCATCAGATCTGAATGTAATTTCTGCCGCTGGCATCCCATTTTCCACTAAAACCTTGCCAAGGTGCACAATATCTTCTGCATTGTCTATTGCTATCACTGGGATGACTTTAAGCTTTCGTAGTTGTTCGCTAATCATTGACATGGATACACCTTGTGTAGTGGAGTTAATGAGCCTATGTCTCTTTGGAGTATTGTTGTCATGTTTAAGTACGCTCAGCTAAATATGCTTCGTAATCTGGGATTTCGATGTCGACTTCAGATTCGATTAAGTCAGACTCGATTAGAAAGTTTGCCGTTGCGCGGTTTGTAGCGACTGGGATGTTCCAAACACTGGCGATACGGAGTAGGGCCTTTACATCAGGGTCATGCGGTACAGCATTAAGTGGATCCCAGAAGAAGATAAGCATATCGATTTTTCCTTCCGAAATCAGAGCACCAAGTTGTTGGTCACCGCCCATCGGTCCGGAAATCATGCTCTTTATCGCTAGGCCTGTTTCTTTACTCAGCATGGAGCCTGTTGTGCCGGTCGCGTACAGAAAATGGCGCTGAAGCTTCTCTTTGTGCTCGGTAACCCAGCGAAGTAGCTCTGGTTTACAGTTGTCATGCGCAACAAGAGCTACATGTTTGTGTGCAGGCATAGTGCGAGTTGTTTTCTGCATTCTAGATTGTTCCCTGATATCTCTAATTATTGACGTAAAATGTTGGTCGATACTCTGATGGAGACAAAGAATCCGATATCACCTGAGGTTTTAAGTTTTCAGGTGTCAGTGCCTCAATGCTCGGAGCTTCACTTTTCTCGTAAGGTTGACCTTTTAGATAGCTTACCGCTTGTTTTACAGATAATCGACCTTGTTTAACCATTTTGTCAGTAGGCGCAAATTCCACGCGATTTCTCAGCAGTCCGCGGTAAACGCCGTGACTGAGGTAGGTTGATATGAGTCCGATCTGATCCGTTTTTCCCACTGTCCTTAATTCGCTGATCGCCGCTTCAATCGCTACAGCACTACCAACTATATAGTCTAGGTCTTCGCGCTCGATAGATTGCTGAACAAGATTTCGCTGAAGCTCCTTGTCATTATCTGCCCAGTAGGTTTCAACAATCTGAATATCACTGTCTTCAATAGCAGTGAGAAAACCACGGATAACAGGCTTAGTGCCACCGCTAGAATCCGGACCGGGGAGTAAAACAATATTTTTAGTCCCGGAGCCTAGGGGATGTTTATCTTTCAAATATTGCCCTGTGTAATAGCCCATCCAATACCAATCGACGCCAACTTCGCCTTTGAGCTGTTTTCTTGAGTGACTACCCAAAATCAGTTCATTAACACTGGCAAAAACAGGAGTATCAACTGCGAATTGGCGCAAACTGTTCATATACAGATCAGGAGCGACTGTGCCCAAGATAATGGCGTCTGCTTTCCACCGCTGGCAGTTTTCAAGTTGTTCTTTTTGTTTAGCCTGATTTGGGTACCCGCCGGCTTCAAATACTTTCAAATCAACTCCGAGCTTTTTAGCCTCGTCTACCATGCCATAATTAACGGAAAGCCAATAAGAGTCTTTAAGGTGGGGGTAAAGCGCGCACAGTCTTAGAGGTGCTTCAGCGGCAGACAAAGAAGTTGGTATGAACGAGCACACCGTAATGGCCATTATAAACAGTCGTATTAGGGAGAAAGCTGGAAGCATGATGTATATCGTTGGTAATCGTTACATAAACACTGCAAAATATAGCGTATTCCCACAGTGCAAAGAAGTGTAATTACTTAATGTTACTTGCTAAAGCCAGTATTGGTCGGAAGTTGCTGTTTGCTTTTCTCGCAATGGCGCTGCTAGTACTGATTTCCGCGTTGATTGGTGTGTTCGGCTTTTCCTCAGTTGCGAAGACAGAAAGGAATGTTGTGAATTCCGCTATCCCTTCCATGATTGAAGCTAGACAAGTGTCTGAACTGAGTTCACGAATCATTGCTTCTGTGCAAACTCTCTCAAATTCTAAATCCGAACTTCAGCGCCAAAAGTCGGGTAAAGAATTGTTCTCTCAGTTGGAAAGTTTACTTCAACATATTAAACAACTGGGTTCAGACTCTTTTGATTCCAAACTGTTAAGCACACTAGAAGTTGACGTTCAAACCGTAATCGATACTTTAGTCGAGCTAGGTATCGTTGTAGAGAAGAAACTGGTTCTGGAAAAAGAATTGGGTACGCGGACGGGGGAACTTCGAGAGCAAGCCTCTGAACTAGAGGTCTTGACGCGTACACAGGTTTCAAATACTAGTACTATTGCCATCGCGAATGTCACTCATATTTATGATTTGTTGGAGAAGCAACGCACAGAGCAAGCCTATCAGGCTCTGGACACCTTAGTTGAAGTCGATTTAGACCTAGCCGAGCGCCTACATGAATTGCACTTATTAGCATTCAAAATGCTCAACCATATTGAAGAAACACGCACGATCTCTGACATTGATCGACTTCATACGGTGAGAGAAGAATTCAGTGACAACCTTGAAATCATGAAGCGTCGTGTCAAATCAGTGGAAGATCCTACGCGCTCTATTCAGATGGTCGAATTACTTGACAATTTAGAGCAGGGCAAGGTGGTTTTTGACGTGTTATTGCAACGTTACTCCAATGAAAAATCAGCCCAACAGCTGATGCAAGACACACTAACCCAACTAACAGCATTGAATACGACGGTTAACAAACTGGTGGATCACTCAAACCAAGCAACCACAGATGCAGTTGATGAGTTGAAGACGACACTTAAATACGCTCAACTCAGCCTGACCATTATTACTGTACTCGGTATGTTGACTGCTATCTTTATCGTTTGGAAAGTTGTCTATCTTTCTGTCCTCAAGCGCTTAGCAGAGTACTCGTCTGCATTGCTTTCTATTGCGCAAGGTCAGTTGAACGTTGATGTTGCAGTCAAGGGTAGTGACGAACTTGCCCATATGGGGCAAGCTATTATTACTGCCAGAAACACGGCGCAGGCGCTACAAGTGGTTGCCGAAAGTGAAGCTACAGCCAAACATGAATTGCAACAACATAAAGAGCACCTCGAAGAGCTCGTTACAGAGCGAACATATCAGTTACAAGACACCAACGAGCGCCTCAATCATGCGGTGTTAAATCATGCCAAGGCACGGAGACAGGCTGAGCAAGCCAGTCGCGCTAAATCAGCTTTCCTTGCAACCATGAGTCATGAAATTCGTACACCGATGAATGGCGTACTTGGAACCGCAAGACTGTTAAAAGAGACAGATTTGAATAAGCAGCAAGCGCACTTCGTGGACGTGATAAACCGAAGTGGTACGACACTACTGGCTATCCTCAATGATGTCCTCGACTATTCCAAAATCGAAGCGGGGCACCTAGAGATAAGAGCGGTTGACTTTAGCTTGTATGACATGGTTAACGACGTGAAACAACTCTTTGTAGGGCGCGCAACGGAAAAAGAAATCGACATTAGTGTTCTCATAGAAAGTGATGTGCATAAATTCCTCTATGGTGATGTCACTCGGATTAGTCAGGTACTCACCAATCTGGTAGGAAACGCCGTTAAGTTTACCGATCAAGGGCATGTTGATATCTATATCACCAACGATCCTGAGGTGCGAGGAAATGTGTTGTTTGACGTTTCAGACACAGGCATTGGTATCAGTGAACAAGAACAAGAGAACTTATTTGAGGCATTCACTCAGGCATCAGGTGGGATTGGTGCTAAAGGTGGAACTGGCCTTGGGCTAGCTATTAGCAAACGTATCGTCGAAGCCATGAAAGGGATTCTGACACTAGACTCAGAGGTCGGTCAGGGAAGCCGCTTTAGTTTTAGTATACCTTTAAGCCAAGGGTCAAAAGTGTCCGTAAAAGCGCCGAGTTTACGCGCTCTCCATGCCGCCAAAGTTTTGCTAGTTGAAGACAATCCAATTAACTGCATGGTCGCTGAAGGGTTCCTAAAGAGTTTGGGACACGAGGTTGTTATTGCCCCAGATGGAGAGTCTGCCCAAAATTTGTACTCTGAGTGTGACTTTGATATTGCGCTGCTCGACATTAACTTACCGGATTGTAATGGTATTGAGTTGTTGAATAAGCTAAAAAGCTTGAGAGGTGACAGCGTCACTCAAATGATTGCCGTTTCTGCTCATGTGTATAACGAAGAGGTCGAGAGCTATCTTTCTGCAGGGTTCGATGGATATCTACCCAAACCATTAGACAAGGATGCGCTTTGTAGTCTGATACAAGACAGTATCAAAGGACACCAGTTATCGCTTGCTCAAACAGCCGGTAAACAAACGCAAGGCGCCCCTTCATTGGTTCTGGACCCGAGCATTGTTCGTCGAGACAGTCTAGTTTTAGGGAATGATAAAATGAAAAAAATCATTAACTTGTTCGATGAAGGCGCCGATGAAACGATGCATCTTATGCAAACTGCCGTTGAGCATGATGACGCGAATCAAATAAAACAACTCGCGCATAAATTGAAGGGTTCAGCAGGAAGCTTAGGTCTGCTAGCATTATCGGATGTGTGTTTGAGGATTGAAAGTTCAACACAGCCCATTGCCGAGTATTTGGCGGCTCGGACGAAGCTCCAGGCCCTCATTGAAGATTCAAAACAGGCACTAAATGAACTGGTTGACTAGGTATAATTATGATAGAAATAGCCTCCCCCCGACTTTTGATGCGTCAGATTAAAGAAACCGACTGGCCTCTATTTCTTCGCTTACATCAAGAAGAGGATGTAATACGTTACGCCTTTGATCAACCTGAGTTGGATGACATTCGCCAACGTTTTGAATCACGACTTCCTGTTTGGCAATGGGGAAGTCCCCATTGGTTGTGTTTAGTGATTACTGATAGCGTCAATCAGAGAGCCGTTGGTGTGACTGGGCTATGTATTGAAGACGAATCTGATGATTCTGTAGAGATAGGCTACCTACTACTTCCAGAATATCATGGCAAAGGTATCGGGACAGAATCACTCTTGGCTTTGATAAAACATATTAAACAATTTTTTCCAACGGTTAAGAATATTAATGCGATCGTTACTGATGGTAATGTTGCTTCATGTAAAGTCTTGGAAAAAGCTGGTTTTGAGCTTATGGAACGGGAAGAAAATGCCTATCAGATAGGTGGTAAGCTCTATGATGATTTAATTTATCGCTTTCACATCTGATTGTTATACGTAGATATAGAGGCTGCGTATAGGCGTCGCACTGCACACCACACCCAACTGGAAGAGAACGCTAGGGAAAGCCGCCAATTTTGTTATTTACCCAAATGCTAAAAAGCAGCGTTTTGCTGCTTTTTAGCGTACCAACTGGGTGGGCTAAGCAATAGCCTGTGTGAGTATCTCACGACTTTCTTTGAGAGTAATCGCCTGATTTTCACCTAGCGCTTTCATACCATGCAGCTCTAGTTGATTGACTACGGAATCAATCGCATTTTGCTTATCGCTTCCGTGTTCAGTTAAGCGTGTAGGCACTTGCATGGTTTGGTAGAAGCTTTCAATGGCGTCAACCGTTCGCTCCGCCAAGTCAGCTCCTGACTCTAAGCCAAATACATTGGTTCCCATTTGCTCTAGCTTAGCGCGTTTGTGTGTCATTTGATTGCGCAATAGCGAAGGTTGCACGATAGCCAGCGAGCGAGCATGGTCAACGCCCCAAAGAGCCGTCAGCTCGTGACCGATCATGTGTGTTGCCCAGTCTTGTGGAACGCCACTACCTATTAAACCGTTTAGCGCTTGGTTGGCTGACCACATCAGGTTTGCGCGCCACGCATCGTCGTCACGACTATCAAATTCTTCACCCAGTTTCTTCAATGTGCGAAGTAAAGTTTCTGCATAGCCGTCTTGTACCATTGCTCCATGGTTAGTGGTTAAGTACTGTTCACAAACATGTACCCAAGCGTCGACAATACCGTTGACCAGCTGTTTTTCTGGTAGTGTTTTCATAACATCAGGATCCATCACGGCAAACTTTGGCTGTACAAATGGGCTGAGGAAAGCGAGCTTGTCTTGTGTTTCCGCTTTTGTAATGACCGCCCCCATGTTTGATTCTGAACCTGTCGCAGGAAGGGTCAAAACCGCACCGATTGGCGTCGCTTGTGTCACTGGGTGGCTACCTGTCAGAATGTCCCAGCCATCACCGTCGTATTTAGACGCTGCCGCAACATACTTAGAACCATCGATCACTGAACCGCCGCCAACAGCGAGAATAAAATCAATGCCTTGTTGTTTTACGATCTCAACGGCTTTATCAAGAGTCTCTTTTGTTGGGTTTGGTTCAACGCCTGAAAATTCAACCCACTCATGGCCTGTTAGAGCGTCCAAGACTTGATCATAAACGCCGTTGCGTTTTATCGAACCACCACCGTAGATGATTAAGACTTTATCTGTCGGTTGAATAGATGACTGGATAGAACTGATTTGACCTTGGCCAAAAAGGATTTGGGTAGGGTTAGCGTAAGTAAATTGCATTGTCATTCCTCTTGCTTCAGTTTATCGCCTGATAAGGCAGACTGATTAAGCACTTCGTCATTCGAAGCACTGGACTGTTTTAATGCATATTAGTGTTGAAAAATGGTTTTAAAAATATCGGATCCTCCGTTTTTGTTGCCTAATCCTACTTTTTGTATATGCTGATAGAAAAATGGGGAGATAACATGACACTTGCTCAGTTAATGCAACAGTATGTTGATATCTATGAATTAAACGATCTTGAAGGGGCGAGGGAAACGCAACTAGACGGTGTTTGGTTTTATCGCAGCAGTAAAGGAAATAAGCGCCAGCCTTTTGTTTACCAATCTGGCGTGATTGTTTTGGGGCAGGGCAATAAAAATATTCACCTTGGCGACGAGCCTGTGCAATACGGGCCTAACGACTATCTAGTGGTGGGCGTCCCTATGCCTCTTGAATGTGAGGCAATCCCAACTAACGGTCAACCTTTACTGGGTCTGACGATAGATATTGACTCACAACTACTGCACCGTTTGGTGAACAAACTTGAAGCTTTGGGCTTTACACCTTGCAAAGAGAACTTGCAGCAAACGTGTGGTTTGAGATCGGTAAGTATGGAAGCGTCAATGTTGGATGTGTGTAAACGTATCATACAGGCACTATGCAATCCGCTAGAGCTAGCCTTGTTAGGAGAATCGCTAAAAGAGGAATTAGCTTATCGAGCGTTAACTAGCAGCGAAGGGCACGTGTTGTTTGATTTAGCTCACCACGAAGGTCAATATGCGCGAGTTGCCAAAGCGTTGGATAAAGTCCATCGAAACTATAGCGAGTCGCTTTCAGTACAGCACCTAGCGGAAGAAGCCAATATGAGTATGTCTGCTTTTCATAGTGCATTTCGTCAGATCACACTTGAGTCACCTATCCAGTATATTAAGAAAGTACGCCTAAATAAGGCCAAAGAACTGATTCAACTCGAAGGGAAAAAGGTCAATGATGCGGCTAGGCTAGTGGGCTATAACAGTGCTTCTCAGTTTTCTCGCGAGTTCAAGCGCCACTTTAATGAGACACCGACAGGTTTGAAACTGCTTAATTAAGAAAAAGAGGAAAGGCTCCTTGAGAAAATTACTGTTTTTTTAGGGAGTTAGAGTTGCCATAATCAGCCTAGTAACAAGAGCGGTCTAAATCGCTCTTGTTATACCCCCTATGGGAGATCTAGTCAGTCTCTTGTTCTAGCCCTCTTACATAAAATGAGAGGGCTTTTTTACAAAAACTGATAACTTTCAGGGACTACCACAATACCTTTTGGTGAAACATGGAACCTCTTGGCATCTTCGATTTTATTTAAGCCAATCTGCGTGTTTGGTGGGATTTTTACATGTTTATCAATAATACAGTTAACTAGTTGACTGCCTTCACCTACCTCAACATCATCGAAGAGAATACTGTCGACAACCGTTGCACTGTCATTAATTCGCACATTAGGGGAAACAACAGAGTGTTGTACTGACCCACCTGAATTAATTACGCCGTTAGCAATGATCGAGTTGATGAAAATACCTTCATTTCCTGTTGCGGAAGATACTGTACGAGCAGGGGGGCATTGAGCTTCATAGGTCCTTACTGCCCAATCAGGCTGGTAAAGATTCATTGGCGGAACGGGTTCCAGTAAATCCATATTAGCTTCATAAAAAGAATCCAATGTGCCGACATCTCGCCAGTAACAATCTTTGGCTACTCGTCCTTTATCATTGCAAAAATCATAAGCGTATACGCCCTTTGTATCGATGAGCTTGGGAATAATATCCTTTCCAAAGTCATGGCTCGATTCTGAGCAGTCCGCGTCGTCGTCCAGCGCACTGCGAAGGACGTCCATATCAAAAATGTAGATTCCCATTGATGCAAGACTGCGATCAGGTTTACTAGGGATAGTGGGAGGGTTTTGAGGTTTTTCAATGAACGAGGTGATCATGCCGTTTTGGTCTATATCCATGACACCAAACTGTGTGGCTTCTTCTCGGCTCACATCCATGCAGGCAATTGTCAGCTTAGCATTGTTTAGTTTGTGTTCTTCAAGCATGGCTGCATAATCCATGCGGTATATATGGTCTCCCGATAGTACGACGACATATTTGGCGTCACTTCGCGATAGCAACCACAGGTTGTGATAGATTGCGTCCGCGGTGCCTTCATACCACTTACCACCGCCCCGCATTTGTGGTGGTACAACAGAGATGAACTCGCCAAGTTCAGGGTTAAAAATAGACCAGCCATCACGTAAATGCTTCTGTAGAGAGTGGGATTTATACTGAGTTAAGACAAGAATCTTTCTTAAACCAGAGTGTAGGCAATTGGTAAGCGTAAAATCGATGATGCGATACTTACCGCCAAAGGGCACAGCGGGTTTAGCGCGATCGTCAGTTAACGGGCTAAGCCGTGAACCCATTCCGCCAGCTAAAACTACCGTTAATGTGTCTTGCATGTCTTTCTCCCCGAATCAGTGCGTTTCGTTGCTTCTACGAAAGTTAGTACAAGTTTCGAGCCAATATTCAACTTATTGAATTTGTGTGCGTTACGTCTAGATGTGATGGCTTTGCCTTTTAAGTGAACGCACTAATGTAGGGCGTTGCACCAAAATTAGGCAACCGTATTCATTTCTGCTGAAGAGAGAATGGACACACTATTTCGGCCTAGGGATTTAGACTCGTAAAGCGCGACATCAGCGCGTTTGTAGGTATTTTCGATAGAGTCATCCATTTCAGTGACGCCAATGCTGACAGTAATTTGTTCTTGATGTTCAAGTGACACCGATGTGCGTAATCGATTTGTGACGATTTCAGCTTCCTGTAGACGAGTATGAGGCATGATAATCGCAAACTCTTCACCACCTATTCGTGCGATGAAATCAGTTTCTCTAAGATGTAAACTTAGAGCAACGCCGACAGACTTAATAATTTTATCACCCTCATCATGACCCAATTGATCGTTGACGCGTTTAAAGTGGTCAATATCGACAATCGCGAAACACGTTGGCTCTGAGTCTCTATAACGTTTGGTCCGTAAACATTGCATTGCCATTTCCTGATCGAATTTACGCCTGTTCCATAGACCGGTCATTGAATCCTTTTCACTCATCTCCCGTAGCCTGTTTTCGAGCTCTTTACGATGTGTAATATCAACAAATGACGCGACATAAAACTGGATCACGCCATTGTTGTCAGTCACAGTCTGCATTCGCAAAATCTCAGTAATGAGTGAACCGTCTCGCCGTTTATTGACGACTTCACCTTCCCATAGCCCCTCTTTTTCGAGAGTTTTCCACATATTGATATAGAATTCCTGCTCATGTTTGTTCGCGGCAAAGAAAGAAGGTTGTTTCCCTTTCACTTCTTCAAAGGTATAGCCACTGACACGAGTAAATTCCTCATTCGTCTTAATGATTCGATTATGACGATCGGTAATCAACATTGCGGACATGCCATTCATAGCGGCTCGTGCAATCTGGCTTTCCAAACTGTTCTTGGTGTGGTTAAAGTTCCAAGTGATGAAACTAAAGGTGATGAAGACAATAATCACATAGATAGAAAGAGCTTGAATCGTCAGTTCTTGTTTACGATCAAGGTATAGTTGCGAGGCGTCATGTTGCGAGACCTCCGCCACTAAAATAAACTGAATGGGCCTATCTAGGGTATCGATCTCTGCTTTGACGTAAGAAAGCCATTTGCCTTGTTCGAAAATCGTACCATTTTGGTTTAGTAGAAGCTGACGCCACAGTTTAGGGTACATTCTACTCAACTGATATTGCTCATTCTCTTCCACAAGATGGCCCATGATGCGGTCCATTTTTTCCGACATGACGTAGTAGCCTTGTGCATTATATACATCAGGTAGTTCGCTGTTGAATTTGTTGTAAGCAAGGCGCTGATACAAATATTCGAAGTTTAAATTGGCAATGAAATACCCACGACGTTGAGATTGAATATCAACTGGCACAATGATGCGTAAGCTAGGCGTTAGAGGTTTCGCGATATCATTGTTTTCTAACTCCAAATCGATCCCAAAGGTCCCCAATGTGTTGCTAGGAAGCTGTTGCGCGAATTCAAAGTAATCTCGATGTGATTTGTCTTGCAGTAAATGCTTAGGAACCACTATGCTCGCTCGCTGGTGATGATTGATTCGTACCACTTCTTGACCACTATTATCCAAGTAACGCAGTTGAGAAAAGTAGCCTTGGGTACGCACAACCAGTAACCAAAAGTCTTGCAACGTATCGAGATTCATCCTGTTTGGCTCAAGAACCGCACGGCGAAAAACCCCATTAGTTGAAAGAACGTTAATGGATTCTATAACTTTCGAAGAATGGGATTTTAATTCAGAACGCGCGTATTCAAGTTTGGTTTGTGTAAGCAGATCAACTTGCTTACGTGCTTGTTCCTCAACTTTCGACAACTCACTGGCAAAGTAAAGGGTAGGCACGAAGGCTAAAGTGATGAAAACGAGTACGAATTGCATAAGAATTCGGGAATTTAACTTGAACATTTAGCCCGGCGGCACCACAAACTTATCTAACAATACTATGAATAATTATATGGTCTTTAATCAACTTTACTGTGAGCAGTGTTGAATATCCTATGATATTGATTCAGACGCTCAGCAATGTGATGCATTTTCACAGTATAAGTATCTAACAGGTAAAACCTAAAAACCCTACTCATAGATTAGGGTCTAGTCGAAGGGCTAAAAGCGTTTTACTTAAGCCGTCACTGCTTCTGTCTTGTTTTCGCCGTTGCGATTTTTCAAAAAGGCATAGCCAAATCCAGTCAATACTGTACCTGCGGCAATCGCGGCAAGGTACATTAGAACGGGAGAAATGGCATTAGGAATCAAAAGGACAAACAATCCGCCATGGGGAGCCATTAACTTTGCACCAAACAGCATCGATAGGGCACCGGTCAATGCACCACCTGCCATGCATGCTGGAATAACACGCATAGGATCTTTAGCTGCAAATGGAATCGCGCCCTCTGAAATGAAACATAATCCTAGCACGAAAGAGGCTTTACCGGCTTCTCGTTCACTGGGTTCAAACTTGTCTCTGGCGATAAACGTCGCTAGCCCCATGCCAAGAGCCGGAACCATGCCCGCTGCCATAATTGCGGCCATCGGAGCATATGTCTGAGAAGCGAGTAGGCCAACACCAAATGTGTAAGCAGCCTTGTTGACAGGTCCACCAAGGTCAAAACACATCATCGCGCCTAGAATAACACCCAATAGAACCGCGTTTGTAGAGCCCATAGTGTTGAGGAAATCAGTCATTGCGGCCATAACACCAGAAACTGGACCACCCACGATGTAAATCATCACCAGACCAGTAAAGAGACTCGCAATAAACGGTATGATCAGAATCGGCTTTAATGCGTCCATTGATTGAGGCAGCCGAACTTTATCCGCTATCAACCTCGCCGAGTAACCAGCGATGAAACCTGCAGCAATACCACCAAGGAAGCCAGCACCAGTCGAACTGGCTAACATACCTCCAATAAGACCTGGCGCTAAACCAGGTCGGTCTGCGATAGAAAATGCGATAAAACCTGCAAGAACAGGGATCATTAAAGCAAAGGCTGAACCACCACCTATAGTCATCAGGGCCGACGCAAGCGTACCTTCTTCTTTAAATGCTTCAATACCAAATACGAATGAAAGCGCGATGATCAAACCGCCAGCAACAACGACAGGCAACATATGCGAAACACCTGTCATCAGATGCTTATAGACACCTTTTTTCTCTTCAACAGTCGCAGACTCGCCAGAACCTGTATGCTGGTAAATAGTGGCTTCAGAGAAGGCTTTATTTAGCTCTTGCTCAGTCTTTTTAAGTGCTGGCCCCGTCTTAGTGCGGTACATAGGTTTACCATTGAAGCGATCAAGTGGCACTTCAATATCCGCAGCAATGATAACCAGATCAGCGTCAGAAATGTCAGCCTCAGTCAGTTGGTTTTTCGCACCTACTGAGCCGCGAGTTTCGACTTTGATTTGGTGGCCCTGACGTTTAGCTTCATCTTCTAGTGCTTCGGCAGCCATGAAGGTGTGAGCCACGCCTGTAGGGCAGGCAGTAATAGCGACAATCTTCTTAGCGGAAACGTTCGTAGACGATGCTACAGACTGAACACTCTCAACATTTAACTCGGTTGCATTGCTAACCGCGTGTTGAAGAAAGTCCGCCGGGTTTTCGGTGACTTCACTGATAGAGGCTTGATACACCTTTTTACCAACAAAACGCGACGTGTCGACAGGAGTATTGGTTGCAATGACCACTACATCTGCTTTAGCAATATCTTCCGCAGATAGTATGTAACCAGCTAATACGCTGGACTGGCATTCTATTTTGGCGCTGAACTTGAGTTGATTAGCGGCTTTTTCTAAAAGCCCGGAAGCGATGATGCTGTTTGCAACCCCGCTAGGGCAAGCTGTAATAATCGCAATATTCATAATCTCGACCTTTGTCCTTAAGCTTTCTGATCAGAGAGCAGGTTGATTTTGATTTGTTCTTGTAGGGTATGTACTTGTTTAATATCTTGGACGCCAACGCCGACTTGGCTGACAGCCAAGGCTGATAGTGCCGTAGCGAAAGACAAGATTTCAGTTTTCGTCATCGATTTCATGTGGCCCCAGCATAAACCGGCGACCAGCGTATCGCCTGCACCCACGGTACTGACGACGTCCATTCTCGGCGGCTGAGCTTGAATCCATTGATTCTGGTTTAACCACATTACGCCTTCAGCCCCCATGGAAACGACTACGTTTTCTATTCCACGCTGGCTCAAGTCTTCAGCTACTCGCCGGCACTCACGGGCAGAAATTAGTGTTTTTCCAGCATAGTCAGAAAGCTCTTCATCATTAGGCTTAATCAACCAAGGGGCGGATTCAATACCAGCTTTTAGTGCCTCTCGGCTCGAATCAAACAAGACTTTTTTGCCTTTTTGCTCAAGGAAAGAAACCCATGAAGCGCAACGCTGTGGAGTGACGCCTTTTGGCAGACTACCTGCCAACACAAAGTAGTCGTGGTTCTCAGCAAGTTCTTCTAGTTTGTCCTCAAATTGACTCAGTGCCACTTCGTCGATGCTGATCCCTGGAAAATTGATGTCACTTACGCTGCCATTCTCTTCGACAAGTTTCACGTTGATACGTGTAGCACCACCGACCCGAAGGAACTGGTCATCAGCGCCCATCTCTTCAAACAGCTGACAGAACATTTCCTGATTATCTTTACCAAGAAAGCCAGTCACTGTAACTTCTGCACCTAAATCGGATAGCACTCTAGCAACGTTTACACCTTTGCCTGCTGCGTGGAGTGAACTGTGATTAACTAAGCTAACGGAACCCTGCTTAAGAGTTGATAAACTGCCTGTAAGGTCAAGTGCCGGATTCAGCGTGATGGTAACGACTTTGTTCGTCATAATGATTCCTTAGTTCTCACCCAGACCAGCTTCGATGGCTGCACCAATAGACGCAAGAGCTTGCTGTGCATCTGCACCATCCGCAGTAAACTGAAGTTGATGACCCTTTTTGACACCTAAAGCAATCACCTTCATCAAGCTTTTAGCGTTAACCGTAGAACCATCACCATCAAGGTTGGCAACTTTGATGGTCGATTCGAATTTTTTGGCTTCAGCAACAAGCATTGCGCCAGGCCTTGCATGTAACCCATGCGCATTTCTAATCACAAAAATCGCACTATTTCCTTTATCTGTTGACGCTTTAGTTGCCATTTCCCCCGTTTTGAACAAAGCAATCAGCTGGTCTGTAGTGGCTTCCGTCAAAAGGCTTTGCTTTCCTTCGAATACCATTTGGCTAATGATCTCTAATTGAGGTGTATGGCTGTTGTTGCAAGCTGAGAACGCGAGCAAGGCTTTGACACTCCTACCTTGATATTCGCAGTGGTTAGCCGTTGATACGAAAGCTAGGCCGTTACGGCGCACGGCGCGGTTGGAGCTGACAAGCCATAAACCCTTTCCAAGGTGGGTTGGGGGAGTCGTGACCAAGCTCGCCACAAACTCACTCCCGACACAACCTGTATTCTTTAGCAATCCGCCGGCAACCGCAGATATTTGAACCATGTCGCTGGCAGGGAAGTTGAGTTGAATGAGAGATGGATCAAAGTCGATCTCTAATTGTGTTTCACCATTAAGAAGCGCAATGATTTCATCTTCAGTTTTTGCTTGTCTAAACTTAGCTTCAATGCCATCTGCAGATAGTATTTTTGTGAGTTGTTTCAATATCCCCAAGTGCTCATCAGATTTGGCGGCGATTCCAATCGCAACGTAAGCAGTGTTGCCATCACCCCAATCAACACCTTCAGGAAAGTGGGCAATAGACACTCCCGTTGTTTTAACCAATGCACGGGTATCGGTAGTACCGTGAGGGATAGCAATACCGTTACCTAAGAAAGTAGAGTTTTGGTTTTCTCGGTTCAGCATACCCTCGACGTAGCCATTCTCGACCAAACCCTTACTCGTCAGGGCTTCAGCAAGAAATTTAATTGCACTTTTCTTATCAGAGAAAGATTGCTGCAGCGAAATATCTTTTGTTGTTAGCTTGAGCATAAGCGCCTCAATTCGTTTATTTATCCAATTCAGTAGCAGTTAATGCAAAGCTGAATCGTTTCAGCAAATTATTAAAAAAATTCAGCAAACTAAAAAACAATAGATTTTCATTTGCTGTGTTATTCAAAATTCGAATCGTTATCAAATTTTCAATTTTGCTGAATCCTTTCAGCTTTTATGCTGAATCGTTTCAGTTTATAATGCAAATATTGTCAGGATCATGATTTGGGATTTTTGATCCAATGCACAGAATATGTAGGTTCATATGACACTAGATGAAATAGCCAAACTGGCTGGAGTATCCAAAACGACGGCCAGTTATGTCATCAACGGCAAGGCGCAAAAGTACAGAATCAGTGAGAAAACACAGAAGAAGGTGATGGAAGTTGTGGATGAGCATAATTACCGTCCTGATCTTGCTGCAAGCACTTTGAGGGCCGGGCAAAGCCGTTCATTTGGTTTGGTCATCCCTGATTTGGAAAACACCAGTTATGCTCGTTTGGCGAAACTGCTTGAACAAAACTCTCGTGCAGCAGGATATCAAATATTAATCGCCTGTTCCGACGATGAGCCTGATACTGAAAAAAATGTGGTTGAAGCCTTAATCAGCCGCAAGGTAGATGCGTTATTTGTTGCCAGTGCAATCCCAGAAGCTAGCGACTTTTATCGCGAGCTACAGAACAATGGAACTCCCGTCATTGCGATAGACCGACCTCTCGATGATGAACATTTTTCCTGTGTCATTAGTGAAGATTTTGGCGCGGCATTTGAGCTAACGTCGTCCATAACAAGTGACAATGTAACTAAGATTGGACTAATCGGCGCACTGCCTGAGCTGAACATTTCACGAGAGCGTGAGCTTGGCTTTCGTTCAGTTGCCCAGAAAGGCGACTTAGAAACGGTAGTGGGTTATGGCGAACACTTTAATAGAGAAGATGGCCGCAAAGTGTTGGAAGGCTGGATTGCTGAAGGAGATCTGCCTCAAGCAATCATTACGACATCATACACCTTGTTAGAGGGTGTACTTGACGTTTTATTGGATAAGCCTGAAGTAATGGATCAAGTTAAGTTATCCACCTTTGGTGACAATCGCCTGCTGGACTTCTTACCAGTCAAAATCAACTCATTACCTCAACAATTTGAACTGATAGCAGATAGCGCACTTGCGTTGGCATTAAATGCAACGGCTAAGCGATATCAACCAGGTGTAGAGCTGGTGCCAAGAAAAATCATAGTAAGACAATAAAAAGAGCCCGGCATTTCAAATGGCCGGGTTCTTTTTTGCGCGTCTAATCAGTATTGGAAACGAACAGACATCGTCACTTGTGGGCCATACAAACCATTGTTGCGAGTTTCTGCAGAAAGAGACAACTGATCGGTTGAGTGAAAACGTACACCCGCGTGAAAGACTGAACTGTCGTCATTACGGCCAATTCTACCCGTCGCTTCAATCTGATCAGCGAGCCACATACGTACACCTATGTTTACTTCAGCCACAGTATCAGACTCGCCACCAGCTTCTTTGGTATATTTGGTCTGGTGGACAAGTAATTGACCATAGACGTCAGCAAACTGACTCATTGGTCCATTGAACCCGATACCGCCTGCCAAATCGTAGTCTTTGTCAAACTGCGTATCTGCTCTCAGAATAAAATGAGAGTTATCAGTGAAGAGTGTGCTGAATTCAACGCCGCTCATTTCAGGGTTCACCGCTGTACGCACTTCAAAGAAATTATAATTAAAGTTGTTCGCATTTGCCGCGCCAGCGAAACCAGCACAAATTAGCGCACTGGTTAGGATGATCTTTTTCAAGGGTAGTACTCCGACTAGCATCAAGTTTTTGACTATAAAAAAGGCTTGCAATAAGCAAGCCAGATATTAGCGCAGTGGGAGTAAAATTACTTTATCTTTAAAGTAGTTGAATACGATCAACTTCAATTTCTGGAGTATTTCCGCCTTCAAACTCACCGAAAATACGTAGGTTGGTCGTAGCATCAATCGCTTGGTTTAAATGAACCTTGTTGTCGATTTCAATTTGAATTTCGCTTTTCCCGTCAGAGAATACGAACGTATCGCCTTTAATTTGACGAACAATGTTTCCGTCGATTACGACGTTTTTTTCAGTAAACATGTTGCTATCCGCAAGTAGAGTGTCGACGGTAGTCAGGTCAACAGGACCATTAAATTGAATCCCTGACGTTGAGTGGTCTTCTTTTGCAAGTACTAGAGTCGGCAAAAGAACTAGGGCTGCCGCGGTCGTCAAAATCACTTTTTTCATGTTGTTTCCTTTTAAGATAGTGCGTTGTTGATGGTGCTATTACACCATTGCTATTTTGAATAACCTCTGAGGAGAACATTCATGTTCGATTCATTATTGAGTCAACTAAACGAAAGAGGCTATGATTAGACAATACTCAGTAAAAAGACTCGAAAAATTAATAGATTATGCAACCAGCATTACAAGCATTGATGGTTCAGGGCACGACATCAGATGCCGGAAAAAGTGTATTAGTGGCAGCGTTATGCCGTGTATTGGCCAGAAAAGGAGTCAGAGTTGCACCTTTCAAGCCCCAAAATATGGCGCTCAACAGTGCGGTCACATTAGATGGCGGTGAAATTGGTCGTGCTCAAGCAGTACAAGCCAGTGCCGCGAATGTTGAAACTACGGTACATATGAATCCAGTCCTACTTAAACCCAATTCGGATACTGGGGCTCAGGTAATCCTGCAAGGCAAAGCTCTCAGTAACATGGAAGCGGTGGGATATCAAAACTACAAGCAAATCGCTTTACCTACAGTGCTTGAGTCCTTTTCAATACTCCAAGAGCAATTTGAATCTGTCATGATCGAGGGAGCCGGTAGTCCAGCGGAAATTAACTTACGCGAGAATGACATTGCCAATATGGGATTTGCTGAAGAGGCTGATGTACCCGTTATTATAATCGCTGATATTGACCGAGGAGGTGTGTTTGCTCATCTAGTCGGTACACTGGACCTTTTGACCAAATCAGAGCAAGAGCGAGTCGTGGGATTTGTTATCAACCGGTTCCGCGGTGATATTTCATTACTTCAATCGGGGTTGGATTGGCTTGAAGAAAGAACAGGTAAACCAGTTTTGGGGGTGTTGCCTTATCTTCACGGCTTTGACCTTGAAGCAGAGGATGCCATCAATAATCAACAAAATACTGGTGAGTCAGCGAAGCTAAACGTCGTCGTCCCCGTACTCACCCGAATCAGCAATCACACCGATTTTGATGTGCTAAGGCAAAATCCAGACATTAACTTTCGCTATGTAGGTAAAGGTGAAAAGCTTGATAAAGCAGATTTGATAATTCTACCAGGCACCAAATCTGTGAGAGCCGATCTCGACTATTTACATAGCCAAGGTTGGGATAAAGATATCGCCCGACATTTAAGATTAGGTGGGAAGGTGATGGGAATTTGTGGCGGGTACCAGATGTTAGGACGTCATATTAACGATCCTTTAGGCGTAGAAAGCGTTGCTGGTAAATCACAAGGCCTCGATTATTTACCTGTTTCCACAGAGTTAACCAAAGAAAAAGCACTGACAAACGTATCCGGAGTGTTGGAGTTGAATAATCAAACTGCACCAGTGAAAGGGTATGAAATTCATGTCGGTAGAACATTAGGGAATGGCAACTATCCAGTTTCCTTAGAATCTGGTTCATCAGATGGTGCTATCAGTGACTGTAATCAAATCTTTGGGACTTATTTACATGGTATTTTGGATACCCCACAAGCGTTAGCATTGATTTGTCGTTGGGCGGGGGCGGAAAGCATTGCTTCTATCGACCATCAACAGAATCAAGAAAATGCAATCAACCGAATAGCCGATGCTGTCGAACAACACATGAAGCTAGACTTAATCTGGCCGGAACTTTATACCTGATATTGATGAAACTTTTTACTCAGCGACTCTTTTGCACCTTTTTGACTCTCATTTTCTCTGCGACAGTTCATGCCTCAGTTAACGTTTATGCTGCGTCTTCTATGACCAATGTGATTAAAACATTATCTGAAAAATACCAAGCAGAAACAGGCGTAAAGGTAACGCCTGTATTCGCGGGTTCTTCTTCCCTTGCTCGGCAAATATTGAGTGGAGCACCTGCTGATCTCTATATATCCGCCAATACTAAATGGACTGATTATCTAGTTCAGCAAGATGCGATCAATAGTGACGCCGTCACAAATATTGCTCATAATCAGTTAGTCGTGATCTCACCTAAGACCGATGCAGCGCCACTGGAGTTAGAGAGCCGAGAACAATGGTCAAAGCGCTTATCAGGTCAAAGACTAGCGATTGGTCAAACCAATGCCGTGCCTGCAGGAATGTATGCCAAAGAAGCCCTTGAGTCGCTTGGCTTGTGGAGTGGCTTAAATGAGCAACTCGCCCCCGTAAACAATGTAAGAGTCGTACTTACTTTAGTTGAACGTGGCGAAACGCCACTTGGGATTGTTTATAAGACGGACGCGCTGGTGAGTGATAAAGTAAAAGTCATTGGTACGTTTCCGGCTTCGAGCCACACGGCTATAACATACCCTATGGCAAGGCTGAACGACAAGCAAACCACCAAGGACTTTGCTGCCTTTATAAAAAGCGCCCAAGCTCAGGCAGTGTTTAAACAAAACGGATTTAACTAGGATTATCTTCATTGCTTTCTGATTACGAATATCAGGCGCTACTGCTTAGCCTGAAAGTTGCGTTTTATACTATCTGTTGGCTGATTCCTATCGGGATCGGATTTGGTTGGCTGCTGGCTAAAAAGCAGTTTGTCGGTAAAAGCTGGCTCGACAGCTTAATTCACCTTCCTTTGGTACTTCCTCCTGTCGTTATTGGTTATTTACTCCTCATTTCAATGGGACGCCAAGGCTTTATTGGCCAATGGTTATATGAATATTTCGGATTGATCTTCTCTTTTAGCTGGAAAGGGGCTGTACTTGCGTGCGTGATCGTTGCTTTACCTTTGATGGTTCGCTCAATTCGCCTCAGCTTAGAGAATGTGGATCCTAAACTTGAGCAAGCAGCGGCGACCCTTGGTGCCTCTCCGCTTAAAATATTCTTTACCATCACAATACCGCTGACAATTCCAGGAATCATCACAGGGACGATGCTTTCATTCGCACGTAGCCTCGGGGAGTTCGGAGCAACAATCAGCTTTGTGTCGAATATTCCAGGTGAAACGCAGACAATTCCTTTAGCTATGTTCACCTTCATTGAAACTCCGGGCGCAGAGCTTGAAACGATGCGTTTATGCATCATATCCATTGTCATTGCCTTAGCCTCATTACTTGGTTCAGAAGTCCTGACTCGTCATTGTGCGAAGAGATTGGGGACACAGCGATGAGTGATATTCGAATTCAGTTTAAGCAAACATTAGGCGAGCAGAAGTTTGACATCGATGTGTCGGTGCCAGAAAAAGGCATTACCGCTATTTTTGGTCGCTCCGGAGCAGGTAAAACTTCACTTATCGACGTGATTGCAGGCTTGAGAACACCTGATGAAGGTGAGATTACTGTTTCAGGCAAATCTCTTTATAGCTCGCAATCAAAAATAAACGTTTCTGCCCATAAACGCCGCGTAGGTTACGTTTTTCAGGAATCGAGGTTATTCCCGCACTATCGGATCAAAGGTAATCTTTTGTATGGTGTGCGTGAATTGGATCAAAAGCATTTTGACAAGGTAATCAAATTACTGGCTCTAGAACCTCTTCTTAAACGATACCCGATACAGCTCTCTGGGGGAGAGAAACAACGCGTAGCAATCGGTCGAGCACTACTTTCTAAACCAGAAATACTTTTGATGGATGAGCCACTGGCATCGCTAGATATTCCACGCAAGCGCGAAGTATTGCCATTTTTAGAGCAGCTTGCCAGTGAGGTTGAAACTCCCATCATTTATGTTTCGCATAGTCTCAATGAGGTCGTACGCTTGGCAAACCACATTGTTGTTATCGATGATGGCAAAGTGGTAACTTCAGGTAGCCTAGAAGATGTTTGGTCATCTAGAGCTATGAGGCCATGGCAATCCTTCTCGGACCAAAGCTCGTTGTTTGAAGCGACGGTTGTTCACCACAACACAAACTATGCACTGTCTAAAGTGAAATTGGCGGATAATGTGTGTATTTGGGTACAGCGTTTAGAAATTGCGCCAGAAGCGAAAGTGAGACTACAGGTAAGAGCGAGTGACGTGTCGATCGCCTTGGATAAGCCTGAAAAGAGTTCAATTCGGAATATTCTCCAAGCGAAGATTGCTCAAATCCAAAGCCATTCTCAAGGTACAAATCGACAGAGCGTATCGGTTAAATTAGAACTCAGCGCAAACTGCTATTTATGGGCGACGATCACCGCTTGGGCTAAGGACGAGCTAGAACTCCAAGAAGGGATGGAAGTCTATGCACAAATCAAAGGGGTAAGTGTAACCCAAAGAGATGTGGTATTGAGCCATTAAAAAAACGCCGCATATTGCGGCGCTGATTCACTGTGGTTTATTTGACGAATACGTCAGTGAAGTCACGTTTAAGGACGGGGTCGCGACGCGCTTTCTTAATCTGCTTCACCATATCTTTGACACAGTTGTGAAGAACTTGGTCTAGCAGCTCCGCACGGTATTCTTCTTTCTGTTCATCGGTCATGTCTTTAGGCAGGTTAAGGGTAGGGAACTCTTCCATAACATTAAGGCCTGCGAACGCCTGACTCACCGAGATCAGAGCATGAAACTGCTCAAAGCTATCGAGAACATTTTGAGCACTTTTTGGTAACTCATCCCAAGCTTCTCGAACCGCTTCTTCAGACACTTCATGAATTGATGTCACCATTAAGTGCATTGCCTCAGGCACTTCGTCGAATTCGATCACTTGGCGAAGTTCCGCTGAAACCGTAGAAAGATCTACTTTGGGTTGTTCTGTTTGATTTTCGTCAGACATTAGTACTATCTCATAAATTATACGTATAAAGCGGAGTTATCCTAAAAAATCCTCATTAAATGTCAACCTTAGTGGAGGATTTGATGTACTTGGAGTATTCTTTTCTATAACCAGCTGATTTTAAGGCGAGTTTACAGACAAAAAAGGTAGCAGAATTGGAACTATCGGGATCATCGATGAAAATACTGTTGGTCGACGATGTGCAAATGGAGCGCATGCAGTTGGCTATACGTCTAAAACAGCTGGGGCATACTGTCGAAATGGCAGCGTCAGGGGAACAAGCGTTGGCATTGTATCCAACCTTCGAACCTGAACTCATATTACTTGATATTTCAATGCCTGAGATGGATGGCTTTGAAGTGTCTCAACGCATTCGCTCTATGTACACGGAGTGGATACCGATTATTTTCTTGAGTAGCCACGATGAGCCTGCAATGATCGCTAATGCAATCGACGCCGGTGGAGATGATTACCTGACAAAACCTGTCGACAAGTTGGTTCTCGCCTCAAAGCTCATCGCGATGCAGCGCATTGCTTTTATGCGACGTGAACTCAATCAGAAAACATCAGAGCTAGCAAAAGCGAATCAAGAGCTGGAAAAACTGGCCAGTGAAGACGGTCTGACCAAGGTGAAAAACCGCCGTTACATTGATGAGAAACTGCGTGAAATGATCGCTAATCACGGCCGTCATAATTTGCCTCTGAGCATAATCTTAATCGATGTCGATCACTTCAAGTTGTTTAATGATAACTACGGTCATATAGAAGGTGATAAGTGCTTAGTCGAGATTGCTCAGGCTTTAGCCTCGCTCTTTTCACGTAGCGGTGAGATTGTTGGGCGTTACGGGGGGGAGGAATTCGTGATTGTGCTGGGGCATACAAATGCTGAGCACGCCCGAAAGCACGCTATGCGTATTCATTCCACTCTAGAAAAACTGGCAATTAGACACGGCCATAGCTCGGTGTCTGATTTGGTTACAGTGTCACAAGGGGTTTACAGCATCACACCGACCGGAAGAGAGACACCCGATGATTTGTATTCTAAAGCGGATCAAGGTTTGTATCAGTCAAAGAATGATGGAAGAAACCGATTTAGTTATATTGAATAATGCTTCGGGACAAGAGAAACAAAACAGGTTCAGCAATCGCTGAACCTTTTCTCTCTTGTTCATCGTTATTCATGCTGCTTCTATACGGTTTCTACCTGCACGTTTCGCTTTATATAAGGCTCCGTCAGCGCTTTTCATCACTTCGCTGACGCTTTCTGCGTCGCTATGATCTGCCACCCCTATACTAATTGTGACGTTCACGTGATCATGCGAGCTGGCTTTTTTACGCTTTTTGACACCTGTTTTGTCGTTTTTGGGCCTAGATTTCTCATTCCTGACTACCATTTCATAATCTTCTATCGAAGCCCGTAGGAGTTCTAAGTGTTCCAAACTCTCATCGACGTTTTTATTTTTAAACAATACGGTAAATTCTTCACCACCATAGCGATATACCTTAGCACGACCGCCCACTTGCTTCATTCTACTCGCAACAAGCTTGAGTACATCATCGCCCGTTTCATGACCATAGGTATCATTAAAAGATTTGAAGTGATCAATATCGAGCATAGCAATGGTGTAACGTTTCCCTAAATGACGTAAGTCAGACTCCAAGGCTAGACGGCCGGGTATATCCGTCAGCCTGTCTTTGAAAGCTAGCTCGTAACTTGCTGAAAACATGTAGATTAGCAATAGAAACCCGGAAAGGGTAAACATAGTACTGGATACATATTTTACGTGGAAGAAAATAAAAGTTGCCGCATTGAGGGTGATGGCGGAATAAACGACAACATCGATAATACGGTTCAATTTTAGGACGAAAATCGCACTCAGTAGAACTGCCCCCAAAGAGTACAAAACCAGTATCAATGGGAGCCTTGATATACTGGGTTCAGAGTATAAATAGGTATCTTGAAAGCTTTGGAAACCGCCCTCATATAAATAAGTGAGAACTAGATAACACCAGAGCGCAATAAGTGACAGTGTCACTATGTACAGCAAAAAGGATTTGCTTAATACGCTTCTTTCCTTGTAGGGATAGACCAATGCACATGCAATAGGGACGACAAAGGAGAGCAGGGAGAGCTCTAGTAAAGTCGAACCGGTTGAAAGTGAGCTCTGTAAATGTTCTTGTATGTACCAGTATACAATCAGCATTGTGACTGCGACCATAGCAATCCGAGACTGTTTAAAGGCATGGCCTAGGCCAACAACACTTAAGAACAAAAAGTAAGGGAGGTTAGAAGTAATGCTAAAATTGGCCTGAGTGAGAACAATGACGCTATTCATACCCAAACCTATCATCGCTAACAGCAGTACTGGAAACGTTAAACGAAACCAATTTGTTGCTACCAAAGAAAACGACATTTACTTAGCCTTTGCTTTATTCATTAACTTCTTAATATACGACTCTTAGAATACTTTGATTTAATGATTTTCCAAGCTTTTTACTAAACTAATGAATGAAAAGTGAGTGTTAGTATGAACATTAGCCAAAAAGTGAGGGCAAAGCATCCGCAAAACAGAATTGTGTTTTATAGTTAACTGATACTCATAAGAAAAGTGAGAATCTTAAAGGAGTTAAGGTTTATGCAAATTAGTGTTGATGTTCACAACTACATGGAAACACTGGTAGGACAGGTTTTAGCCGACAGTCAGTATACTGACAGGTTTGATCATGAACAACTCGCAGATTTGGCTTGTTTGGCATTAAGTCAACTAAGACCCGTATACATTAGACATGATATCGACTTTTTGTCTGCATTGTCTGAAGAACGGTTAGTCGTACTAAAGAAGTATTCTGAGACCGCGGTAGAAGCAGCACTGACCATGATAGTTGACGATAGACGCAGAAATCGTAAAGATGAAGTACCAATCATGTTCAGTAAACCGCGATTCGATGACGATACCGAACTCGAATGGTTTGAAAAACCTCTGATCGTAAATAACCAAGATGCCTAAAGGAGTGATTAGGTGGGACTATTTTCTCGTTTGTTTGGTGGTGTTGAAAAAGCCAAAACTATAGTTGAACCAGTGGAATACAAAGGTTTCTTGATTTATCAAGAATCGCTACCTGAAGGCGGCCAATATCGAATTGCCGGCCGAATTACAAAAGAATTAGAAGGGCAAATCAAAGAGCACAGATTCATACGCTCAGACGTTCTTGCGTCACAAGCAGACGCCAATGAGTTTATGTTAAAAAAAGCACAAATGTTCATTGATCAGATGGGAGACACTATTTTTAGTTAGTCTTTTGCAATGTTGACGGACGTCATAAATATGGGAGCCATTAGCCGTTATGCTGATGGCTCTTTTATTATGTGTATTTGTCTCTATTTGTCTGATTTAACAATCATTCAAGCCAACTGGTTCGATCTCTCATTTTGAAGTGAAAGCGTCGTTTCATTATCACGTAATACTCGAAGTGCTTCATTACCAAAGGTTATATGTAATGATATTTTGTATTTTTGTTACAAATTGCTTGAAGTTAATGAATCCGTTAGATAAAAACAATTAATCATTGTAGCCAGTAGTCAAGGAATAACTATGCAGATTGGTGTGCCAAAAGAAATACTCGCGGGAGAAACGCGAGTGGCAGCCTCGCCCAAGTCGGTTGAGCAGCTGTTGAAATTAGGATTCGATGTGAATGTCGAATCCAGTGCAGGAGAACTTGCCAGTTTCGATGATCCCGCATTTGAATCATCAGGGGCAAAGATTGTCACCACGGAAGAGGTGTGGCAGTCAGACCTTATTCTTAAAGTCAATGCACCAAGCGATGAAGAAATTGACCTTATCCAAGAAGGAACAACACTCGTTAGCTTTATTTGGCCTGCTCAAAATCCAGAGTTAATGGAAAAACTGTCGAGTAAGAAGATTAACGTGATGGCGATGGATTCAGTCCCAAGAATCTCAAGGGCTCAAGCGTTAGATGCATTGTCTTCAATGGCTAATATTGCTGGTTATCGTGCGGTAGTAGAAGCAGCTCATGAATTTGGTCGATTCTTCACAGGCCAGATAACCGCCGCTGGTAAGGTACCGCCTGCAAAAGTACTTGTTGCTGGCGCTGGGGTAGCTGGTCTTGCAGCTATCGGCGCGGCAGGGAGTTTAGGCGCCATTGTGCGTGCCTTTGATGTTCGCCCGGAAGTGAAAGAGCAAGTTCAATCAATGGGAGCGGAATTCCTAGAAGTTGATTTCAAAGAAGACTCTGGCGCGGGAGATGGCTACGCGAAAGAAATGTCCGAGGAATTTAACAAAAAAGCGGAAGAGCTGTACGCTGAACAAGCGAAAGATGTTGATATCATCATCACCACGGCACTCATACCTGGGCGACCAGCACCTAAGCTCATTACAAAAGACATGGTCGATAGTATGAAAGCGGGCAGTGTCATCGTCGATTTAGCGGCCGCAAATGGTGGCAACTGTGAATACACCCAAGCTGATAAAGTCATCACAACCGCGAATGGTGTTAAAGTTGTTGGCTACACTGATATGGTAGGTCGTCTCCCGACTCAATCATCTCAACTTTATGCCACCAACTTGGTCAATCTGCTTAAACTTCTCAGTAAAGAAAAAGACGGAAATATTGATATCGACTTTGAAGATGTCGTATTACGCGGTGTGACGGTTGTTAAAGAAGGTGAAGTTACTTGGCCTGCACCACCAATTAAAGTGTCTGTTCAACCAGAGCAAAAGCCGGTCGAGCCAGTCAAAGTTGCAGAAAAAGTGGAACAGCCCGTTTCTCCAATCAAGAAACTTGCGGCACTGGCAATCGGTGTAGGCGGTTTTGCCTGGATCGCCTCTGTTGCTCCTCCCGCTTTTCTCTCTCACTTCACAGTCTTCGTTTTAGCTTGTGTTGTTGGCTACTACGTTGTCTGGAATGTGACACATGCACTTCACACTCCCTTAATGTCAGTGACTAATGCGATTTCAGGCATCATTGTCGTCGGTGCTTTGTTACAGATTGGTCAGGGAAATGGCGTGGTCTCTTTCTTAGCATTTATTGCCGTTTTGATAGCAAGTATCAACATATTTGGCGGCTTTACCGTCACGAAACGTATGCTTGAAATGTTCCGTAAAGATTAAGGAGTAACGAGAATGTCTGCAGGACTAGTACAAGCAGCTTATATTGTTGCTGCATTATTCTTCATTCTGAGCCTTGCTGGTTTATCTAAGCAAGAATCAGCAAAATCAGGTAACTACTACGGCATTGCCGGTATGACGATCGCTTTGATCGCAACGATCTTCGGCCCTGAGTCACAAGGCTTTATTTGGATCATTATCGCTATGGCTATTGGTGGCACTATCGGTATCCATTACGCCAAGAAAGTGGAAATGACGGAAATGCCAGAGCTTGTTGCAATTCTGCACAGCTTTGTTGGTATGGCGGCAGTATTGGTGGGTTACAATAGCTATCTCGACGCTCCTGAAGCGGCGACGCATGCTGAACATGTTATTCATTTAGTGGAAGTCTTCCTTGGTGTCTTTATTGGTGCGGTGACCTTTACCGGTTCAGTGGTCGCATTTGGTAAGCTTCGTGGTATTGTTTCGTCTTCACCTTTAAACCTGCCTCACAAGCACAAGATGAATCTCGCTGCTGTGGTTGTTTCAACATTGTTGATGCTACATTTCGTCAATGCTGATGGCAGTATGTTTGCGCTTATCGTGATGACACTGATTGCTTTTGCGTTTGGCTATCATCTTGTCGCGTCAATTGGTGGTGCGGATATGCCGGTTGTTGTATCAATGCTTAACTCATATTCTGGTTGGGCAGCAGCTGCTGCAGGTTTCATGCTTGCCAATGACCTTCTCATTGTCACTGGCGCGTTGGTCGGTTCTTCAGGCGCTATCCTTTCCTACATAATGTGTAAAGCAATGAACCGTTCTTTTGTCAGTGTGATCGCTGGTGGTTTTGGTCAAGAAATCTCTGTGAGTGCAGATGTTGAGTATGGAGACCATCGCGAATCTACAGCCGATGAAATCGCTGAAATGCTCAAGAACTCAAAATCAGTGATCATTACTCCTGGGTACGGTATGGCCGTCGCACAAGCACAGTACCCTGTGCATGAAATTACTGAAAAGTTAAGAGCTAAGGGAATAGAAGTACGCTTTGGTATTCATCCTGTGGCGGGTCGATTGCCAGGCCACATGAACGTACTACTGGCAGAGGCCAAGGTGCCGTACGATATTGTTCTAGAAATGGACGAGATTAACGACGATTTTGAAGAAACCGATACCGTTTTGGTTATTGGTGCCAATGATACTGTTAACCCCGCAGCACAAGAAGACCCAAACAGCCCAATCGCGGGCATGCCGGTTCTAGAAGTTTGGAATGCGAAAAACGTCGTTGTATTCAAACGATCAATGAACACTGGCTATGCAGGTGTGCAAAACCCATTGTTCTTTAAAGACAATACGCAAATGCTTTTCGGAGATGCGAAGGAGAGTGTAGACGCCATTTCCAAAGCTCTGTAACATGATATAACTAACTAAGAAGCCAGCAACTGCTGGCTTCTTTTGTTTTATCACTAGCATTATTGACACCAATATTACATTTGAAATTCATATTTTTGCGATAATGCTTTACTCTAAATCTAACCTACTGATTTATAGATTTTTTGCATTGATTAAAACGGCTTTCAATATATTCACAGTATGCACAGCAGCGCTGAGCTTTAACGTCAGCGCTAATTCGCTGCCAGAACGCATCGACCAATTTGTCGATGCGTTCAGTCACGATCAATTCAGTGCATCTTACGACATTCGCATCATGCAGTCTGATTATCCGACCCGTTTGATTACACCAGATTCAATGCTCCCTCAAACATCATCGTATCCGCTGAGAGATATTCAGCGTTTATATCAATTGGCACAAAACTGTACTGGCAAGCTGCCGTTAAGCCCGTTGATTACTGAACCTCTCGTCTTTACTCGCGCCGTTTGCAAAGGAACAAAACTGAGTGAAAAGTGGTTCGCACGCAGTGGATTGATTCACCCCGGCGGTGGTACCTATGCAAAACGTTATGTTGCTTTGCACCCTGAAAGACAAGGGCAGTTGCAACAGTACATGCATATTAAGGAGCGACCATTAGCACCAAGAGCAACATTGCTTGGCCGTTTACAGAGGATGAATGAAGAAACCATACTCGCTTTGCTTTCAGGCTCTAGTATGTTTCTTGAGCAGGGCGAGTTGTGGCTGCGACAAAATGATAGCTACTTAATTTTTAGCGAAAGCGTTTGGAAACAGAATGCCGACAATGCAGGGTTAAGCGTTCAGCTAAAAAGTGAATCGAATAGCTGTTTCGTTCAAAGAGGCAACCTTTGTTGGGATATAGAAGATCATTCTCAAGTATTGCGAATCAGCATGGTCGTGTTGGTGATTGCCAATATCCTGCTCGTTTTGGGATGGTCTGTTTACCGATGGAATACAAAACGACAAGAGATGAAGAGTCGAATGTTGATTCTTCAGATACTTACACATGAACTTAGGACCCCGATCGCGAGTCTATCACTAACAGTAGAGGGATTTCGTCGGGAATTCGAGAAGCTGCCGGAATCCGTATATGATGAATTTCGACGTTTGTGTGAAGATTCGCGACGCCTGCGTCAGCTGGCGGAAGCGAGCAAAGATTATTTGCAGTCAGATAATAAACCTTTGGCCACTGAATGGGTGCCCTCCGTCAAAGAATGGCTGGAGTTTAAGGTAGACGAAGAATTTAATGGCAAGATCGAATTAAAGATCAATGAAGACATAGCAGCTAAGCTGAATGTTTATTGGTTAGGAACTTGTATTGATAACCTGATACGCAACGCGACTAAATATGGTGTTGCGCCGATAGTGCTAGATATCAGCACTGATGATAATTTAATTACCGTTAAGGTCATTGACCAAGGTGAGCTAACTCATAAGGATTGGCGACAATTACGTAAGCCATTCGTTAGCAAAGCTGGTCTTGGTTTAGGCTTAACTATCGTTGAATCAATGGTGGGAAGAATGGGGGGTAAAATGACTCTGATCGGTCCACCAACAACGTTTATATTGGAGATACCTTGTGAAACAGACACTGCTTCTTGTTGAAGACGACAAAAACCTGGCCGACGGCCTGTTAGTAAGCCTGGAGCAAGCAGGATATGAGTGTTTTCACGCTGAAACAATTGCTGATGTAGAGCAATATTGGAAGAAAGCGGACCTTGTTATTTTGGACCGACAATTGCCAGATGGCGATTCAGTTGAACATTTGGTCGGATGGAAAGAGACCAAAGATGTCCCAGTCATTTTGTTGACTGCACTTGTCACTGTAAAAGACAAAGTCACAGGCTTGGATGCAGGTGCCAACGACTATCTAACAAAACCATTTGCAGAAGCTGAACTGTTTGCACGCATTCGTGCTCAACTCAGAGCGCCCGAATCTGATACACAGGACGAGAGTAAGGTAAAGACCCAGCATTTAGTGATAGATAAAGCAACACGTGAAGTCTTCTACAAAGAAGAGTCGATTACTTTAACTCGGACTGAATTTGATTTACTTCTATTCTTAGCAAGCAATTTGGGACGGGTATTTACGCGCGATGAATTGCTGGACCATGTGTGGGGCTATAATCATTTTCCAACTACTCGTACCGTAGATACGCATGTTCTTCAGTTACGACAAAAACTTCCTGGATTGGAAATCGAAACGCTTCGTGGCGTTGGCTACAAAATGAAGGCCTAATGAAAGTTAAAGCGTTAGTTTTAGGCGTGCTAATGAGCACGCCTGTCTTTGCTGCCAATCCTCCTTGGTTTGAGAGCAATTCGCCGCTGACTCAAGCGCACCGTTATCTTCTCAATGATGACTTGCCTGCGATGTTTTCATCGATAGTTGAAGTGTGGCAACAGGATAAGAGCCAAGCGATATCACCACACCTCAATGAGTTGTTTCAACAATCACTGCAAGTTGATTGTGGAAAGGGGCTCGATTCAAAACCTTTTCCTGATTGGGTAAAAGGCGTCACGGTTCGTGCCATCGAAACACAAAGTCCGGGCCGAGATTCCTATCGAGCTTTGGTTGAAGTTGCCTCACGCAAGGATATCACTGATATTTCGCTCACTCGCTGGGTTCAAAAAAGCATTTCTACTGACAATTCCTTCGTGACACTTGCTGAGGGAGAAAATCAGGTTAAGTCTTACGTTAAGCGTTACAACCTAAATAGTAAAATCCCTATGGGGCTATATCGTTTAGACGTCACCGCAAAAGATCAAACATCATGGAGTTCTTGGATTGTATTTGGTGAACCCAAAGCAAAAGTTACAGTTCGCTGGCAATCTAAAGAGCAATGGCGAGTCGATAGAAACGCATTGTTGAATTCTCACTGCCCATTACCAAAACTCGATACGGCGCTTTATGACTATGTCGATGGCCAATACAACAAAGTATGGGGAGCTACCTACGTATCTGATTATCCAACCACATTAGAGCCAAACATTGTTGACCCAGGTAGATACGTTTTAGCCATTTCGATGACCCACCAAAGATGGCAAGGTCCAATAATTGTTGAACAATCCCAAATAATTAGTAAAACATACGACGTTTCTATAGAGGAATAACTAAAGTTAAGACACAATAGGTCGATGTAAACACATGGAAATAGAAAGTTTATATCGATATGAAAAATTCAATAAAAATCCTATCGTTGTCTATTGCGTTAGCTTCCTCAAGTTCATACGCAGCCACTTATGCGGTCGAAGCACGTGGTGATGCAATGGGTGGCGTCGGGGTTGTTTCTGCAAACTTCTTAACCGCCCCTTTTTATAACCCGGCGATCACTGCGATTTATCGGCGCAATGACGATGTTGGCATGCTCATTCCTTCTTTTGGCTTAGCTTATAATGATGAACATGAGATGGTCGACGGATTAGACCAAGCTGCAGACATCATTAATAGTGCCGTTAGCAGTAAAACCATTACTGCTGAAGATTCAGCACGCCTACAGACAACGCTTGATGGCTTGGAAAATGACATCGCCAAGCTCGAAATTGGCGGTGTTGTCGCGTTCGCTATACCAAATAGTTTTGTTGCGGCTAACTTATTCGGGAAAGTATACGCTGAGTCCTTTGCCCAAACTGATATTTACTCAGGCGCAAACACAGGTAACAGCGACTTAAATACCGCTGTTAACGCAGAGCTTAGCGCAGTCAACGCGGTTGCGATAGGGGTGGCTGAAGTTGGCGTATCCCTGGCAAAGTATCAAACTTTCCTCGGTCAGCATATTTCTTTTGGTGTTTCACCTAAAATTCAACGCGTTTATACCTATGTCTACAGTGCCAATCTAAACAACTACGACATTAAAGATGTGCGTGATAATGGCACTGGCGAAACCATGTTCAATATGGACGCTGGCTTTCTTTGGTTCCGTGGTCCTCTGCGTGTTGGCGTCTCTGCCATGAATTTGGTGTCCCGTGATATTATGACACAAACGCTTCCTGCTCAGACACTGACGTCAAGTATCGACTCGAGCCAATCACGTACAGTTTCTGCGACTTCATACGCCTATCAGATGAAACCACAATACACCGTGGGACTTGGCTTGGTTGCAGACTATGCCACACTGAGTGTCGATTACGATATCAATGAAGACGAGCGATATACCAATTTCAAAGACAACACTCAATATGTGAGAGTCGGTGGAGAAATCGATATCATGCGTCAACTTAAGCTGAGGGCAGGGTGGCGAAGAAACCTGGCTTACGATAATTTGGACGACACCATTACAGCGGGTATTGGCTTATCGCCATTGAACCTATTTCAAATGGATATCGGCGCGAGCTATACCAACGAAAACTCAATGGGGGCTTACGTTAACTTCCTAGGAAGTTATTAGAAGCGCTGGCGATAGTAAAGAAATCGTAATATAGTCGGCTCCTAAATAAACAGGAGCCTTTTTTATGTTAGATGATTTTCCCCCTCTATCTCATCAAGACCAGCAGAAAGCCGTTGAAAAGATCCAACAGCTGATGGCACAGGGAGTCAGTACAGCTGAAGCCATAAAAATTGTAGCAGAGGAAATCAGACAGCAGGCCGAGCCTAAAGAGTAAAACAATCATTTTTATAAAAAGAGAGCAAGAGATTGCTCTCTTTTTTTATGTCACCAGCAAAAGATAGGTAGGTAGGTAGGTAGGTAGGTAGGTAGGTAGGTAGGTAGTTACCACATATTTCTCAATAAAAAATATCTTTCTGCATTACTCCCAAGCACCTAGCTTCACTCCCGAAATGTTAAATACCCAGCCAATACAACAACTTACAGCAGAACTTTTGACTGCAAGAAGCCCTTACTCAGTGCGCTGTGTAATAAAATTACACTTTTGACAATCTGGTCTGTAAGCGCTTACTGTCAGCTAGGGTATTACTCTATGGTGTTATGCCGTAACAATTGATAATGTATTGTTCTGTCCCATTCCATTATCGGTGCGCCAATTCGTAAACTTGCCGTAATAGGCGATGAGAGTGGCTGAACTTGATGTGTTGGTGAGAGTCTCAAACAATGAGCCAGTCCAAGTATTGTCGTTCAAGATGAGTTACAACGTAACATGTTATGTGGATTTGAAAAGAAAAATCAGGTAAGTATTGGCCTAATAAACAGCATGCGCGCAAAGGTGCGAGCTACAGTTTTGATGGATTATCAAACTGGTTGGCTGCTCTGTCCTTGCCATTTATCTGATTAAATAAACACTACCAATTAAACTCAACGGTGGTTGATTCAATAATCGTGTCGTTAGCGTATCTTTTGAGAGGATGAGCAATCGAGTTCGGTGTATAAACAGCCTTATATTGGGCAAGCTTTTTCTTCAGTGGAACGTAAACTTGCTGGCCTTCAACGTACATAGGCCGAAAACCCAGCAACAAGTTAAGCTCGTAAGACAAAGCATATTTCCCGTTAACCAAAGGAGTAATCGCGAGCCAGGAATCACAATTCACTTTCGTACGTGAAATTTTTGCTAGCTCAACTTGACTCAATCCAACATAAACTCCGTTGTTTTCGCAGAGTTTAAAACGCATTTCAATCGGTTCGACATCGACATTGACGACTACCGTTCTGTCTCTTTCACCTTCTCGACTATACACAAACGTTACATGCTTCTTTTCCGGATTGAGTTCACCAATGACATGTTCAAACATAGTGTTTTCTAGAAATGGCGTCGGTTGAATGTTCGCAGGGAGAGTACAGCCAGAGAGTGTCAATAGAGATAAGGTTAAGGCAAGTGGTCTCATTGGGTAAGAAGGGAAGAATGAGTGAAACACATTGCATTGTCGCACAAGGTGTATACTCTTTACTAGCACCAGCCAGTCAAAAGTTAATAACGACCACCATGCCTCTTGAGCGTACAAACTTCCGACATCACAAACAAGTAAAGCATGATTACTATCGGTCCAGTTGCTAGATTCCACCATTGATTACCGACAAATATAGTAGAGGCGGGCCAATTTAAATTGATCACACCAATGACGCACAACCACCCCGAAATTAGGCCGACAAGAAAAATAATAAAGCTCGGCAGAATCAAACCGCAGGCTAGCGTTGCTGAAAGACGCTCACTTCTGACCAATGAAAAAACCAACCACGGAATGGTCAACATCAATAGTTCTAAGGCAGCAACCATGGGATACCTCCTAACCCTTAAACACTAGCAGTGTAGTAAAACTAAATGATGATATTGTAAATAATGATACACTTCTTGAATTTGAGACAGGTGAGTACCAGGGAGCGATACCAATCGTCATTGAGTGAAAAATTAGCTCAAAGCGGCATTACCTTCTGTTTCCAAAACATCAGCGCCTGATTTTTCTCACTAAAATAACCGAATTTCGGAACTCAGAAGTAAACGGATACGGAGCAAATACTTAGATAACGTATCCCGAAAAGATAAATAATACTAATAAATTTTCAATATCTATATGTTTGTTATCTAATCATTTACCAATTAATATCTCATTATTTATTTTAATTAATAATATTTTCTCTCGCACTTTCCTTAATTAGACCCTTAAATACTATCAATATAGTAATTCTCACCACGCGTTAATTAAATAAAAGGTGTGAAAAATAAAAAGGTGTGAAGCCATGAATAAACCAACGTCACTACAACGCCAATCGATTGATGTTCAGTTCTTACAAGAGCTGATCGATCGCACCCATTTAGAACTGAAAATATCTTCGCTTAATGAACTGCGCTACCAGTCAATAGCTTTCGACGACAGTTCGATGACGAAATGGCTCAATCGCCATCATGTTTCCCGTTCTTTAAAACGAAATTTTCATATTAATGTTAAGCGTTTCAATGAACAGTCGGAGCTCGGTATATTTATAGGTGTTTACGATAGTCGCATCAGGAGATTACATCCACTGTTGCTGGAGCCGCGAACGGAAGATTCAGCCCACGAAAATACCGATAGATTAATGTCTATGGTCACTTACATCGCCTTGTATTTTCTCTCGACATATCCTGATAGCCATGGCGTGTACATCATCAATCCGCCCAATACATTCCGATCAAAATATGGTCTGTATGGATACAAACTATTAGATTATGGGTATGGGCAGGATGAGCCAGCGATGTTCGGCACATTTGATAGCCTTTACGAACGTCAACAAGACGTGCTGTTCGAGATGCTACTTGACCATGAGCTGGACTTATTGGCTTCTAGCCAGGCGCATTGCCCAGCGCCGCAAACAGATAAACCAAAGCTACGTTCGACAACACGGACAGACTTAACCTTTGGCCCGCTCAGCAAAGCTAACTCATCATAAAAAGGTAAATACCGGGGACAAACTATGTATGTTAATCAACTCAATAGCTCAACAAGAGACTGCGTTCATTAATAGCTCTTGTGTGACAACGGATAAATAATTCTTATTTATAGGTCGAATGAAAGAAGCCCTCCTATGGTTTTATCTGGAATCCAATGTAAGGTGGCAAAATGGAAGCAAAAATAAACAGAGAAGTACTTGAGACCGTGTCCTTTCTTCAGCAAGTCATGGACAAAGCCCAAATGGGTGTGTTGGTGACGGCTCTCGACAACCATGATTATGAAGATATCGTCAATCACGAACCCTGTGATTTGAATTGGTTAGGCTATCATCCGATGATGTGTTCAACCACAAGTACACTTCATATGGGACTGAAAGTTATCAATAACGAGGATTTCCAAGGTGCGGTGATTGGAATATATGATGGCCTTGCAGAGCAGTTTCATGTGATTTTACTCGAGCAGTTGGCCCTCAGTGTCCATGAGCAACAACTCCAACACCGATTGGTCTCTATAGTCTCCATTGCCTCCGTCTACTTTATGTCACTCTATCCCAACCATTCTGGTGTGCATATTGTCGAGCCATTTGAAAATTTGATTCCACATTATGAAATGTTTGGTTTTTATAAAACTGATGCTGATGCCAGTACCATGTACGCCACATTTGAAGAGTTGTTTGAATGTCAGCAAGATTTGTTCTTCAGCACATCTGTGCAAACTGCCTGCTAGCGGAGACGCAAAGATGATGAAGTATACTCGAAAGAAAAGCATGAAGGTAAAAGCCAAACGACCGTCGAAACACCAAGTCAGGCAAGTCCTTCTCCAAACAGCCTGTGTATTACTGCAAGATGAGCGTTACAAAGTGCCGATAGAAGAAAGCGAAGCATTTGAGCGCTAAGCGGTTGTTAAAACCAAAAACATCAAACATTTCACTAAAGGAGGAACAGAGATGGAAAAACTCTGTCACCATTACCAAAAAATGGGCTGATGACGATAGTTTGTCTCGTATATCAGCCCGCTTCAAATGCTATAAAAGCGCCTTACTTATTTAATTATGTGGGTCATATTGAGAGACAGTACAAAAGCCTCCTTGAACACCATCAGTATAAATTGTTGCCATTCCTTTACCCTGCGCCCTCATAGCAAGAGCAACAGATATCATTGTTTTGTTCTAGCATCCAACCACTAGGGTTAACGCCATTGCAGTCTGTTGGCACTTTGCGTTCGTCAACTCTAATCAACAATCCATCTCGAGTACTAGTTATGTCATAAACTTCACCAGAAACGTAAGTCTTAAACGCTGTTGCTGAAAACACAATTGACGGAAAAAGACACAGCACAAGCAGAAAATATTTCTTCAAAATAAGAACTTCCTTTGATTGAATAGAAAAAGAGCAAGATCTTACCCAATGAATCAGTTTTCATCAATCAAATGAATGTATTTAAATGAGAAGACTAGCAAATAACTTGCATTCAATATCACTATAGACTTCTTACAGTATTCCTTTTCCGACACCAATAGCAGGCATCTGCTCAATGTTTATGCGATAGATGCGGATTAGGGAGCTTAAGCCGAATACAAATCTCGTATTCCGATACTTTACGCTATGTTTTCAGCAAAGTAGGGGGACGAGTAAAACAATGAATAAGGTGTAGAGCAAGGGTAGCACTAATTTCAGCGACAACGCCAAATAGAGTAGATACCATTGCCATTGTTGAGACCGAAGAAAAGATAGCGTCTTTGGAGAAAAGAAAACTGCTAATGCCAACTATAAGTTAAGGAATAAAGGCAGTGAAAAAACGTCAAAGTAAGTCTGCACCCACAGCATAGAGATAACATACAGAACTGTACCTACACCTCAACTTCATGCCGTTTATAACCCCAACTATGTTCGGATCTATCCGATGCTGGTTATTTCTTTTTTTATTTGTCTATTGATAGGCGTTACCAATTGAGAAGTGGAGTAAACCAAATCTTTTCTTATTATTTTCTAACTGGCTTTCTCAGTTAAAAGCAAAACGGACTTATTAATTTGATAAATTATCAGAGAAACTTGAACTGTGTTACGTATATTCGGTTTTACAAGACATTTTACTACGATGGCAAATGATTTTATCTTTGGTAAGCCAAACTTTTGTCTAGTAATATATTGAGTTATGCTAGCTACACAATTAAAGAAATTACGAGATTTACATGTCAAATCCAGCATCACTAGTTTGGTCCGCGATCACTTCTATCTATGGTGTTTATTCAGATAAAGTATCAAATGAACGACATTACAAGGCGTTGGTGCCAGCAATTCATACAGCAATTGAAAGAGGTGCAAGATACAATGATGATTATATTCAGGCAGCTATCGAATCATTAAAGACCTTACCACCATATGGAGCAAGAAGAACTAATTTTTATAGAGCCTACTTAAGAGATATTGACGGGCTATCCCGCTTACCCAAAAACCCAAACTCTCTTTCTACTGCGTACTGGTGGTAGTCAATGCTAAACAAGGCAATATTTTTTATACTTCTAGTGATAACAAGTTTCTCATATATGGGCTTTTTTGAACAAGCTACTGCGAACTGGTACCAGATCACTAGTGCTATTATTATGTTTTACTTTATGTACCTAGGTACTTTTAAGAAAAGAGTCTCCCGCACTCTTGTTTATGTTGTGTTGATTAATACGTTAATCGCAGGCTTGCTTGGTGTCTATGATGAACTCAATGATGGCTATATTCACCTAGTCAGTGAGACGGAGTTAGTAGGTTATCTTAGCTTTGTTTCTGCGTACTATTATTTTTCTATTAAACTGATTCTAGAATCGAAAGAGTAGGTTGCTTTATTCTGAAGGAAGGTGATTTTCGTTCATTTTTCAGCCAGAATTGCACTCAAAGAGGGCGTGGTACCGTTAAAATGCCCAAATATTTATGAGCATCATCGAGCAGATTTATACCGTTACCTTAATGAAAAGGTAGTCAAGAGGCACTGTTTTCCCCTATAGCCGCCATCAGAAAAAGACCATTTTTTTCCTTAAACAACTACTTCTTAGGGTTATTTGCGTGACGGTGTAACCAAAAATGCGAAAATATTAAAAATGAAATCTAATGCATGCAACCAGGTACCCGTATTAAACTAACAAAGCCAAGTACACCGACGTTTTATAATCCGCCGGTGTAGCACGTCCTTAATCGAATTATTATAATGCGGGCCAAACTCACTAAAACAAGTCAGCAATTCCTTTTATGCTTCGTATGGTATTTTCCGTTTGTGATAAGTTTTCATAGAATGATTGCTGCTTATCCAGAGTATTTAATCGTTTATTTAATTGATCTTTCCGGCTGTTAGGTAAATCATTGTTAGAAAGCTCTTCAACTATCTTGTTCTTCTCAACCTGAATTTTATGCAGTGCGAGTTCATTCTCGTATTTGCTTACCTTGTATTCTGCTTGGTCTAACTTATATCTCGCAGATTTAAGGTTCGCCTCATAGTTTTTTCTATCACTATCACTGAGGCTTTGACCATCAAGCAATGCAACATAATGGTTGATGTTACTTTCATACGAGCGTTGTTCTGATTGCGCACTTGCTAAATTATGATATGGCGTATATCCCGATAAAAATTCGAGCGAAAGTTCCGCAGGGCATACATTATTATAGCTTTGGTTGGACTTACCAAGTGATACACCATTTTCATAAGTGCAAAATGATTTAAGCCCTTCACTTCGACCTTCGCTATAGAGCTTAACATCCACTTGCACCTGATACTCTGAACAGTCTTTATTATATTCGGCAGCATGACTATTTTTGCCTTTCTGACCATCAGATAGGCCAACCTGATACCAATCCCCAAGCAAACATTCTTCTTCACTAATAGATGAACAGCCTGATACAGATCCTAGTAAAATGGCATAAAGTGGGACAATGCAATATTTGCGCATAAAATTAAATTCCATATTGATTTTTTAGATTAGATCGAATTTTGAAGACAACACATAAAATGTTCACTTTGCTTGTAAAATGAGCAAAAAAATTTATTTTATGAATCAATGTTAACTCATTGAAAAAACGAAATAAACTTATAAGTTCAAAGAGGATGAATGCTTAAAATTGCGCTACACCCATTGAGCAGCAAAATAGGCAGTTAAATTATTCAAACAATGTGCAAAAGTTGATCGACAGTGTTGGGATAGTTCAGTAGGTCGTTCGCGATTCCTTCGAATTTGTTGGTGAGTGCGTGTTGCTCGCGCAGTATAAGCAACAACATCAGACAAACCAATTCAATAGGCATTGCGGTGACCATCTATGAGCGAGCTCTCGCAGACCACCATTAACGTTATGCCCTAAGAAGAGCAAGTAATTGAACAGACAAAAAGCGAACCAAGCGAGAAAGAAGAAGCCCCGTAGACTCCGAGAACTTGCGGCGGCCATCTGATTTACGGCTTGCAAGCGATGTGAATTTGCTAAAAGATGCGCAGTACCACATGAACCAGCGATACTGCATTAGCGTAGACCTATACTTTGAGACGGTTATGTGGTCGAGTTTGGTTGTAAAATTAACTTTGTACTTTGCTTCACTCAGAGCGTAGAACATGCATTTTTAAACATTATTTACTTCTAGTTAGGGTTGGCTTGAATAACCTTTCATATGAATACAAGGATAAACAACTGGTTTTTATAGACTATTGCTCGATAAAAGGTTTCGGATATCCTGTCCGTTTCTTCTGCCCCGCCCAACATCCGCATGGTGTGAGCATGATTCTAATTAACTGATTTTTAAGTGTTTTGATATGAATAACTAGAAGGTTTATAGTATGGCTATTTGTAAATTTAACTTAGACAACTTCGAATACAATATTGAAAGCAACATGGCTGCAATGAGCCTGCCTTTACCAAAAACAGTTTTTGGCTCAGTAACAACGGTCAGTGCTGCTCTTGCAGCAATAGAAACAGCATTATCAGTAAAAGCATATGATGTTCCTCTTTCTGTTGTTTCTGCTGGAAGAGCAAGTAAACAATTGGCAGGCATTGGTGCTGCTTTTTGGGCTGGTGCCATAATTGGTTCCGCTGTTATGGCTTCAAAGAGAGCAACATCATGTAACAGGTTAGAGTTTAAGGAGGCTTTTCGAACTTTAGGCCTTCCTTCGTGGGCTGCTGACGCTGCACTAACTAGTCATGATGGTCATAAACTTTTGCGTAAGAATTAATATGATTTCATTTATTAAAGACAAGATAAAGCTAATACTGTTCTCTCTACTTTGTACGTTGGTCGCGTGGTGTTTCTGGTATTTTTTTGATATGGCTGGCTTTTATGTGATTGGGGTTATTCTTATTGCTTCTTACACAAGAAGAATATGGAATAAGTTCTATCGTAGCTAAATAGCAGCGCCGATGCCGGCACACAGCCAGCCAGAGCCTTTGGAGTTAGGGGCAGGGGATTCGGGTTCTTGAGGTATTTCCGAGGTGCTTGATATGTCTTCGGGTGGTACTTCTTCAGGCTCAACCACCTGGTTAAGTTCCTCGAGTGGCCTACACTACTGGTCTTGATGCTAGCAGATGCTCTTTGCGGCGACGAGCGAGTAAGGTGATGGTGATAGGCGTTGGAATGTACTTAATAGGCTGCCATTGAGTTGCACGTTTCTTTAGGTACTTGCGTGCCTTTTGTTTCGCTTCAAGACGTTCTTTAAGCATCCCTAAATCAGCAAAATATTTATCGGTGATCTTCTTAATCGACGCTAAGCCGCGCCATTTCTCGAGGTTATCTTTGCCTGTATAACGCTCACGAGGCTGAACTGAGGTGATCCATCCTTTACGAATCGCATAACCTTTGCACTGTTTAACACGCCATTCAGGCATGTTGAGTTCTTTGCCAATGTAACCCCAAGTTCTAAAAATAAAGCCGTGTTGCGTATCAACGCCAATTTTGCCTGTAGTCAGGCACATTTCATTGACAAGAACATACATAAAGCGAGCAACATCGTTTACCATGCTTTGCTGAGTGGCACGGCCGTTCTCTGTGAGAAAAGCGGCTGATATAGCAGATATGCTTGGGTTAGATGTAGATTTAACTTTGCTAGCAATCATCGCTGAACGTTCTAAAAACGATCGTGCAATCGAAGCATTGAGACGTTTGGAAGACAATCAAAAAATAGCTTGATTGAAGAGACAAAAAGTAAAGGTAACTGATTGAATTAACGTATAAAGTTGCCTTTCTTTTTTGCCTCCTTTAGTGCGCATTATGCAGACTTATGTTCAATAGCATTCATATCATATCTATCAATAGATTAATAAACTCTTTCGCTTTTGAGAGAGTAAATCATGAAGTATCACGAAATGACCAAGAACTACATTTTTCGTGAATTTGAATGCGGCTTATCCATTGAAGAAACAGCACATCTTTGTTTTAAAAGTGTGAGAACCGTCAAAGGGTGGGACTCTGGCAATTCCATTCCTAAAGAATGCAAAAGGCTTATGAGAATATACAAAAGGTCAGAGCTATCACATTCAGAGGAGTGGCAAGGCTTTAGGATGAATAAAAACTCCTTGGAGCTTCCAACTGGACAACTCGTTACACCACAACAAATTCTAGCAGGTATAGGGTTGCTTGAGATTAACTCTGAACTGGAAATCTTAACATCTACCCAACTGCTGAAATTGGCGAGGGCATTAAGTAAACTAAAAAAACTATAGTCAAATAATTGCCTATACTAATTAGTAACTTATGAAAAAGAAGCGAGATGGAAATTGATTATATTAGAGTTAGTACTTTTGGTCGTCCCTGCTATGGTTCTAGTTGCCTTCAAAAAAGGGATAAGTCAAAAAAATCATTCAATCATGATCAGTTTTTACAAGCTTTCTTTTCTAATAGTCGCTCTGGAAATATCGTACTCATGGATGGTCAACGTTGAATTAATCACTCCGTATTTAAATCTAGGATACTCATTAATAATCGGTGGCTCTATCTTGAATACGATCTTCAGCACAATCATCATCTTTTGCTACGTCTCTACCTATACGTACCTCGAAATAGACCCCCGTAAATAGTTTGATAGAAGTAAGACTTTCACCCCGTATTACTATACGGGGTAGACTCGCTGACGCTCAGACACTGGCGCGCTAACGCTTGCGGAACGATGGAGTGGGGCCAGAGATAGAGCAGGGAGGAACAATTAAACAGATGGCGCACCTAGCTCCGCGCTTCTCCTCCTCAGTCTTCGTCGTCGTCGCTTAGTCGCTGGTGCTGTTTATCATTCAATCATTTTCGACACTCAAATGATTGTGTGCGGAAAATTCAGCGGGTTGCAGTGGCATTGCGCGCCACTGGTGTTGTTAGTCTCTGCAAGGCTGATTCTAGCAAGGGGAAGGGGGGATTTTGTGGTTTCAGTTAGGGGAGCTGCGCTGCGCTTGTTATCGCCAAGTTGAGGGAGCCAACCCCATAACCTTTATCGTGTTGGCTTATCCCTGCGGGGCTAGAGCGTCACCAGTGACAGGGGCTATTTTCGTAACAATGAGGCCAAACGACCAGAAACAAGATTACGGAGTGTAGCTATGGTCAAATCCCTATCTTCACACATACGCTGTGCCGCCTCTTTGACGTCGCACTCCTTATCCTCAGGAACCCAAATAGTTATTTTCTTGAGCCCACTATCACGCTGACGTTGTTCATACTGAGAATTTCTACTCATAACAACACCTCTTACTGATTATCTTTCAAACGAGACTTTACCAGTCTGGCCGACTCGCCAAAAAGCCACATAACACCATCATAGAAAAGCAATGCAGCCGTTACGCCAGCAAAGCTATACAGGAAGAACGATTCAATAATGAACTCAATTTCTGCTTGAGTAAAAGTAATGGTTTCCATAGGTAATCCTTAAAACAGTTTGATTTCAGGTGAACGAGAATCAGAGCCGCGCTCTAGCGACTCTCGCTGCACTGGCTTGCAAAAGACGTTTAAATTAAGAGATTGCTTAGTGAGCTTGAGTAAACAGTCACCGTAATGCACATACTTGATATCGTTGGCCGCTAGAAAAGCATCATTGAGGTGATACGTTCCCAGCGGGGTAACCGCTTCAAGTGTGACAAAGAAGTCAAAGCCATTGTCACTATGTTTGGTTGTGTGGCCCGTGTAATAAAGAGATTGAATGTCGTAAATACCTAACATGTTTCTAAGGACCTCTAGACGAGCATCTGGATTAATGGGACTAACGTTAACCGGATAGCTATCCCCACCATCAGATAAAGAAGAATCCCCTTGAGCACTCGCTTGACTAGGCTGACTAGTTTGCGAGGCATTGGGATCCGAAGATGGAGCCGCTTGCGCTTGCGTATCTTCCTCAGAATAACGATTAACCAAATCGGATAGACCATAGACTAAATACCCCAGACCAAAAATGATAAGAAAGCAGACCGCGATAAATTTGGGACTGCGAAAAAGCGGGTTAGATTGCCCCGTTGATTGGGCCGTTCCTGTCGTTGTGGACTTATACAGAAGGAAGGCATCAAGCGGGATTTTTTGAGTGGTAAGGTTAGGATGAGAGCCTTTAGGAATAGACGGCGTAGTGACCGTCTTGTCATGTCGAAAGATGTAGGGCTTGCGCTTGGCCCAGAAGTAACCATCACGGCCTTTATGGAAAAAACACTCCTCAGCACAGGCCTTAATGCCTGAATCAATCTGCTTCCAATCCGGTGACAGAAGTTCAATATCCCAGTTGTAGTGACGATGACGCATGAACCCCTCATTGAACGTAAACGGATAGATGATTCGTCCGCCCTGGTCATACTCTGCATGACCGCAATCGTCGATATCACAAGGGTCTAACTCTTCCATGTTGACAGGCACATATCGAGAGTTAAAAAAGTCTTCGTAACCGTCGGGAAGGTTCGGCAGGAACTCTTGAAGGGGTCTGTAACGGATCTTTTTGATGTCAAAGCCAACCTTGGGGGAAAAGATATCCTGACACTCATCAATGACGATTAAAGCCCCAAGAGGGGCCCAACAAAAGAAGTACTGCCACAGCTCTAAGCCGCGCTCGTTCTTACTCGATATACGAATCAATTTTGCAGTTGAAGGGAATTTGATATCAAGGCGCTGCTCCATGATATCAAGCGGGGCCATACCCTGAATATTAGTGACAACAACCCGTCCCGCTTTAAGAGCCTTTAAAACCGTAAAGTAAGCCACATAAGATGATTTGTAGGCGCCATTTGCGCCCGTTCTGATACGTACGGCCATGGGGTTACATCCTCGTTATTTTGATCACAAAGCCCGTCGCAATGAAATTCAAATAGATGCTAATAGCTTGAGGGACTTTGAAAAGAAACGCGTAGAAACGAACCTCACTAGGTAAGGCGTTAAAGGTATCAATGATTAACTGAGTAACTCCAATTTCATTCAGAAGATACTCAGCCGTGCGGTAGGTAAGCTCTAGATACTTGATCAAGATGACAAGGCGAATCTTGACGTACCAAGCATTGAGATAGATAAAGATTTGTTCAAACCAGCTAGGAGCAGCATGAAAAAAATCGACCACCGTCTGACCTGCATCACCCAGACTCTGGAGAAGACTTAGAATAGTTTCCATATCAATTACCTAATTGTCGAAGGCCAACAATGACGGCCATAAATAAAAGGGCGTTGGCTATCCAGTAAGAGATATCCACCAAGGCAGGAAGAACGCTAGAAACACCCGTAAACGTTACCCCATTAGCTAAACGAAAATTCAAAGCATGATTAACGAATTTACCATCGTTCAATTTGGACTCATCGAAGCCAATCAAACTCTGAAATTGTTTAATCTTCTCGTCATACGCCTTCTCAAGGTCCTCGACTTCCTTCTCTATCGCCTCAATTTTGGATTCGTCATAGAGAGGATTTTCACTAAAATCGACCCTACCAATTGGGTCGCGTTGCTCGAAGCCATCATCAGAAAGCGCATCTTTAATGTCTTTGAGGTCATTGGACAAACCATCAATAGAGGATTTAATTTCCTGACCCGTTAAGGAGGCGTTAACTCCGTTGTTAATCAATGTGTTGCTGATACCATCTAACTTCATTTCAACGCCGGAGGGCTGAGGGATACAATCTGGAGGGGGCAAGCCCAAAGGAGGCACAGGAGTACAATCCGGCTCCTCTTCGGGCTTTGTGTTTTCGATAAGCTGGTCAAGCTTATTACTGATTTGATTAAGAGCATTGGCGGATTGGTCAGCATCATCAGCCATGTTATGAACATTGAGCGAGATGCTATTCATCTTACCTTCAATAGAATTGGTTTTGTCCTTTATGGTGCCAAGTGAGGCATCCATATCAGAGAAATTCTCTGAACGGACTTGCTCCAACTTATCAAGCAATCTTCTTGTGTAATTGGCCCCAATAATACCAGAGCGAACAGAGAGGATTTGAGTCCTTTTCAAACCAATAGCAGGCTTATCTGCAACATTAAAACTTCCCTCCTCAGCGAAATTAATCGCATCGTGCAAACTTCTAATGTCGGCAGGATAATCACAAACACCGCCACCACAATCGGTATTGTCACCATCACCGTTATCATCTGGCGTGCAGTTTCCCGTATCGTCACAACTACCGTCCGTGTCGTCCTCACCCGTACAACTTTCGCCTGTCGTTGTGTAATAAGCAGTACAGTAACTGTCATTACATACCCATGTATTCTGACCGTTAAAGCCCTCAACAGCCTTGCAACCGTCAACACAGGCAGAATTAACCTTGGATGTACCAGCAGGAAACTTTAAAGAAGGTGTATCACCAATAGGACAACTTGAAGCATAAGATGACGCAGAGATAAGCAAGGCAGTCATAAGGGAAAGGAGAACGAGAAGTGTGTTAATTGCGCTACGCATAGAAGGACCCAGAAGAAAAACGCCCCCAAACTAGGAGGCGTTAACACCAGTGTAAAAGCCATAGAGAAACGCTGAAAAGACCGATATAGCCAGAACAATCGTTACAACGTCCGATACTAGGCTAACCATAAGAGCACCTTATTTCATGCTACCAGTGATACGGCCAAGGCCAAAGGCAAGCGCAGAGAGAGTAATAAGGCCAATGACAACTAAGGTATAATTTGCCTTGCCCGCTTCGACAGCCGCTGAAATAGCAGTACCGATAGCATCATCAGCAAAAGCAGAACTTGATATAAAAGCAGCAGAACCTAGTGCGATTTTTGAACCATGTTTTTTAGCCATATTTAGGTATTTCATAATCATATTTCCGTTGTTAGTGAGTTATTTAGGGCTATTTGCGCCCCAGAGTTTTTACGATCCTTCCCAGTACATGACCTGAGACAAACGAGAGCAATAGATACCCTGAAACAAGCTGGTAAAGGTCAGAATCGATAGTGAGTGACCCTGAGAAAGACTGTGTAAGTTGGTTAACTTCCTCAGAGGTCAAAATCATGTAATCGCACACGCTAGGCGATGTGACCAAATAGCCGCTTTGCTCGATTACACACTTAGCCATGCGTTAAGCCTTACCAGTAACAGGCTTGATATCGACAACAATATTTCGTGCCGGATTCTGAGGGTCAGCATCAAGATGAAGCTCACACATCATAGGGAATTGCGCTTCAAGTTCTTTGAAGGCCGCAACCAGAGACGGGTTAGGGTTCATTGCAATTTGCTTTTGAACCAAACCGACAGGCTTACATTCGCCTTTCTCTGATTTCCAGCCCTCGTTAGAGGCGAGGTAATTCACCTGAGCAAAGTTGTAAGGACGGTCATCCTTTTTGGATAGACCTTGAGAGTGTTCACAACCGATGACAACAACTGTTAATGGCATAATATTTCTCCAGTTTCTTCTAGGTGGAAGTCCCGACCGACTGGAAAGTTAATGCGGTCGGGGATATCTGTTAATTCGAGTCCCTTGGTGAGAGTCTCGATGATGTGTTTATCGTCGTCGTACAGTTGGCGCATGGCATTGACCAGCTTTCCATACTGAACGCGAGCGTGTTTGACCGCATTATCAAATGAGGTCATGAATTGAATCTTGGTGGTTGAGATGCGGATAGGCTCCACATCGTCCAACAAAGTAGCAAGGGCAGGGTAAGCACCTGCGAAATAAGGGTCGGGGTTAATCAATATATCAAGAGGAATTACCCTGTAACGATTTCCTATCTGAACCTCAAAGCGGTTCCAGTTTGGATACTCTTCACACTTCAGTTGAGCCGCCTTATCGTAAGCGCGGAAAATCTTTCCGTTCTCACGAGCACCAACATAGAAGGTATGACCCGCGTCAGGGACCAAACCGCATTTTTTGCGGTCTTCCTTACTCATGCCTTTTCCACCCCAGAACTCACCCCAGCTAGGCGGAGTACCGCGAGTGATAAATTCACCATCAATGTACTTTTGCTTAATATCATCAATAGTGACATTGCCTTGAAGATCATCCAGAGCGAGGTCAACACGAGTGAGTTTTGCACCCATCATTTGATTCAAAGCCTTGTGAAGGGCCTCCATGTTAATGGCCTCACAACCTTTACCAGAAAAGGACACGTAATAACCAAAGTTGGCCGCACCCCAAGCAACTAAACCCGCCTGAGAGCCGTTACAAAGAAGCTTTGCAGAATAGCGATATCCTGAAAAACCACCTCGACGCTCAAGGGTCCAGACGTTGGTTTTTTCGTAGCTAATCTCATCCTCAAGCAGCTCAAGGAAAGACTCAATTTCACCATGACAAAGCGTATCGAGCATATCGATACCAATGTTTGAGATAAGGTGCTGGTAACACTCATTGAATGACACATCCGTATTCACAACCAAGTCCGCGTCACGCAATTCCTTGTCAATGGCAGCAAAGTACAAATCACGGTTAGCAAAATCTTGAGAATCAAAATCACCCAACTCATTAGCCAAGTTTTCCGCAAAGTGCATGATTTTAGTCTGTTCACGGTGCTTAATAGCCACCGCATTCTGAGACTGAAACTCATTGATTTGCTCAAGACAAAAACGTTGCTTTGCCATTTCCTTGCAGCGTTCTAAGAGCAGCGGGGAGCCTGAAAAGCTCACATAATCGATAACCGTTCTATTCATCGTGAAACACTCGCTCAAAAGCACCATTGGCACGCAGTTCAGGTTCGTTTTCGTGAGTAATTTCAATCAGTTCTCGGTCTGATTCACACGCATACAGATACATTTCGTGTTTGGTTTTGAAGTACTCAGGAATACCATCAATCGAACACCAGAAGCCGTCAGCATGGTGCTCGAAGTACACAGGCGATTTGCGTAGAGGTTTAGATGCAAAGGGCATGAATTACGCTCCTAACTTAGCGTTAACAGCATGAATAAGGCGGCGAGTCATTTCACAGTCAGCCAGAGCGCGGTGAGCGGTCAGGTCAGACGTATCAATGCCTTGTTGCAAGCACGCATTGACGAGCTTTTGCCAGCGGTAGTTGTCGTGATAGTCGTTCCAGTCACCGAAGTATTCGGCGTACCAGAGCATGGCGCATTGGCCAGACAAGAAGTGAGGAAGGTTTTGTGTCGGATAATCAAAATCAGACAAAGATTGCTCAATAAGACGGTAGTCATAATCGAAGTTGTAAATCAGAACATTATTTTCGAAAAGATGGGATTTAATGTCATTCCAAACCACATCAAACGTGCGTTTAGTGGCAACGTCTTCATTCGTAATACCATGAATGGCTTGCGCCTCAGCAGGAATTGGAGACAGCGGATTAACCAACTCATTAAACAGCACGTCACCAGTGACCGCGCAAATACCTGAGATTTCAACAATACGAGCGTTAGAATCCAGACCCGTGGTCTCAGTGTCCAAGATGATCGCGTTTGATAAGTTTAGAGTTTTCAATTTGAGCCCCTTGGTGAGGATTACGATTTTTCGTAAGTCTAATTACGATAATTCGTAACCGCAAGATACGAAAATTCGTAACCAATGAGCTAGAATCCAGTTAAAGGAGGAATTGCTATGTACCAAAGTCAGTTATTAGATGCCTATAAAAAGGCTCAAAACTACCTACAAGACAAACAAATAGCGCATGACCTAAACGTGAAGGCCTCTAGAATCAGTGAAATGCGTAAAGGCCGCCGCTATATATCTGATGCAGAAGCAGTTTTTCTAGCTGAAAACGCAGGAATTGACCCTGAGCTAGCATTATTGGGTTGCCACGCTGATCGCAACGATAACCCAGACATCAAAGCGATGTGGGAAAGCATCGCAAAAAAGTTTAACGGGCACGGTTTACAAGGAATATCAATAGCTTGCATGGGATTGGCTATGTGGATTGGCAGCCCTACAGAAGCGTTATCTAAGTGCGCATTATGTACGTTATGTTAAATGCAAAACTACAAATAGAAAGCACTCTTGCACAAGTGCTTTCTTCGACTCTCTATTGGCTTAGTCATTAAACATAATGCTATTTACCATAAAATACCTAATAAACATTTAGTTTAATCAAAGATTAACCTAACTTTTATTAGTTAAGATTCAGCCACCGGCAAGTTTGACTGTATGGCCTTTCTTTTCAAGATGCGCCTTGATCTTATCTCTGGCATCACCTTGGATTTCAATGTTGCCATCTTTGACGGAACCGCCACATCCACAAACTTTCTTTAACTCAGCGGCTAATAGTTTAAGTGGTGCGTCATCCAGATCCAGTCCCGAGACAATACACACACCTTTACCTTTGCGTCCTTTCGTTTGACGCTGGATACGAACGATCCCGTCGCCTTTCGGTCGCTGGACTTTTTCTTCTTCAGGTTTGATGCGACCAACTTCTGTCGAATAAACAAGACTCATGAATAACTACTTCTTCTGTTCGGCTTTTTGTTTGGCCAGCAAGTATGCCTCTATATGCTTCTGGATCGCAAGCTTTCCGCCTTTAATTAGCTTTCCATTGAAGAAACAGTACCAAGAGTTAGGATCGCCAGTATCATTTTTTATGGTGTAACCGTGAAAGTTCTCTTGAGATGGATTGTTTTCTGCCTGCTTTTTATTTCCCAGCGAGCCAAACTCCTTGGGGTCTATTATTGTGGCAGTATCACAAAACCAATCAATACTCTTTTTTACTGCTGGCATGCTTCCAGATAAAACATGGTTTTTTATCTGTACTTGCCATACATCGGTAGAACTTCCAGCAGTCTTGAGGGTGAAACCTCGATATGTCGCAGCAGCCATAGTCATATTTATTTAGTAATGAGTTAAATTAATAATAATTGTATATCGCCCTTAATCAAGTATATTGGACAAGGATAATATTGTTATAGTGCGCTTAAATGAGAAAAAACATTAGGACAATCACAGATTTAGATACAAAAAATCGATTCATTCAACAGCTTACTCAAGCCGTAAACGTTGACAATATGAACTCACTCACAGATGGTCAGTATGCAGATAACTCACTGTTAGCATTAACAAAAGATTGGAATCTCTTTACCAGCTATTGCCACAAGAAATCGGTCACTGCTCTACCCGCTTCAGCGACCGCAGTCCGATTGTTTATAGAAAGAGAGTCTATACAAAGAAAGTATTCAACATTAAGGCGTTACATTGTAACAATATCTCTTATCCATAGAATATTGGCAATGAAAGACCCTACAAGCCACTCTAGTGTACAGCAATCATTATCTAAGTTACGAATTGACAAATCTGGTGATGCTCGCTCTGCTGTTCCCTTTGAAAGAAAGCATCTTGAGCAGCTGACACAGAAACTCGACAACAAATCCTCGATTAGAGTGGTACGTGATATAGCGATTTATCATCTCATGTTCGAGTGTATGCTAAAACGTTCCGAGTTAAAGAAATTGACCCGAAATGACCTTAAGCTAGATATGGCTGAGTGTACTGTTTTTGTGGCTGATTCTCATTATGTGCTTTCCGATCATGCTTACCAGTATTTAACCAGATGGCTGAGACACCTCCCACGACAAAACACGTATTTGTTCAGCGCGATTGATAAGCACAATAATATTAGTCTTGAGCCATTGAATGATTCGTCTATTTATAGAATTCTAAGAGCTGCAAGTGACAAACTTAAACTGAATGTGAAGTTTTCAGGACAATCATTGAGAGTTGGCGCGGTGAAAGAAATGTCCCGTAAAGGGGTGAAAACTATCGATATACAACATTATGGTCGATGGTTAAGTCCTGCGATGCCCTATCAGTACTTAGGAAGCAAGGTCACCGCAGAAGCAGAGATGATGATATTTAAACGTTTTAAACCCTGGGCTTAAAGCGAGCTTTTTACGCAATCAGCCAAGAATTCTGAGAACTTTAAGCCATGATTCTCAACCATTTTCGGAAACATTGAAATAGGTGTCATTCCAGGGAAGGTATTGATCTCATTTAAGTAAACGTCCCCTTCAGGAGTCAGGAAAAAGTCGATACGTGACAAGTGACGAAGTTTCATTTGTTTGAACACTTTTTCAGCCGCTTGTTGTATAACGATAAGTTGGTCCTTGGTTAAATCAGTTGCTTCCACGTCTGTTGTTGAATGGCTATCTGCACTGTATTTTTCCTCATACGAGTAAAATGAATCTTCAGGTGCTTTTATTTCACCTGGTGGCGTAACATGCAGTACACCTTGATATTCATATGCTGCGACTTCTAGTTCACGAGGCTTGACCGCTTTTTCAACCAACACTTGATCTGAATAACCAAAGGCATCGTCTATCGCTTGACTAAGTTGCTCTTTTTGCGTCACTTTGTAACAACCAACAGATGACCCCTGCCTTGCCGCTTTGACAAATACACTTCCCCATTCTTCGAATGCCGCTATGCTCTGATCATACGCTTGTTGGTTGTTTTCAGACAAAAAGATGTATGGCGTATTAGGTATATTGAGCGCATCATACCAAAGCTTTGACGTAATTTTATTGAAGCTGTTTGTGCTCGCTTCAGAACCGCAGCCCAGATAAGGAATGCCAGATAATTCAAGCATCGACTGGATATCCCCCGTTTCTCCCGGAAAACCGTGAATACAAGGCACCACAAAGTCGAGATTGGTTGCTTCCATTTCTGAGTTGAGTGTTCCGGCATTGGTATCCAAGTACACTAATTGGTCACCGTGATACCAACCTTCGGGTTTCATTTCCACTCGAATAACCTCAAATTCTGGGGTAAGTTCAAGTTGAGACTGAACGAAATCTGCTGATACGAGTGACACTTCATGCTCAGCAGCACCGCCACCACAAAGAAGTAAAATTGTTGTAATCGCCATTAAAGATCTTTCCGTGAAATAACAGAGGGATTGGTAAAGCAATCATAATCAAATCTCGGCTCGGATTCATCGTTTTAACCGAATTATGACTGTTTGACGGTTTGATTGGTCGTTAAATATGCATTAAAAAAGGGGCTAATGCCCCTTTTGAGTAGAATTAGTTAAGTTTGTTTAATGATGGGAACTCAGAGTTTTTAATCGCATCGATACTTTTAACAAAAGGTTTCATATCCTGTAGCTCACTAGGAAGCTTCGAAATCGCTTTTTTCGCATCAGCTCGAGTGGCGTAGTCTCCATAGAGAACAGTATACCACTTAGTGCCATTTACGACTTTATAGTTCTCCCAAACAGGTTCACCGTCACGCGGTAATTTGCGCGCAAATTGGTCAACCTTAGTTTGACTTCCCACAGCAACCACTTGGATTGTGAAGCCATAACGTGGGTTCGACGCTTTCTGTTTAGCGGTGGGTGGAATAATCGCCACTGCTGGCTTGGCATTCGTGTGAGATTGCATCTTAGTCATTTGCTTCTCAGCCATCGGCCTAACCGTCTTAACCGCTTCTTCCGTGACGCCGTTGGTAACGCCTTGCTCCGAAACAATCGGCTTTTCTATTGCCGCTGTTTTGTAATCTTCACGATAACTTTCAGACGATACGTCGGTGACGTAATCACTCGATACACAAGCTGAAAGCACCACTGATAAGCCAACTATTGCGATTTTTTTCATGAATTCTTCAAATGCCTTTTGTAGAAATTACTGTAAATCATGCCGTTAGATAGCGAGAGAATCAAGCCAACATTTTAATTATATATAAATACACTGTGACCCATGACACAAAGTCGAAGTCATGGCAGGTGATCTGATTAAAACAACACCTAATTATCTCTGAATTCGTTCAAGTGCTTGGTTAATATTAGTCTGAACGCTGAATATCGGAGTTTAAAAATGAACAGTCTGAGCCACTTATTTAAACCAACGTCAGTCGCTGTTGTTGGCGCTTCGATCAGAACGATGCAAGCCGGTAATATCGTGATGAAAAACCTTCTTCAAGGGGGATTTGAAGGCGCAATTATGCCAGTTACGCCTCGCTATAGTTCGGTATGCGGTGTGCTCGCCTACAAGACTATCGAATCACTGCCAATTACACCCGATGTCGCTATTTTATGTACCAACGCCAGCAGAAATCTAGACCTATTCAGACAACTAGCGAAGAAAAAGGTCAAAGCCGTCATTGTTCTTTCTGCCGATATGCATCGGGAAACCAGCGAAGGCTATAGTATCCAAGACGCTTGTCTCGACATTGCACAAAAGTCCAACATACGAATATTGGGGCCAAACAGCCTTGGAATCATGTTACCGTGGGTAAATTTCAACGCCTCATTCTCCCCAATCACGGCACAAAAAGGCAAAATTGCTTTTATTTCCCAGTCAGCGGCTATGTGTACCACCATCCTCGATTGGGCGAACGACAAAAATATTGGTTTTTCAGCCTTTATATCAATTGGAAATGCACATGATATAGATTTTGCAGATTTACTTGATCACTTAAGTAGGGACTCTCACACTGAAGCCATATTGCTTTACGTAGATACCATCAAAGAGGCAAGACGATTTATGTCGGCGGCGAGGGCGGCCTCTCGTAATCGTCGCATTCTCGTTTTGAAAGGTGGAAAAACGTCAGCGGGTAGACGGGCGGCTCAAGCTCATACGGGCGGAGATAACACTCTCGATATTATTTATGATTCCGCCATTCGCCGCACTGGGATGCTACGAGTAAACAACTCGCATGAACTCTTTGCCGCTGTAGAAACACTCACGCATTCGGTTCCACTTCGTGGCGAACGACTTGCCATCATCACCAACGGCGGTGGCCCGGCCATCATGGCGGTGGATACCTTATTGACTCGTGGCGGTAAACTTGCGGTTCTTCCAGATGACGTCATTGATAAAATAAGTCACATCTTGCCTTCTAGTTGGAGCTACAACAACCCCATTGATCTAGTGGGTGATGCAGGGCATCAGCGCTACATAGATACACTTAACATTTTAATGGATAGTGATTGTGCTGATGCCATTCTGATTATGTACAGCCCCTCCGCCATCGCCCACTCTGAACAAACGGCGCTCGCGATCGTCGAGGCAATCAAAGCCCACCCCAGACACAAACACTTCAACATATTGACTAACTGGTCTGGTGAAATGACAGCCAGACCCGCGCGACACATATTTACTCATGCAGGCATACCGACGTATAGAACTCCGGAAAGCGCTGTTGTCGCTTTCATGCATCTAGTGGAATACCGAAGAAACCAAAAGCAATTGATGGAAACACCAACGACAGCTGAACCCGTTCACGTTGGAGAATTGAAGGAAGCCAAGAAATGGATTGACAGCAAGCTACTGGATATAAATACAGTATCATTGGATACCCATCAAATTGGTCATTTTCTTAAATGTTTTAATTTTAATGTCTTACCAACTTGGATCGCTTCAGATGCCAGTGAGGCCGTTCATGTTGCCGAACAGATAGGGTATCCGGTTGCGGTTAAACTTCGCTCTCCCGATATTGTGCACAAGTCAGACGTACAGGGTGTCATGCTTAACTTACGCAATAGTCAGGAAGTCGCTAGTGCTGCGCAGGCAATACTTGATAGAACCAAATTTTCTTATCCTTCTGCACACGTACACGGCCTCTTGGTTCAAGGCATGGCAAAACTTGCCGGTGGTGAAGAGATCCGCATAAAAGTAAAAACGGATGAAATCTTTGGCCCTGTTATATTGGTCGGCCAAGGAGGCTCAGAATGGGATGAGTCAATCGATGCCGCTGCCGCTCTTCCCCCACTTAATATGACGCTCGCTCGCTATTTGATCGTTAGAGCAATTAAGAGTGGTAAAATACGTCCTCAAAAACTGCCGATGCCGATGGATATTAATGGGCTATCTGAACTATTAGTAAGGATTTCTCAGATGATTGTGGATTGCCCTCAGGTTCATGAGCTGGATATTCATCCAGTACTCGCGATTGGGGATAGTTTTACGATTCTCGACGCAGATTTGGTGCTTAAGACATATCAAGGAGATGCTCAGAAACGCTTAGCAATTCGCCCTTACCCCGTTGAATATGAGCAAAAAATAAAGTTAAGAGATGGTGATTCTATTTTATTACGCCCTATTCTTCCCGAAGATGAGCCTGGCCATGCAGACTTTATAAATAATGTATCGAAAGAAGATCTATATAAGCGCTTCTTTAGTGATGTCGGAGAGTTTAATCATGAGGCGTTGGCTAACCTGACACAAATTGATTACGACCGTGAAATGGCGTTTGTCGCGGTGGCTAATTATGATTCAAACCCCACTATTATCGGTGTATCGCGCGCCTTGATCAATTCAGAAAATACGGATGCTGAATTCGCTATATTGATTCGCTCTGATTTGAAAGGGAAAGGATTAGGTAAGATTTTGATGGATAAAATCATAGAATATTGTCGCCAGAAAGGAACCAAGCAAATATCTGGGATGACAATGCCCACCAACAGGGGAATGTTAATGCTCGCACAGAAGCTCGGCTTTAAGCTGGATGTCAATTTTGAAGATGGCATCGCCGATATGGTGTTACCACTTGGTTAGACGGGCGGATCGTGTTTGATCCACCCGAACAAACTCGATCACTCTTTTAGTGTCCAGTTTTTCTTGAGGTACTTAATGCACCAAGATTTGGCTTCGCCCATCTGGTTTCTTTTCCAAGCCATAATGATGTCCATCTCAAAAGTTTCACTGTCTGAGATTTTGGCTAGTGTTCCTTTATCAATAAGAGGCTGCGCCACGGATAATGGCATGGTGCCTATACCTAAACCGGATTGCAACGCATCAATTTTTGCAGACAAGTTACTAACTGTTAGTCTAGGTTGTTTTTGCAATATGTTGACACTGATAGCAGGTTGCTCTCTTGCGGTATCCGAAATCGCAATAACGCGATATTTAGCTCTAGCTTCTTCGTTAAATGGGCCATTTCGTTGGTGGACATAGTGGTTGGGGGCAGCAACCCAGATCATTTTCAAGGCCCCGATCGTCTCGGACTTTACGTCTAATGGTAAGGTGTCAGGTTTAGCACAAACTAGCAGATCTGCCCTGCCCTCATCGAGTGATTCCCAACAACCCGCTAGGATCTCTTCTTGCAATCGAATACGTGTGGAGCTCACATTCCCAAGGGCATCTACCAGAGAGAAAAAATTCTGAATAGACACAATACCATCATAAGCAAGTGTCATATCGAGTTCCCAACCGTTAGCAAGAACACTGGCATCGTTAACTAGTTTTTCGGTCGCAGACAAGATCACTCGCCCTCTTTCAAGAATAAGCTTCCCTGCTTGTGTAAAACTGGCTTTGTGACCTGAACGGTCAAAGATCATGATATCTAAATCCTGTTCAAGCTTTTGAATCTGATAGCTTAACGATGAAGGTGCACGATCAAGTTCATTAGCCGCTGCCGCGAAGCTTCCTCTGCGATCAATCGCATCTAGGATATGCATCGCTTCTAGTGTTATTGGACTTTGCAATATTATTATTCCTATTAATAAACACCATAAATAAAGTGATTTATATCACATTACAACCAGATAAATGGAACCTTTACAATTGTTAACTTACTGTTCATCTATCTGTATTTTAACGATTTTTTTATAATTAGAATGAAAATCGGTATAAAATCAAACAAACATCAATAATACGAACGATAGTAATTATCATTTAGATCCTATAGAGTGCTTGCCGTTCAAGCATAAGCCCGATTATGGATTTAAAGGTAATTACAACAATGTATAAAAAATCATTATTGTCAGCTTCTATTATACTCGCTCTACTACCAAGTGCGCATGCAGAAGAGTATGCATTATTTGATGAAGTCGTGGTATCCGCAACTCGTACAGAGCAAAATAAAAATGATGTATCTTCTTCCGTTGCGACAATTTCGGAAGACCAAATTGACAACTTGCTGGCCAAAGATGTTAAAGATGCACTTAAGTATGAACCTGGTGTTCAGGCTCAAGGGACTGGGCGATTTGGTATCTCCGGCTTTAACATCCGAGGCATGGAAGAGAGTCGAGTAAAGGTCATGGTTGACGATGTTCAGCAGCCCGTCCCTTATAACTCCGGTGGCGGCACTCAAGCTAAGCATCAAAATACATTTGAAGTCGATACGCTTAAAGCTATCGAAGTGAATAAAGGAGCTTCATCGTCGCTTTATGGTTCTGATGCATTAGGCGGTACCGTACTACTTAGAACGAAGAACCCAAATGATATTCTTACAACAGATGGCAATGAACATCGCTTTGGTATCAAGACTGGTTATACGTCAGCAGATGAGACATTCAAAACAACGGGTACTTGGGCCATGCGCAAAGATCAGTTGGAAACCCTTTTAATGCTTACCTATGCCGATGGAAAAGAAACTAAAAAGCATGGTGATGGTTCAGAAGTCGAAGGTGATGACCGAGGCGCAGCAAACCCTGCTGACAAAGAAATTCAGAACCTACTTGCTAAAGTATATTATCAATTAAGCGAAGAACATCGCGTAGGTTTGGCTCTTGAACACTATGATTTCACTTACAGAGAAACCGATCTAGAAAAGTTATCTTCTACTCCTCCATTCAACTACAGTAATGCATTTAACGACGACAATAATACACGTACACGTGTAACGTTTGAGCATAAGTGGTTGATGAATCATGCCATTGCTGATGAACTTGACTGGTCGGTCTCTTACCAAGATTCTCAGTCAGTTAATGACAATGGGGATACAACTGACAGATATAACCGACGCGTACGTAAACGTGACACACAAGATACGTCTATCCAGTTCAACAGCCAATTTGACAAAGTATTGTCTAGTGAGTCAGCAATTCATCAGCTAACTTACGGCCTAAGTTATATCCATAACGATTTTGAACTAGCTAACACCGACTTTTTCTTGGATTCTGGCACCTCATCTCCAAGTACTAGAGGTACGAGTCCAAACGCTAAATTGACTCAATGGGGAGCATTTCTGCAAGATCACGCCTTTTTCCTTGATGAAAAGTTAGTGATCACTGGCGGTGTTCGATTCGATTCATTTGAATCTGATCCAGAACAAACCGACAGCTATACCAATACTGTTTCTAAGAACAGTGACTCAGCGATGACAGGGAATCTCGGTGCCGTTTATCACCTTACTGACAAATTCTCAACTTTTGCAAAAATAAGTACTGGGTTTAAGGCACCGACTGTTTATGACCTTTATTATCTTTATGATCAAGGCGCAATTGTAGAGCCAAACCCAGATCTTAAAGCGGAAAGCAGTATTTCTTATGAGGTAGGTTTCAGAGGCAATAACGAATTTGCTCAGTTTGAACTTGCTACATTCTTCAACGAGTATGATAACTTTATTGAAACCATACAAACTGGTACCAGCGGTAGTAAAACGGTATATACCAACCAAAACTTAGACAAAGTTGAAATATACGGAGCTGAACTTTCTAGTACATTATTGTTGGATAAATCATTCGATTTACCTCAAGGTACCTACAGCAAGTTTTCGGTTGCGTATGCAGAAGGTGAAGACAAAAAGACTGGCAATGCTATTGATAGTGTAGCGCCATTATCAGCGGTATTTGGTGTGGGGTATGATCATCCTGAACGCCACTACGGTGGTTTACTGAATGTCACTATGATTGACGCCAAAACTGAATGGTCTTCAGAAGACAACGTAGATGCCAATGGTTATACTGTGGTTGATCTAACTGGTTACTACCGCCCTATTAAGGACCTTACATTGCGTGCAGGCTTATTCAATGCACTGGATAAGAAATATCATCTGTATGATGACCTGACAGGAAAAACTTCAGTTTCAAACATGGATTACTACAGTCAACCAGGTCGTAACTGGGGTGTGAGTGTAGATTACCAGTTCTAACAGAACGCAATACACAGCCTATCATTCAAAGCCAGTTTTATACTGGCTTTTTTTACATTCAAATCACGGATAAACCAAGGTAAAAACAAAAAAGCCCCCAAATTTGGGAGCTTTTATCGTTCATTCAAAAAAAGATAACCAAAATGTTATGAATGAAACGGTAATTATTTTGAGCTTGTCATCTCTTTCTTGACCATTACAGCTGACGTGACGATGAAAGCGATGATAAGACCTAGCTCCATTGATAACCCCTATTGTTTGCAAAGTTGATAGATTGGACTGATTTTTGAACAGCGACATTCTAACACTTTTAAAATTCAATGATAGCTCTTAACGATATTTTTACGATTTTTAGCGATTAAGATCAAAATCAGTGCGCCTCACCTCATTTTCAACAGAATTCTCAATCAATAGTACTGTTATTTTTGTTAAAAGATTATGCTAACTGTGCTCTACTTCATAGTGACTTTCCCGCCAATAATCTTGTATGCGGGAGCACCTCGAATCATTGCTTCTCTCGCAAACTCTCGGCCACATTCAGGACAATGACACGCCATTTTTGTGTAATCTTCGACAATACGCTCTTTAAAACACTTAACCAGTGCCCCTTTGCCACCCTTTCGGTATTTGAAGAGCTGAGATTTACACTTAGAACAATAAATATCGACGGTTTTACTGGGTTGTTTCTTATTCGGTTTTGCCATGAACCATCTCTAAATCTTCGCTTAGCTTCTCCGGTTTCAGCCAAACCTGACTAAAATCAAACCAACCAAGCGCATTACATTTTGCGTTTTGCAGCGAGCCACATTGGTCTTTACTGATCCCCAACCAACAATGAAACATAGGAATGATCTGCATTTTCTCTACCAGAGATTTTCCTAAGTCTTTTGCTGGGAAAAGGCTATTTTCTTCTGCTTGCCAGACCTCGACAAGGCTAGACCAATATTTAAAGTCTTCAGGCTTACTCAACTGCTCAATATCGCTATAGTTAAGTAGCCAGCCGGCTAAGCCATCCTCGCGATTGTTAGCAATGCCCATCGGTTTGACCCACACATCCACATCATCAATATCAGGTAGAGTGATGTCATACTTAATGAGTTCAACTTCTAAGTTATCTTGCTTCAATAGCGACTCAATACACTTTACCAATGTTGGGAACATTGGGTGTTGTCCGTGGTATGCAATGGTTACTTTTCGGTAGGCAGGCGGCGACGTATAGTGCCCCTGCCTAGTATGGTGATACCAGCCTGGCTTCAGCCCATGGGCAGGTAACACACCTAATTCCACTATCTTTTCCTGAGGAAGCTCCTGATATAAATTCAGGGATCCAAGACGGTGACTAAAGTAATTCGCCCATTCATCAGATTTCGCTAATCCGCTACGACGATTGAGCAACAAATAGGTACAGCCTGGGTCAAGTTCAACGTCATCACTATAGGTATCAGTTTCAGGCTTGATGGGATTGGTCATACTCGGAAATACCATTGATGAATGAATATCGTCAATGACCCATACTTCTACGCGGTCAATTAAAGGTCTGAAACCGAAGTAGCCATCAAAAGCTTGCAAAACAAGCCTTTTGTCATCATTTTGAATCACTTTGTATGGCCCTGTTCCAACAGGGTTTATGTCGTAATCTTCTGCTCTAGAATTCTCTGGCAATAGGACTTTAGCATCAGATTCGGACAATAAAAGCGGTAAGTGGTAGTTATTTTTTCTAAGCGTAACGTCGACAACGCAACGGCCTGGGCTAACCACGTCCTCTATGTGCGAGTACAGGTTTTTGTTCTTTAGTGCAAGTAATGAGTTAACGACCATATCCGTTGTAAGCAGGTCGCCGTTGTGAAAACGTACATTCGGTCTGAGATAGAACCGCCAATGCTTAGGAGAGAGCATTTCCCATGTGTGGGCAAGATCAGGACAGAGCTTCTCACTGTCATCAAGGCGAGTCAGCCCACTAAAGATTTGACGAGCAATATGCTGCTCTGAACGACGAACTGGCTTTTCAGGATTGAGCATGGATAGAGGGCGGTAGTATGGCAATCGTAAGACTTGTTGCCCTTCTAGCTGCTGCACGCCCAGATAACTTTCAACTACTTGCGCAAGTTTCGCAGAATCTTGGTCCAGTACTTTAAGCGCTTGGCCAATTTTCCCTTCTTCAAGATATCGCCTAGCGAGGTTTTCGCTGACATCAGTACGGCTGCGTTTGAAGTTCAGTTGAGAAAGCTTACCTCGCCCCGGAGAAGGATGCCATTCGATCCATCCCTCTTCTTCCATTTTATTGAGTACGATGCGTGCGTTACGTCGAGTACAAAACAGAATATCGGTAATCTCTTCAAGTTGAACACCACAATCTTTGCCATTGTAGTGTTCAAATAAGGTTTCAAATTGAACACGAAGTCTGGGGCTACTCATAAAGAGGAAATCTCACATATATATGACCAGACTAAGTTTCCTTATTTATATCGAAGAAGCAAGTAAGTTTTAGGGTTATTGAATATCGATCCCGATTTGGTTTGCGATTTTGAACAGTTGTTGTTCATTATCAAGCTTGATAGACCATTTGGTCTCCGAGCCATTGGCAGCAATAACGTTAGCACCTCGACCAATAAGCTGAACTGCATCCACTTGAGCCTGCAATGTAATCATGTGTTCTGTAGCTACTTTCACCACAACTTCATGCGCTGTAATAATGATTTTTCCGCTTTTAAATTCAACAACCATGATCAGTTAACCTTAAGAGACTGCTTTGCATTGCGTTTCTTCTTAATCGCAATCGTCAAACGACTGGTACATACAAGCCGTTCTCGTTCATCAGTAATATTGATTTGCCACACTTGCGTTGAGACACCAAGATGAATCGGTTCCGCCCGCCCAATCACATTACCTTCTCTCATCGAACGAATATGGTTGGCATTAATCTCTAGCCCAACGCAGTAAGCATCATCAGCGACGCAGAAATTGGCTGCAACTGAACCCAACGTTTCAGCGAGCACGACCGAAGCACCACCATGCAGCATACCCAAAGGCTGGTGTGTGAAATGACAGACTGGCATTTTGGCTTCAATGAAATCTTCGCCAACTTTGGTATAAATGATCTTTAGGTGGTCTATCAAAGTATTTTCAGAAGTCGCATTCAGGCGATCAAGGTCAATAGGTCGTTTCCAAATAGTCATACAATTACTCGTGATAATGCGTTACAACGCATTGTAACCTAATGGTATGATAAGCAACATTATTAAGATCGAAACGGAGCATTACATGCGTAACTGGTTGAAATACACAGCCTTAGCTACCGTTGTAGGATTAGCCGCCTGCACCTCATCACCCACAGGGCGAAACCAACTGCTGCTTTTTTCGGATCAAGACATGAGTGCACTCGGCGCCCAATCTTTTGAGCAAATGAAGCAGCAGCAAAAAATTAGTAAAGATAAAAAGATAAACGCCTACGTCCAGTGCGTCGCGAAAGCCGTCACTAAACAAGTCCCTCAGCAGTCTGAGTTTAAAGACTGGGAAGTTGTGGTTTTTGATAGTGAACAAGTCAATGCTTTTGCACTACCTGGCGGAAAAATTGGCGTTTATACTGGGTTACTCAACGTCGCAAAGAATGAAGATCAATTGGCCACTGTTATAGGCCATGAAATCGCTCACGTTCTGGCTGACCATAGTAATGAACGCCTCTCTCAGTCTCAATTAACTAGCGCCGGATTACAAATTACCAGCTCGGTTTTGGGGTCTTCCGAGTACGCTCAATACCAAAGTGCGACAATGGCTGCTTTAGGGTTGGGGCTGCAATACGGGGTGTTGCTGCCTTACGGACGAACTCAGGAATCTGAAGCCGATATTGTTGGTTTAGAGCTCATGGCGAAAGCTGGTTTTGACCCGAATCAAAGTATTAGCTTATGGCAGAACATGGCGAAGGCTTCAGGCGGAAGCCAACCCCCAGAATTGCTCTCTACACACCCTTCACACGGCACTCGCATAAAGGGTTTGTCAGCCAAGATAAAGACATTGCCCAACTACAATGTAAAGCGACCAAACTGTTCATGAATACAATGGGGAGTGAAATGCTCCCCAATCTATTTCTAAGTCCCTAAGATCATAAGTGGTAACTGTAAAAGCTGATCACCTGTCCCAGCAAAATACCAAATGATACCAATCAGACCTGCCACCAGCGCAACGTACCAAACCGCAGCAACAACCTGACCATATCTATCGAGCGGTAATAGATGACTATGGTGTCGTCCTCTCCACTCGATGACGATTTCCAATGTCCCCATGATAAGCAAGAAGCCAAACAGCGTTAATCCTAATGAATAGCTCAACGCAACTCCACCTAACGCAGCAGCGGTACACAGCACAATTCCCATCAAGCTGTTCATAGAGAAGCTGATGCTTTTGAGAACATGGCCTCCATCGAGCGGTAAAATTGGCAAAAGGTTAAATAAATTTAGGAAGGCATTAAAAACGGCCAACCCCGCAAAGAACATTTCACCCGTGATCCAATAGAGGCCAACCAAAATGAGTGACAACACAAAGCCAAACATCGGGCCCATGATGGAAATGACGACATCCTGCCAACGCGTATTGATCTTTTCATCGCTTAACGCCAGTCCACCGAGAAAAGGCACTAAGTAAATGCCTTTGGTTTTCATACCAAAGTACTTCATCGCCTTAACGTGACCATACTCATGGAAAACCAAACACGCGATCAATGCCAAAGCAAACTGAAAGGAAAACAGCCACGAATATGCCGCTAGGCTCGCTGATGCCAGAACGACTTTAATCAGCTTTGCACTTTTGAAAGCTTTCATGCCAAGTGACAACAAACCAATCAGGCTAAACCTTTTCTCTGGCTCTGGTGGCGTAAACGGTGTTTGCTGCTCTATATCTTTTGTATCGCGGCTACCTTGAGCAATTAACTGTTCATTGAGTATCGCTTTATATTCAATTAAAAAAGGTTGCCAATCGAGTGATGTTTCAAGTCGGCATATCAGCTCTTCTTCGCCGTTGAGGAGTTTGAATTCATGCGATGACTCTTTACCACGTTCAGAGTCCGCATCAAGCTGGGAAACTAATTGATTATCCCAGAAGAGTTGCTGCCAACCAGCCAAAGAGCCCTCTAGGCGCAAAGGCTTGCCCAAAAAATCGATAGAAAGCAGTTCCAATGTCAGTCCTACAAAATTGATATATAAACGCCACTCATTATGCCGATTGTTATAAAAATGGTAAAGAATTGGAATAAACTTAGTGACGGCGTCACAAATCTAAGTTAACTATTGCTGGAATAACCGCTAAATCAAGGCTGTTCGTACTCGCCAAAGACAATGCCCCTTTATTTTCGATGGATAAAGTGGATAATAGCGCTCTTGATTTAATACCTATTTATATGTGAGCCCATTATGTCTTCAGAAGCGACCATGCTAGAACGTTGCCAATCTAAGTGTGAATTGTGCAGTGCTGAATCTCAGCTAACTGCCTACGCCGTTCCACCACACAGCCACGTGACTGTGGATCACGCTATTATGGTTTGCGACACATGTCTGGGTGAAATTGACGAGCCTAAAGACATCAACCACTGGCGTTGTTTGAACGATAGTATGTGGAGCCAAGTTCCAGGTGTACAAGTCACAGCATGGCGCCAGTTAACGCGCTTAAATAGCGAAAGCTGGGCACAAGATGCGCTAGACATGATGTACATGGAAGAAGAACAAATGAACTGGGCCATGATTGGTATGTCTGCTGATGACAAACCACTTGATTGCAACGGTGTCGAACTGAAAAAAGGTGACGACGTAACGGTAATCAAAGACCTACCTGTTAAAGGCACAAACCAAGTCATCAAACAAGGTACCGTTATCCGTGGAATCAGCATTGGCGACGATCCTAAGCTTGTTTCTGGCAAAGCGAACGGCGGTCAATCTATGTACGTTATCGCTGAATACTGCCGTAAGAAGTAGTGATGAATGATGGTTTTCCTAAGGGCGCTATTTAGCGCCCTTTTTAATGCGCCAAAGCTTCTACTAGAGTCTAAATCATAATGATTCACGGTTAGCAAATTAATAAAAACCTCACTGAGCTTTTGAGCTTATCCGTACAGAAATAGCAGCACGCAAAGCAGCAAAAGTGTCGTCGCGGAGGTTGGTAGGAAAGGAGCGGCCGTACTAGCTTCGATTCCCTGACTAACGCCAGAAAACAAAGGGCAATGGGTTAAGCTATTTTTGTGCTGTTTAGACTTAACAACAATTTACAAGGACTCTGCTACGCTCGCTCTCGTTGAATATACTTGTCACATAGCTGTTTGAAGAGCAGCGGTTTATCAAAATAGTAGCCCTGAAGTACTTGGCAACCCATTTGATTGAGCAATTCTGCTTGACGCTTAGTCTCCACCCCTTCCGCCACTAAATTGAGCTGATTGGAGTGTCCAATTGCTATGATGGTATTCGCTAAACTATCCAAGTAGTTGTCATCATTGATATCAAGAATGAACTGTCGATCAATTTTGATTTCAGTGATTGGCAGATCATTGACATATCGAAGAGAACTGTAACCCGTGCCAAAATCATCAAGAGAAACGCCAAAACCTTCCAAGCTTAGCTTGGTCAATATATCTTTGACTCTGTGTGTATCTTCAATGACGACATTCTCTGTAATTTCAAAAGTAACAAGCTGATTGGCCAACTCATTCGAAGTGAGGATATTTTTGGTTTTCAATTCAAAATCTTTATGAAGAAGCTGCAGTGGCGAAATGTTTATCGCGACACTTATTTGGCTATGATTTAATCGATTAAACAAAACGATATCTTTACAGGCTTGTTTCATAACGAAATCCCCGATTTCGATAATTAATCCTTTTTTTTCAGCGACTTCAATAAACTCATCGGGAGGAACGTAGCCAAGTTCTGATGAGTGCCAGCGGCATAGGGCCTCAACTCCGATCAGCTCACCACTTGCCGCATTGATTTTAGGCTGGTATTCAACGCTTATTTCTTCTCTCGCCAAAGCAAGGCTCAGCTGCTCTTCTAGTGCAAACTGATACTCCAGTACCTCACTAATCCTTTTAGTGAATAGCTGTATCTGACCTTTTTTTTGTTCCTTGGAAGTGTAAAGCGCAACATCTGAGTGAGACAATAACTCCGAAGAATTAGCGCCATGATCGGGAAACATAGCGATACCAATACTGCAGTTGGTTGATAACTGAACACCATTAAACAGAATAGGGATAGCAATCGATTCTTGAATTCTTTCCGCTCTGAGCATTGCCTCTTCTTCTTCAATGACTGGAAAGCCAAAAACAAACTCATCTCCTCCGAAACGAACCAGTATTTCATCGTCACGTCTGAGCTTTGAAAATGTTGTACTGACGGCTTTAAGCAACTCATCACCAGCATGATGACCATATTTATCATTGATCCTTTTAAAATCATCTAAATCAACAAATAAGACCGCATACTTCGACTTCTCTATCCGGCATTGCTCAATGCAGCGTTCCAATTGCTCATCCAGTTGACTGCGATTGGGAATACCTGTCAATGAATCGATATGGGCCGACGTTTCCAGTTGTACGCGGCTTATCTCGAGTTGTTTAATATCATCTTCGATTCTTTGCTGGTAGTCATCAAAACGTCGTTTTACCAACTTACTGGCCCAAAACGACAAAGTGACAAGAAGCACCATTAATCCAGATAAGATAAGAATCACACGAAGGAGATCTTCTGAATGGGACTGTTTCAACTTGACGACTTGCGGGCTTAAGACACGTTCAACATGTTCAGTAAAAAAACCCGTCCCAATGATCCATCCCCATTCCGGCAATACCTGAACATAACTTACCTTGTTTGAATTGAATATCCCTTTAGGAACATAAGGGCTTTGATATTCGACAAACCCTGACAATTCACCATTTAATGCTGTTCTAATTATTTCAAGGAGATCAGGTTCTGGGTCTCCGATTCGGTCGGGATCTTTATGCGCTAGTGTTACGCCTTTCATATCCATCACAAATACGTAATTATCTTCTCCATATCTTAATGCTGTTAGCCACTCCAGAAGGTCTTGCTTTATTTCATCCTCAACATCAGAAACGTATTCCCCTGTACCAATAAACCAATCAAAAGGCTCAAATCTCTTACCAAAACCTATCTTTTCAAATTCGATATCACCTTGTCCTGGCTTCCGATACCACCACTGATAAAAGGCCTCACCGTTTGCTGATTGTCGAATGAGATCAATATGTTGTTTTAAAATTAATGTTCCTTTGCTGTCTTTTGCATCAATTTTGGACGTTCCCTCAATATGCGGGAGCAACCCATGCATGACGCTGATACCTTCCATCGAGAAAATAAAAAAGTAGCCTCGTCCTTCATTAAATCTTACTTCTCTCAATGCTTCAGAGATTAAGGATTGGAGTTCTGACTCTTCTCTATTGGGAAAAGCGCGATACAATCCACTGGCAATGCTATGCGCTTCATAAATGCGTTCTCGAATATCCGCTTTTAATACGCCGACGGCTTGAGAGGCTTCGAAGAGTAAATGTTGATGAATATTATCCAGTTGACGTTTCGCTTGCTCACGTTGGCTAGTCAAAAAGTCTTGCCTGAAGCCATCAATCAACTCATCAATTTTTCTCTGCTCTTCTCCAACAAAGATCAGAGTTATGGCAAGCATGACTGTCATAGTCAGTGTTACTGGCAACACTTTGATACATCTCAATAGCCATAATTCTGAATCATTTGCCATAAAATGATCTTCTCATCGTGATTACAATCTCTTAATTATAGTCATTGATTGTTAACCAATTTTCCGATTAAAAGATCACTTGGTGCTGGGGATCGCATATTTCAATTTTCCCTCATTGTTCAACATTTCATAATACTTCCCAGATTCAATCATACTTCGAAACCCTGATTCGCATAGAGCAAGAATTTCTTTAGCATTAGGGTATGAACGAGACACCATCAGATGAAGAGACGTGCCGGGAAAAGGTTCAGGTAAAACATCAAAATGATCAACAGAATCAGGAAAGAGTTTAGCAATCCATTTCCATCCAGATTCTGGGTCTGCAGGCAGGTAATCTATCCGGCCTTTTTGAAGCAATTTAAAGGCTTGCTCTTCTGTTTGTGCTAGAACGTACTCCTGACCCATCTCATCAAGCTTTTCTTTAATGTAATAGCCAAGATATGTACCTACTCGATAGGTCATGAGTTCTTGCAGGCTGATGGATTCAGCCTTAGGAACAAGAGGTAAATAATAAAATATACGCGGAGGATTCGCCGACTGAGTTAAAGCTTTCGAAAAATCAGCAAACTGTTTTCTGGTTTGTGTAACCGCGTAAGGAAAAGCGGCGAAAGCAGAACCATGCTTGACCATAGTTTCCGCTCTGAGCCATGGAACATAAGTAATCTCGACTTTAAGCCCTTCGCTCTCACACATTTCCACAACAAGATCAACAAAGAAGCCTTTGCCCTGATTGCTGGATGCATCGAGTACATAGGGGGGCCAAACATCAGTCACAAATGTTACTGTTTTCGCAGAAGCCTCTTGAAAAGGATAAGCCAGCAACATCAATGATAAAAGTGGTACACGTGCGAAGTAGCTAACAACACCCATATTGATGCCCTGAAAACAAATCCTCTAAATTTTCTTAGTACAAAAGTAACAGCACCTCAAGTGATACAATGTAACATATTGCAACATCACCTACTCTATCTTACCGCCAACCGTTTGAATTCTTTCAAAACTACCAGGCTTTGTGACCCAAGCGACAACGGCGTCAATATCTCTTAGCTCGTTAGTGAGCTCAAAATGCCACTGACCTGTATTTGAGCGGCTTTGCTGACGTTCCTTAGCGATAAAATCGTGTTCAAGTGACTTCCCTCTGTTTTCTCCGGCCTTCACTATGGTGGTTCGATTGTTAGCAAGAAACACAATCGTCGCGTCGAGATGTCCAGATTTGTCGAAGTTAAGAATGAATTTATTTCCTTTGCGACTAAGTGTCAGTCTCTCTGCGTTTCTTGGCTCTAAAGCTGGAAGCTCGCGGTTAACCCAATTGAAGAAGCCGCGCCATTCTTTACCATCTACAATGAATCCTGGCGTATAGACGCTACCCACGACATCATATGCACGATAAAGACGCTGAAGTTGGGAGTATTCAGGTTTAGCAAAGTCGTCTTGCCAACCAAGGTAATCCCAATAATCGACGTGATAAGCCACTGGGATAATATCCTTCCATAGCCGATCACTTTCTTCAAATGTTGATAAATACTTGTCCGCTGGTGGGCAACTGGAGCAACCTTCTGACGTAAATAACTCTATAACCTGAGCAGGTTGACCTTCGTGTGACCAGATTTGTCCACTAGAGAGGGTTGAGGCGACGGATATCGCTAATAATGTGTTCATAGACAGATCCTCTGATGTACTACTGACTATGACCGACCTAATGCTGACTCTATTTCATTAAAATAAAACAAAAAAAAGCGCCAGCATTTCTACTGGCGCTTAACAGTCTGTAAATGTACGTCTATTAACGATATAGACCGATATCCTTTTGGATGTGACCAGACATGTCACTTGCGTAGTAAGCGCGAGGTGTATTGTCTGTGAAAAGAATATCTAGTAGATGTGCAATCAATCCTTTGAAAGTAACCGAGTAGGTTTTTTTGTCCATAGAGATTGGAGCGTTGATAGTTCCGATGTGCATTGCCTGTGCCATGATTGCCTCTCTATAAATCGTGTAATTCGTTTCGTTGAGGGGATATTAAGCAATAAATTACTGTTCAAAAAATGACAAATTTTGCTTTTTGGCATTAGTTTTTCTAATAAAACAAACCATTAACATGGCAGTTTAAAAAAAATGCAACCAAAACTAGATATAGTGCTTATTTATCCACTTCGATTGCATTTACTATTTATTGACCACTCAAAAATACGCTTAAAGTCACAAATATTTTACAACCTTACACATATTCAAGCTGGTAATTTTTCTCGATTAAATTAGTTTATTTATCGATACTTACTTCAACTTCTGATGCCAATCTCTTTTGTTTGGCTACCGATGCCACAACTGCGATAGAGATAGTAATCAGCAATATAGCTAATGACAACGGAGTGGGAATCTCCCAACTTGATCCAACTAGCATCATCTTAACTCCGATGAAAATCATGATAAAAGCCAGCGCTGTTTTCAGGTAGATAAACTTATCCATCATGCCTTGTAAAACAAAATACAACGACCGAAGACCTAACAGGGCAAATACATTAGCTGCCAGAACAAGGAATGGTTCCTGCGTGACAGCAAAGATTGCCGGAATAGAATCGAGCGCAAACATGACGTCCATAAATGCAATTACACTAATCACGATCGCCATCGGTGTTAACATTCGTTTGCCCTGTTCGACAACGGTCAATGCGTTACCACGAAAGTCATCGGTGACTTGTGCCCACTTCCGTATTAACTTTTCAGGTAATGGGTTTACCTCATCTTCTCCTTTGTCTTTTGCCAGCTGTACACCCGTCCAAATGAGGAACAACGCAAAGACATAGAGAATCCAGTGGTACTGAGCGAGTAACTGAGCGCCAACCGCAATCATGATGGCACGCAGGACAAGCGCACCAATCACACCCCAGAGTAATGCTCGTGGACGTAAGTGTTCTGGTACTAAGTACTGATGGAAGATGATGGCAAACACAAACAGGTTATCAACACTCAGTGACTTTTCTAGCAGATAGCCGGTTATGAATGCTATGGTCGCTTTCTCAGCGTTGTAACTGCTGGCTGGAGCATAAACATCCCAAAAGAAATAGATGCTAGCAGCGAAGATGAACGCGATCAAAAACCAGAATAAGCTCCAAGCTGTCGCTTTCTTGATAGTGATGTTGCCGCCACGAGTTTGCCATATATCTAAAGCCACCATAGATAGCGTTAGCAAACCAAAACCGAGATAAATAGATAGGGTCATTATTCCTCCTGAGCGGAGGGATCAGAGCAGTGCTTTGACGATCCCCCCGCAAACAAACCAATCCAATGTTTTTTTACATTGGTTACTTGATTGCGTTGGTCTCGTCGAAATAGATGCCGTAAAAAGAAGGCAACATTTATACTTACCGGATAGAACAACGTCTAACGAGATGACGATAAGTAAACCAGAGGCGACTACTCCCCAAACAATTAAGATTGTATTCTGGCACTAACAATTCGTCTATAGCAAAGATCAAAAAAGGAGCCCAATGGGCTCCTTTTACATTAAACGTTGATTTACCGCTAAGCTATACTCCCCCAACAGGGATAAAGTATACTAATGCAGACCAAACGCCTATCCAGCTAATCACGACCGCAACGTCGATCCAGTCTCTACTCCACATAGATTCCTCCGAGTAATATTCACTTACCCAATTAACTCGAAGAATAAATTAGCAACCTTTGTGCCACCATATTTGAGCTCTTTCCCGAGGTCTGTTTAATGTTTCAGGAGCGTCAGTTAACAATTCAATAAAACAATCTGCCATAGAGGTAGCCGTCACTATACCTTCGCCAGACATATTTAGCATGGCTTCGTAGCCCTCTTTGCCTTTCATCGTATAGGCTGAAGACGTTCCAGTGTAGTACTTTTCGTTCGATACTTCCTGCCAACCTAACGCCAAGCTGTAGATCTTGAGACTCCGAATTCGACTTCCTTTTTCCGCTTCCGGAAGATATTCAAAGCTCAGGTTGTAGGTGTAAGGATAAGAACCATCACCAGTCCCTTCCACGCCGTTATTAGTGGCGTTATTTATTGCCCCCTCAAGCGCAGCGGCAATGTCCTTCCCTTTAAGCTGATAAACACCGATCGGAACGGCAAACGGTAGCAGCTTACCCGCGATATCGGCGACAGACACATTACCGACATTGAGCGAATTTCGAACACCACCGGCGTTGTGAATGGCAAACTCCGCATTGTGTCCCAGCTTATTCATTGAGTGCACAAAGGACTCAGCGACCAGCGGAGCCAACTCGCTGGCACCAACCTCATCAGGGACTCTGACATGACGTAGTGGCTTATCGGCGCAAGCAATCACCTGACGTTGTAGTTCTCTAACGCGTGATACGTACTTTTCATTCAATACGTCCTGTACTTGCTTATCTTTTTTACACACCAGCACGTTAGGGTGTTCATCAATAAACCGTCGGGCTAGGTTATAGGGTAATTCGTTAGTGCTTTGACTCATGCTTGCGTCAAGGAATAATCGACGACCCAGCAAAAGCTCATTTCTCCCATTGAAGACGACGATCTCACCTTCTGCATTGAAGTCAATATCACAGTGCCCCATGCTTAGAGCGTGATAACCCGCTTGGACAACATGTGTACCATTGATCTTAATCCCGTATTCATCATCCTTTTTCAGGCCCAACGCACTGAAATCACCTTGCAAGCGATGGCTATGGCCGCCAACAATAAGACTGATCCCTTCAACTTTCTCTGCCATATCCAAATCGGCATCATAGCCCATATGACTTAATAAAATGATCTTATTGATACCGTGATTTCTGATTTCCTCAACGGTATGTTTTGCCGTTGTAATCGAGTTAACAAATGGTGTGTCTGAATCAGGGTTAGAAATATCTGCCATTTTATCGAGCGCTAGGGAAAAGATAGCAATGGGCTCTCCATTTACTTCTTTCACTATCCATTGAGCACAATGGCTTGCAGGGACAAAAGAGTAAACCTGTAATTTATTTTTCAGCGTGCAGGCTTTCTGTTGATTTTCATTAGACAGATCCCAGTTGCCAGCAAGCAATGGGAACTCGATTTTCTCTACGAACTTAGCAACTGGTAAGTTGCCCATGTCTAATTCATGGTTACCTAAGGCCATCGCATCTATATTGAGGGCATTGAGCATGGTCGCATTCGCTTCCCCTTTAAACAGGGAGAAATACAAAGTGCCCTGAAAACAATCTCCTGCGTGGAGGAACATCATATGGCGATTGTCAGATATGGATTCTTCGAGCTGCTTTTTACGTGTCGCTATACGCGCAAAGCCCCCGGCACTCACATACGGAGTAAGGATTTCGCCTTCTACATTAATCGTAAGCTGTAGCGACGTTGGTTCAAAATAAGAATGGGTATCGTTAATGTGAGCAAGCCTAATCTTAGCCGCTTTATTGTTTTTATATTTCATATTTTCTTCTCTCATATTCGGCTACATCGTATCCCATCCTTTATGACAAATTCATTAACTTTCACACTTTTATTGTATACGCCGTTCCATATACATTAACTAAGTTGAGCAAGATCTCTTGTTGTTGATAGCAGATTACACCGAGCAAGCACAAACTTTGTGAGGTAAGCTTCTGCTTATTCGAGGTTTTTCTATTATGCTTTAGGTAACAATAGCTCAAACGGAGTCACTTCATGCTGCTAGAGCGGATTGAAATTTCCGGCTTTCGTGGGATCAAACGGCTATCCATCGCTTTTGACGAGCTCACGACCCTAATTGGTGAAAATACTTGGGGCAAATCTTCTCTGCTAGATGCCCTATCGGTCGCCTTACCTCCCGAAGGAATACCTTATCAATTTGAAATGACAGATTTTCATGTCGATTACTCAATTGCACATCCACAAACTCAGCACTTACAAATCGTCATCAGCTTAGTATCCAACGATAAGAACGAAATCAAATCTGGTCGTTACCGCAAAATAAGACCAGTCTGGATACAGGATCAGCAAGGCATCAACAAGATCATCTATCGCTTAAGTGCTAGCCGAGACGGCCACGATGTCTCTACTCGCTACGCTTTTCTTGATCGTGAAGGTAACCCATTACCACTGCATCACTCAGAAAAGTTAGCGCAGGAACTCATGACACTCCACCCTGCCATTCGTCTCAAAGATTCGCGTCGTTTCGAACGTCCGCTCGGTAACCTAGGAGATACCAATGACCGCATCGAGAAACGGATCAATAATACCTGTCGGCGCTTAATGGCGATTCCTGGCCATGTAAACAAAGGAGAAATGAAAAGTAGCCTGAATTCTATGAATGTATTAGTTGACCACTACTTTTCATTTAAATCCAATGCACGTAAAAACCTTCGTAAACAACGGGATGGTATCTTTTTCAGTGGCTCACCAAACAACAAAAGTATCTCTCAAGTTGTGGAGGAAACCAAAAGTAAACAGACACGTCTCTTGTTTATGGGCTTGCTCAATGCCTATCTTCAGGCGAAAGGTCCCAATAAACTCCGCCGTTGTGCTCGGCCTTTATTGATCCTAGAAGATCCAGAGGGTCGATTGCACCCTACTCATCTTGCAAGAGCCTGGAGCCTGCTCCAACTACTTCCTATGCAAAAAATCCTGACGACAAATAGTGGTGACTTGTTGGGGCAAGTACCGCTTAACAGTATTCGGCGTCTGGTGAGGCAATCCGATCGAACCATCACTACCTATCTTCCAGCACAAGGGTTCAGTAAAGACGAACTAAGACGAATTGGCTTTCATATCAGATTTCACCGCTCTGGAGCATTGTTTGCGAGATGTTGGCTACTGGTCGAAGGTGAAACCGAAGTCTGGTTATTTAATGAATTAGCGAATCAGTGCGGGTATAATTTGGCCGCTGAAGGCGTACAAATCATTGAGTTTGCTCAATCGGGACTCAAATCTTTAGTCAAAATCGCTAAGGCTTTCGGCATCGACTGGCACGTAGTGACAGATGGAGATGCAGCGGGTAAAAAGTACGCCGCTGCAGTTCGTGCTCAACTAGGAAACGATCAAGAACGTCATCGCCTCACTGAACTGCCCGATCGAGATATTGAACACTACCTTTACAACAATGGTTTTGAGCCTTTTTTTAAAGATATGGTACGAATTCCACTCGATCATCCTATTCCAGCTAAAAAAGTGGTGACTAGAGTACTCAAGAAATTTGCTAAGCCCGATCTTGCGCTAGCGATTGTTTCCTACTGTGAGGATAAAGGAACAGAGTGCATCCCATTACTGCTTAGGTGGACGTTAAAGCGCGTCGTAACAATGGCGAATGGCAACACATAAAAAAGCGGCCTTGGCTACCTATCGTTGCCAAGGCCGCGTATCAAATATCAAACGATACCAATTAATCAGGGGGTCACAATCATGAACGAGTTGGCAACTCACTAGTAGATTGTGTTTGAGAAGACTTTTGATGTAGCCACAAACCACTTGCTTTCATCAAGTAGCCAAAGATACCACCTAAGATCAACGAAGGAACAACGAGCTGCCAGTCACCGTCTGCTGCGAAAGTCGCGCAAGAGCCAATAAAAGTACCCGGTATGTATCCAAGCCAGTTTTGCTTTGCCTGAATACACATCATAAATGCCACGAGAGAAGTGATCACATAACCAAGGATTTCTAGGGAAGCAAATTGTGAAGCGTGAATAATTACCATCGCCCAAAATACTCCCGTCATGTTGGTAACTAAACTCTCCGCTAAGCCTTTCAGCCCGCTGGTTGGAGACGCAAAGTAGCTGGTACAACCTAAGAAACCAGCCCATGACAATAGGCCAAGTGAGATGGCAATCCAACCCCAAAGCCCTGAAAGTATACCCGTAGTTAATGAAATCGCGACAAGTGTGCTCATACCGCCTCGCTAAGTGTGCTTCTTCACACATCAAAAGTACAAGATGGCATGGTAAGGGGTAAGCCAGCAAAACAAAACGATACAGATCACATTAATTAAGCAACAAAATGAAATTGAAACCTATTATTGTGACGCAAACGCTATTTCAACAGATATCGGAAATATTATAGAACAGAAGGCCTGCCTTTCATCATTCGCAGTCCCTCGCGTTTAATGCACTCTATCAACGGATTTTCTACCATGTCTGCTCGCCATATAAAAGACAAGGTTCGTTCCATACTGAGCTCTGGGACGTTAAGCGCAACCAATTGGCCGTTTTCGATAAACCGCTCAACATCTAAATATGGTAGGCAGGTAAGATATTGACCGTTTTCAACCATGCTTCTAAGAACAGGCACATGTTCGTATTCACGCCAAACGTCAAGATCTTCGATTAAATGGTGAATAGAGCTATCAAAAATCTTACGAGTGCCGCTACCCTGCTCTCTCAATACCCATCTTGCTTGCTCCAGCTGCGCTAGGCTCACTGTGTCATGCTTTGCGAAAGGATGGTGCGCAGCGGCAACAACGGTTAAGTGATCACGACACCAAACCTCTTGGTGAAGTCGGTTATCGTCGCAACGGCCTTCCATGACCCCCAAATCGTATTTGTAGTCTAAAACGCCTTGTATGACACTATCGGTACTTTTGACTTTAAGAGAGATTCTCATCTCAGGAAATGAGTTATCAATAATACTGATAAGGTCTGGAACTAAATGTTCTGCAGGTGTTTGGCTTGCTCCAAGTTTGACATGACCACTCAACAAATGCTGCTCGTAAAAGCCCATCTCAATTTGTTGCGCATCCTGCAGCAACCGCTTAGCTTTTGGCCTTAGCCACATGCCCCAGTGCGTTAAGGCCATCTGTTTACCTTGACGTTCAAACAACGGTCGTCCTAGCATTTTTTCAAGTTGAGCCAGTGACATACTGGTTGCTGACTGCGTTAATGCCAGCTTATCTGCGGCCATACTAACACTTCCCATATCTGCGACGGCATCAAATACAGCAAGTTGTTTAAGAGAATATCTCATTAAGCTTCAATCCTTTGCCCAGAGAATAACAACGACTAAAATTGCTTACAAATAAGCAAGTTGTTTCATTTTACTTCTCTCTCAGGCCATATCAACAATTTTGATAAGGTTTTTAAACATTATCAATTTTACGTGTATGACTGAACACCATAACCTGAATGCGCGGTGAGGCTTTCTCACTGACATAACAGGAGGTAACCATGACTATTAGATTCGGGGGCAACGATGGCGCAACAAGCTCAGACGAATAATCTTTATTTCTCGCCCAGTGAAATGATGGCTGAGGCGGAAAAGTTTGCACTCAGTAAAGCCAATAAAACCAGCGGTACAACGTTGGGGCTCGCGATAATGGCTGGCGCGTTTATTGGACTGGCTTTTCTTTTTTACATTACCGTCACCACAGGTAATATCCAGTCTGGCTGGGGCCTAAGTCGACTAGCAGGAGGACTGGCGTTCAGTATGGGGTTGATCCTCATCGTACTTTGTGGAGGTGAACTATTTACTAGCTCTGTTCTGTCCAGTATTGCATGGGCTAACAAGCAAATCAGCTTAGGAAAAATGTTATCCATATGGGGAAAAGTGTATGTGGGTAATTTTTTAGGTGCCATGCTGTTACTGCTCATCGTTACTGCTGCTGGTCTCTATCAAATGGACAACGGTCAATGGGGCCTTAACGCACTCAATATCGCACAACACAAGCTTCATCACTCTTTGGTAGAAGCATTTGCTTTGGGTGTTTTGTGTAACTTATTGGTTTGTCTTGCTATTTGGTTAACATTTAGCAGCGCAAACGCTATGACTAAAGCGGTAATGACCATAATGCCAGTGGCAATGTTTGTGTCCAGTGGGTTCGAACACTGCGTCGCAAACATGTTCATGGTGCCACTTGGTATCGTCATTCAAAACTTCGCAACTGAAGCCTTTTGGAGTCAAGCAGGCGCGACATCTGCTCAATTCAGTGATCTCAATATCTATCAATTTGTTACTGCAAACCTCATCCCGGTGACATTAGGCAACATTGTCGGCGGAGCAGTATTAGTCGGCCTTGCCAATTGGATCATCTATCGTAGACCACAAATCAAAGCCGTATCGATTTCAAGTATTACTACAACCACTAACATTACGTCAGCCAAGGAAAACTCTATGAATAACTTACTCTTCGTCAATGACATTGTGAACCGTAATCCAGTCATCTTATCACCTGAAATGACGACACCCACTGCCATTGATATATTACTTGATAAACATGTTGTTAGTGCACCAGTTGTTAATGAAGAGGGTCGCCTAGTTGGTTTCTTTTCCGCTCATGACGTCATGGTCGATTTATGGTGCCAAGACTATATCCCGGTAGAGGGACAAAAAGTCGTAGATCTGATGTCTCGAGATGTCATCGCTATCAACGTAAATGACAAGTTAATTGACGTTGCCGAGTTTCTTTGTATCGATAAAGATCAATTGTATCCGACGACCAGTTTTGGAATAGCAACCACATTAACATCTCTCTCATTGGAGGAACGGGCCAAAAGCATCAAGGTCCACAAACCTCATGTCTTGCCAATCCTAGACAATGGAAAGTTCGTAGGGGTAGTAACAAGGGAGGATGTACTAAGGGCTTTGCGCACCATCTATGGTGACAGTGTAACCATTGTAGACAACAGCACACAGCTAGAATCTGCGTAATAGATTTTGGTCAGAAAATAAGTCGCTTGATCAAAAAGCCCCCGACGCAAGTTGGGGGCTATTTAATTGTTAAGCAGTATATGGATTATTTCTTGATACCTTCTACATGAAGTTCCATATCAACGTAGCTCGATGCACCCATCACTGGAATATTGAAGTCTGCAAGTTCCAAGCGAGTTGAGCCTAAGAAACCAGCACGCTCACCACCCCAAGGGTCTTGACCAGCACCAATAAACTCAGCGTCAATAGTAATTGGCTTTGTCACACCGTGTAGGTTTAAGTCACCATTGACTTCAAGCTTACCGTTACCTTTGTCGACAACACTGGTACTTGTGAATGTCGCAGTCGAAAACTTCGACGCGTCAATAAAATCTGAGCTGCGGATATGCTTATCACGCTCAGCATGGTTTGAGTCTAAACTTGTAGTATCAATTGTTACTTCTACTTTAGAGGCACTAATGTTTGCAGGGTCGTAAGAAAAGTCACCTTCAAATGTGTTAAAACGACCTTTGATAAAGCTGTAGCCTAGGTGACTTACTTTGAAGTTAACCGAGGCGTGAGCGCCTTTGTTGTCAATTACGTAGTCCGCTGCGCTTGCACCAAATGGCAATGCCATTGCCATAGCTAGTCCGGTAGCAAATAACGTTTTTTTCATTTTGAAGCTCCTATCATCTTGCGTAGCGTGTTGTCTTTGTTAATCACGTGATGTTTGATCGCAGCCAAAGCATGAACGGCTGCCATTAAAATAAGTGCCCAGGCGGCGTAAAAGTGAATTTCACCCGATAGATCGGCTTGGTTCTCAAACAAAGCACCAAGTCCTGGAACAGTAAACCAGTCGAAGACGTCAATACCTCTGCCATCTTCGGTAGAAATAAGGTAACCGGAAGCAAACAATACAACCAAAACAAGGTACATAGCTAAATGAACTAACTTTGCGCCGAGAATTTCATACGCTTTTCCTTCAACTTTTGGAGAAGGTGTTGCGTGCTTCCAAACAAAACGAAATAGCGTCAGAGCAGCAAGTAGGATCCCCACCGACTTGTGCCAGTGTGGGGCGGTTTTATACCATTCACTATAATATGTAAGGTCTACCATCCATAGGCCCACAGCAAACATGCCGATAATGACAATAGCTGATACCCAATGAACTCCCCGCGCTACAAGGTTGTAATTCTTAACTTCTGATTTCATTGCGCTAAATACCAATTGTTGAATACTTCTCTTTTTCAACGAGACTATCGTCTCTCCTATTTCCATAACAGATTATTTACCATTCTTTACATTCGAAAAACGGAGCAAATTTGATTAAGTCATTCAAAATTTTTGAAGGAACTTTCTCATCGTCTTTAGTAACTTAATATTCACTGACTTGTTCAATCTCATCAATCTCGTCAGCAATATCCATCACCTTTCGTTGCATGACCATCTGCGCATCGGTGAGCCCCTTGTTATAAAATGCAGGGCCGAAGGCCTCTATAATGAAATCCATCATAAATTCCGCATCAAACTGACCAATTTCAATGTTTAGCTCATCTTCCAAATATCGCAATAAAGCGGATGACATCGCTTGTTTTTGTTGTGATGTAAATTCAATCTTAGACATAAACCCTTAACCATACTCAATATTTCTCAGGCTAAGTGTAACTAAACAATACTTTCACATGCTAATCTTCATTGTGTAGATATTGACTTGTGGAGAGAAGTCTTGCTTTTAGATGTGCTAATTCAAAGCGTGAATGAATTTCAAGCAGACTGTATGAAGCTGTGTGAAAAACACTACCCAACAATTCACAATAAAGGAATGAGTGAACACCACCTGAGCTTGGCATTTTCTCGGCGTTTGTCCCGAACGTTAACCGAATTTGGACACCACTGCGAATATGTTGCGTTAGAGTCTCTCCCAACTAGGGAACAGCCTCACCACTATAGAGTGACATCTGACGCTGGCACGGTTTGGATTCTTTCTTCACATTTATTGAGTGCAGGCAGCAACTGCCGGCAAAAGTTATTTAAAACCGTAACCCACTGGCAACAAGAATACGCCTTCGCTATTCAGCCCAATGATCTTTTGTTATTAATCAGCGACCATTGGATTTCTCGAAATAAGCAGAGCCGAGAGTTACTGCACTGGTGGACAGGGCAATTACCCGATGAGATAGACCAATATAAGTTACAGGGAATTAGCTTGTATGAAAGTGAATCACAACTCGCTTGTTCGTTAGAGCATCATTTTGGCTTAAGCCCCTATTTTGTTAAGTTCACCCACCCTATTAAACGCTCAACGGATCAACAACTGGTACGTAAATATATTCAGCTTTACTCTGTCGTACAGTTAAGCTAATCACCTTCACTGACGGACACTGATTGTGGTGTCATCGCAATTTCACGTTCTTCGCCCATAATCATACAGTGATTCGATTTGTGAGCTACGCGTGAAGAAACTAAAACGATATCAATATGAACGCTACGCCGTTTTATGCAACCTGGCATATTCAAGAGTCTTTAAGCAGACAAGATATGGCTTTGCACCTAACGGACAGCGCGTTATTGCTAATCGCTTCGGAAAACCCATGATGCGCGTGCTCTGGTCTAAAGAAAGTGAAGAAGTCATTGTTGTTATCAAAGGTTCCCATAATCTTTGGGATTGGATACTCAATCTTGCATTGTGGCAACGAACGTGCAAACCTCTTGCTCTCAACTATGCCATTCATGCAGGCTACCACTACCTAATGTTTCAAGAGAGTTTACCGCTGCACAAGAATGACAAACTCGGTGCGAGCGTATACGAGCAACTCTCTTCTGTCCTAGTCCCTCTTATTGAGCAGGGAAAACGCCTCACCTTTACCGGTCATTCTTCGGGAGGAGCGATAGGATGTGTATTAGCCGACGCGTTTGAGGAAAAATTTCCCAAATCAATCAAACGTGTTGTCACCTTTGGTCAACCGTCTATTGGAGGGTACGGATTCAGAACTCATTACAAGCTCGGCCATAAGACGTATCGAATTTGCTGCGATCTCGATATCGTGACATTCCTTCCTCCAATACCATTGCTTTACTGGCATGTAGGCAAAGTACTTTGGCTGTACAATGGTCGTATTTATGAGAACACGCCCACTTTTATAAGACTAGGCCGTTCGCTCGGATCTTGGCTTATCCGCCCATTTTCATACCACTTGATGGCAAAATATATTCGTAACAAAGACTTCTTTGACGAAAGATAACACTTATCACTTACTGCTTTTGCATGATATTGACGGTTAGGGACGCATTGGTTTCTCAAATTGAGCAACACGAACGAGTCACAGCAGAAGGATTGGAGACACAAAATCAACGAAAGATATAGGGCTCGACAGGCATCAAGCTCTTTTCTAGTCAAATCAGAAGCAATTTGCCTTACATCAATTGAACAGACTCACCTGATAACAAATAGAAATGAATGTCGTTCTTTAAGTAGTATTGAGGCCACAAGATGCATTACTTCTGTCATATTGAACCATCCAAATATGGCTTTCAAACTATTAATAACATCTAAAACACCAATCTTTTACAACATTAATCGCCACTATAATTAAGACTATCCATTTATTGCTCTAGATCATCAGAAGTTTAACTAGCACTCGTGCTACAGCATAGTTTTATGTACATTCCTTGTCATAGTTTGAAACAGTTTTTATATAATTTTCATATCTTAGGGTGATATCTATGCTGGAGCTCTTCATTGGGTTAGTCGTTACTGTGGCGGTCGGCTATTTCATTGTTAAAGGTTACAAACCTGCGGGTGTACTTTTAACAGCAGGTGTTTTACTACTTATTGTTACTGGCCTCATTGGCCACACGGTTCTACCATCAAAAATAACGTCGACTGGCAATATGTTTACAGATGCTCTGGAGTACGTGAAATATATGCTCCAATACCGCGGTGGCGGCTTAGGGATGCAAATCATGTTGCTTTGTGGTTTTGCTTCTTACATGACACATATTGGTGCTAATAACGTCGTTGTTAAACAGTTTTCTAGGCCTCTTTCTGTCATCAAATCCCCTTACGTTCTACTTGTCGCCGCTTATATCGTTGCGTGTCTAATGTCACTAGCAGTAAGTTCTGCCACTGGTTTGGGCGTCCTGTTAATGGCAACCCTCTTTCCAATGATGACAGCAATGGGGATCTCACGACCAGCAGCGGTAGCGGTATGTGCGTCGCCAGCAGCGATCATTCTTTCCCCGACTTCGGGCGATGTCGTCATCGCTGCAGAAAAGTCAGGATTGGATTTGGATGTGTTTGCCGTTCAAACCGTTCTACCAGTGTCTATTTGTGCCATTATCGTTATGGCGACTGCGGCATTCTTTTGGAACAAATATCTAGATAAGAAAGATAACTCACCAATGGAACGCGTTGACGTTTCTGAAATCGAAGTTAATTCCCCAGCGTATTACGCAGTGCTGCCGTTCCTGCCTATCATCGGTGTTTTTCTGTTCAACGGACGAACCATTCCGGGCCTAAAACTGGACATCTATACCATTGTTGTTTTATCGATTTTCATTGGTGCAATGGTCGACTTTGTCACCAAACGATTTAAAGGCAAAGAGACGCTAGAGGACTTAGAGTCTTGCTATCAAGGTATGGCAGATGCATTTAAGGGCGTGGTAATGCTATTAGTTGCCGCTGGTGTATTCGCCCAAGGTCTGATGTCTATTGGAGCAATTGATAACCTGCTTCATCTTGCTGAAACAGCGGGGGCAGGTGGTATTGCGCTCATGCTTATACTGACAAGTTTAACCGTTGCGGCAGCGATCGCGACCGGTTCGGGTAACGCGCCTTTCTATGCGTTTGTAGAGCTGGCACCTGCTCTAGCGGCAAAAATGGGGTTAAACCCGGCCTTTTTGATCATTCCGATGCTTCAGGCTTCAAACTTGGGCCGCACTGTTTCACCTGTGTCTGGTGTGGTAGTTGCGACATCAGGTATGGGTAAGATAAGCCCATTTGAAGTGGTAAAACGTACGTCAGTACCCGTTCTATGTGGCTTAATCACAGTTATTTTAGGAACGTTAGTCTTAGTTCCAATGTCAGCATAACCTAGACAAAAATAGTAAGGGCGCTCGTTGAGCGCCCTTTTTGATACTTTCTAAAACCAATTATTTTATTTCGCCGTAACGCTCAAGATACAAAACGGTTGCCGCGGTGCGCGATGGAACCTTAAGCTTTTTTAGCAAGCTCTTCATGTGAACCTTCACTGTAGACTCAGAAATGAACAAGCTATCCGCGATTTGTTTGTTGCGATAGCCCTTTGCGACCTCTCTCAAAATCTGCATTTCGCGATCAGTAAGGTCGTCAAACACATCACTTATGTTTTCTCTTTCAGCCAAATATTTAGCAACTTCTTTGCTATACGCTTTGTTACCTCGTAATGAAAATTTCAACAGCTCGACCAACTCATCAGGCTCAGTATCTTTGAGCAGGTAACCGTCCGCGCCCGCCTTGACGATAGCTTCAATATCGCCGGGACTATCGGAAACCGTAAGAATGACAATAGCGGCGTCGCATTCGTCGGCACGCAGAGCCTTAAGGGTATCTAGCCCAGACATGCCTTTCATATTAAGATCAAGCAAAATTAAGTCAGGCTTATACTCATGATTTTGTGCGACTGCATCCGTGCCATTGCTGGATTCAGCGACTACAGTGAACTCATCTTCAAAGCTTAATAGCTGGTTAATACCTCTTCTCATTAGTGGATGGTCATCCACTAGCAGCACTCTACACTCTGTCAATGTTATGCTCCTTAACCTTTGGATACTCTAATAAAATTTCACAGCCAGAGTGTGGTGCAGTTCTCACTTCCAGTTTTCCATTCAGACGCGAAGCTCTCTCCTGCATAATGTTTAAACCATAGTGGTGCACTTTTTCTACACTCTTATCAAATCCGACACCATTATCTTTCACGGAAACGGTAATGGTAATATCATTCTCACTGCACCGAATTTCTATCATTGAAGCTTGAGCATGTTTGATCGCATTAATGGTGGCTTCACGAATTAATTGCAGCAAGTGCACTTGCTGGTTTGCCTCCAATTCAATTGACGAAAGTTCATTGATCAAGACAATGTTTGATTCAGCTTGTTCCCCCAGCTGCGCCGCCATCTGTTGTAAAGCATGACCGAAGCTTCCCTCTCGGATAGTCAGTCGGAACGTCGTCAGTAACTCTCTGAGCTGTGTATACGCCGAAGAAAGACCTTTATCTAGCTCTAGAAGGATCGGTTGCGTTTTTTCCAATTGAGCAGAATCTGGCAGTTTGCTTACACTACGCTTTAATAGAGCAACCTGAATTTTGAGATAAGAAAGTGCTTGTGCCAGTGAGTCATGCAGTTCACGCGCGATCGTCGCTCTCTCTTCCATCAGTAATAATTGTTCAGCTTGCCTCTGGGCTTGATTATAGTAAATAGCACGGGAAATTATTTGGGCAAAACTGTCAATTAATACGGGGTCTGGACAAGGCAGAACAACTTGCCAATACAAGGTACCCAACTCCTCATCATCCAGCGTCAATGTTTTTCGATGATAAACTTCGTCATGGTCCAAACACTCTTCCCCCTGAGTGAGAATCATAGCTTTCTCGCTTTTTTCTCTGATTTCTAATCTCACGGACCGTATTCCTTCAAGACTGGCTAGGTGCTGAAGTATTGCTTCGAAGTTTTCTTGCGTAATTCTAGACGCAGTGAGTTCCTGAGAAGAGAGATACAACACTTTTAGTGAATCGTTTGCATGCTGCAGTTTTTGAGTTTTCTCGTTAACCGCCTCCTCTAGGCCACGATACAGTTTACCCAATTCTGAGGCCATATTATTAAAGGTTCGGGTCAGAATACCCATTTCGTTATCGCTTGAGACATTGAGAGAGACATTAAACGAACGTGACTTTATCTGCTCACTCGCAGTCACTAAGGCATTAAGAGGTCGAACAATTTGCTTGCGGATGTAATGAACGACAAAAATGCTGACAATCAGTATCCCACCTAAGCCCATACCGCCAGCCCAAGCCAGCTTGATCAACTTTTGTTCAGAGAAGCTTTGCAGTTTAAACACAAAGGCGTCTATTTGATTAACAAAACCTGCTACAAGAATGAGATAGCGTTCTCTGTCATGACTACCGAGTACTTCCTTGAGTTCATGCCATCGGATGATCAAACGGTAATAGTCATGCGTTATGTCTTCAGGAACTGTCCAGCTTTGAAGCGCTTTCATGGAAGGTGAGTAGATCGAGCGCTCAAACATCTCTATATGCGCCGCATAGTCGACTGACATGATCTGAATGTCGTGCGCTAGCCGGTAACTTTGCATGCGCATTGAACCTGCAACGTTCACTGCTTCCGCATCATTTAAACTCGACGCTAAGGTAATGATCGCAAAGCTAGTTGTTGCTATCGATAACGACAAAATGAGCACCATCGCTTTCGCAATCGTACTCGTCACCGATTTCTTCACACTTTTAAACACTCACTCTCCTGCACACGCCTTTTGGCGCCATATCACTATTTATAGTTTTATATATTGACGAAGACAATATCTGATCAAATGTTCCGGAATTTATTGATCTAAAACAAGAAGCACCTCTATTTAACCCCTAAGGGGTATTTATACAAATATGTCAAAAACTACAATTTGTGTGAGGTTAAATGACAAATTATTAATAAGAAATGTGAGCTATGGTTAGTTTAGGTTTCATCAACTTTAGGTAGCGTAGTGGTCGACCTTTCAAAAAGACGTTTTTTCTCAAGAAAGAAGCTGGAAGATAACGAACTGTATCTGCCTTGGCTATCGCAGCCTGCTTTTTTCACTGACCAGTGCACTAGATGTGGCAAGTGCGTAGACGCTTGCGAAACTCAAATCATAGTCAAAGGGGATGGCGGCTTTCCTCAAGTCGATTTTTCTGTCGATGAATGCACCTTTTGTTATCAATGTGCAGACGCTTGTCCTGAACCCTTGTTTAACCCAAAAACTGAGCAACCTTGGGGAGCGAAAGCTACTATTAACGAGGGCTGTTTAGCAAAACAAAACGTTGATTGCCGTACTTGTGGCGATATGTGCGAGCCCATGGCAATCACATTCAAATTAGAAGTTGGCAAAGTAGCACAACCCATTTTAAACCTTGATGAGTGTAACGGCTGTGGCGCATGTGTCTCTGTGTGCCCTACTTCATCCATCAATGTGAGCAATTTTTAATAAGAACGGAAGATATCTATGTCACTTAACGAAGTGCATATTTCTAGCTTAGTGGTACACGTGTCACCTGTGCACCTGACTGAGATTAAGTCTCAGATTGAAGCATTCAGCAATGCCGAGATCTACGGTGATAGTCCGGAAGGCAAAATTGTCGTGGTTCTGGAAACCGAAAACCAGGGATTCATTACTGACACTATCGAAGCTATTAACAACTTACCGAACGTTTTGAGCACAGTACTGGTTTATCACCAAATCGAGACTGAGCTGGAAGAAGACGAATCAAAAAATAAAAACACTGGAACTCAATATTCCCAAACCGAGGGTGAAGTATGAAGATGACAAGACGTGCGTTTGTGAAAGCAAACGCAGCAGCATCAGCAGCAGCGGTCGCAGGTATCACTCTACCAGCTTCTGCTACCAACCTGATTGCTAGCTCAGACCAAACAAAAATCACATGGGACAAAGCACCTTGTCGTTTCTGTGGTACTGGCTGTTCCGTTCTTGTAGGTACACAAAACGGCAAAGTGGTAGCCACTCAAGGTGACCCAGAAGCGCCTGTTAACAAAGGCCTTAACTGTATCAAGGGTTACTTCCTATCGAAGATCATGTACGGACAAGACCGTCTGACTCAGCCGTTACTTCGTATGAAAGATGGTAAGTTCCATAAGGATGGTGACTTCGCTCCGGTTTCGTGGGATGTAGCATTCGATGTCATGGCCGAAAAATGGAAAGAAGCACTGAAAAAACAAGGCCCTTCTGGTGTTGGCATGTTCGGTTCCGGTCAGTGGACTGTAATGGAAGGCTACGCTGCCGCTAAGATGATGAAAGCCGGTTTCCGTTCAAACAATATCGATCCAAACGCGCGTCACTGTATGGCTTCTGCTGTTGGTGCGTTTATGCGTACATTTGGTATTGATGAGCCTATGGGCTGTTACGATGACTTCGAGAACGCAGACTCTTTCGTTCTTTGGGGTTCAAACATGGCAGAAATGCACCCTGTTTTATGGACTCGTATCACTGACCGTCGTCTAAGCCACCCACATGTTAAAGTGAATGTACTGTCTACGTACTATCACCGTTCTTTTGAGCTAGCAGACAAAGGTTACATTTTCGAACCACAATCTGATCTCGCTATTGCTAACTTTATCGCAAACTACATCATTGAAACTGATGCGGTTAACTGGGATTTTGTTAACAAGCACACCAATTTCAAACAGGCTGCGACCGACATTGGCTACGGTCTGCGTGATGATGATCCACTGCAGATGGCGGCTGCTAATCCGAACTCAGGCAAAATGTCTTCTATTTCATTTGAAGAGTACAAAAAGTCTGTAGCGCCATATACGGTAGAAAAAGCTTCTGAAATGTCAGGTGTTTCTGAAGAGAAACTGATTGAGTTAGCGAAACAATATGCGGATCCAGACACTAAAGTAATGTCTTTGTGGACTATGGGTATGAACCAACATACTCGTGGTGTTTGGATGAACAGTCTGATTTACAATATTCACCTTCTAACTGGTAAGATCGCAACACCAGGTAATAGCCCATTCTCTCTAACAGGCCAACCTTCAGCGTGTGGTACAGCACGTGAAGTGGGTACTTTTGCACACCGTCTACCTGCAGACATGGTGGTTGCAAATCCTAAGCACCGTAAGATTGCAGAAGGTATCTGGAACATTCCAGATGGCGTAATTCCCCCTAAACCGGGCTATCACGCAGTCGTTCAAGACCGCATGCTTCGCGACGGCAAACTTAATGCTTACTGGGTAATGTGTAACAACAACATGCAAGCAGGTCCGAACATCAACGGTGAGCGTTTACCGGGCTACCGTAACCCAGAAAACTTCATCGTTTGCTCTGACCCATACCCAACAGCAACAGCACAAGCAGCAGACCTTGTTCTTCCAACAGCAATGTGGATTGAAAAAGAAGGTGCTTATGGTAACGCAGAGCGTCGTACACAAGCTTGGTACCAGCAAGTGGATACCGTCGGCGAAGCGAAGTCTGACCTTTGGCAGGTGATGGAATTCTCAAAACGCTTCAAGATGGAAGAAGTGTGGACGGAAGAGCAACTAGCAAAAGCACCGCAGTACCGTGGAAAAACCATGTACGACATGCTGTTTGCTAACGGCGTAATCAATAAATTCCCTATTGAAGAAGCTCGTGAGTTGAATGACGATGCTCACCACTTCGGCTATTACGTACAAAAAGGCCTATTCGAAGAGTACGCGGCCTTTGGTCGAGGACACGGACACGATTTAGCACCGTATGATGTTTATCACCAAGTTCGCGGTTTACGCTGGCCTGTTGTTGATGGCAAAGAGACACTTTGGCGCTACAAAGAAGGTTCAGATCCTTATGCGAAAGCAGGAAGTGGTTGGGACTTCTATGGTAAACCCGATGGTAAAGCACTGATCATTTCTGCTCCATATGAAGCGCCACCAGAAGTGCCAGATTCAGAGTTCGACCTCTGGCTATGTACGGGCCGTGTACTTGAGCACTGGCACACAGGAACGATGACACGCCGCGTTCCAGAGCTTTACAAAGCTGTTCCAGATGCCGTGTGCTACATGCACCCTGAAGATGCAAAAGCTCGCGGTGTACGTCGAGGCGAAGAGGTGCTTATCGCCAACAAACGCGGTGAAGTACGTGTTCGTGTTGAAACACGTGGTCGTAACCGCCCACCTAAAGGCTTGGTATTTGTACCATTCTTTGATGCACGCATCCTGATCAACAAGTTGATCCTTGACGCGACGGACCCTCTGTCTAAACAGACCGACTTCAAGAAGTGTCCTGTCAAGATCACCAAAGTTGCATAAACCAGAAAGCGTCGGTCGCTCTTACGGGCGACCGCAGATAAGAATTTAGCCATAAGGCGGAGAATGTAAGATGAAAAAATTACTTATTGCACTGTTATCAGTTGGTGCTTTAGTCAGCGGTTTTGCAGTAGCTGAACTTGAAAACCCAGGTGGTATTGGTGGTCTTGAATCACTACGCGGTGTTAGTGAACTAGAAGCAACTCGCCCTGCTGATGATTTCAAGAAATACCCTCGCGAACAGGCGCTTGATAGCAGCTATGTTTATCAACCACCTTTGATTCCTCATAACATTCGTGGTTACGAAGTCTCATTGAACGCAAATAAATGTCTTTCATGCCACAGCTGGAAGAATGCCAAAGAGATGGGTGCAACGAAGATTAGTGTAACTCACTACGTAAACCGTGAAGATGCAGTTCTGGCGGATATGTCTCCTCGTCGTTACTTCTGTCTTCAATGTCATGTTCCTCAAGCAAATGCTCAGCCTTTAATTGAGAACGATTTCAAGAGTGTTGATTCACTTAAGTAAGTACTACGTGAGTAAGTAAGAGGCTATCTATGAAATTATTGAAAGCGTTTTGGAAGAGACTAGCATCCCCAAGTAAAACAGCCGTTGGTGTGGTTTTATTTATGGGCTTTGCTGGTGGCCTTCTGTTTTGGGGCGCATTTAACACGGGTATGGAAGCAACCAACACAGAGGAATTTTGTTCTGGTTGTCATGCCCCTATTGTCGCAGAAATTCAAGAAACGATTCACTACTCTAACCGCTCTGGTGTGCGTGCTATTTGTTCAGACTGTCACGTTCCACATGAGTGGACAGACAAGATCGTTCGTAAAGTACAGGCATCTAAAGAGCTGTTTGCACATTATGTGCTGAGAACTATTGATACTCCAGAAAAATTCCAAGAACGCCGAGCTCACTTGGCCGAACGGGAATGGGCTCGATTCAAAAAGAATGACTCTTTAGAGTGTAGAAACTGCCACGAGTTCGAATATATGGATTTTTCAGAACAAGGGGCACGTAGTGCGAAACAACACTCAACGGCTTTGGCTTCAGGCGAAAAAACTTGTGTAGACTGTCATAAAGGCATTGCTCACAAACTTCCTGACATGCATGGCGTTGAAGGCTGGCAATAGGAGCACTAATACATGAGTACTTTAGAATCAGTTATCTGGCATATCTTGGGCTACGGCGCGATGCCTTTCATTATCTTGTCTGGCTTTGCCGTTGTCGCCGCAATCTCTGTCTGGCTACTGTCGCTGGGCAAAGATAAAGAGGTGGATTAACCTCATCCGCATTGTCAATTTTGCCTATTTTGTATAATGCGTAAAAAAGCCACCGCTTGCGGTGGCTATCTTCTTTGTAACGATAAGTTATGCGTCTGGGTACCCTTGAGGATTATTGGACTGCCAACGCCACGTATCAGTGGTCATTTCTTCCAATGTACGACCCGCTTTCCAGTCCAAATCACGCATTGCTTTAGAAGGGTCTGCCCAACATTCAGCGATGTCACCAGGACGACGTTTGACGATTTGATAAGGCACCTGCTTACCAGACGCCAATTCAAAAGCTTTTACCATATCTAGGACACTGTAGCCGTTGCCAGTACCCAAGTTGTAGACATGCAAACCGCCTTTCTGGCCGACTTTCTTAAGCGCTGCGATATGTCCATCGGCAAGGTCCATCACGTGAATGTAATCACGCACCCCCGTCCCATCTTTGGTTGGGTAATCATCACCAAATACAGACAAACATTCACGTCGACCAACCGCTACCTGAGAAACAAAAGGCATTAGGTTATTTGGTATACCCTGGGGATCTTCACCTAAATGACCTGATGGGTGTGAGCCTACTGGGTTGAAATATCGAAGTAGCGTGACGCTCCAATCTGGGTTCGCTTTCTGAAAATCCGTCAGGCACTCTTCCACCATTAACTTACTGCGGCCATATGGATTCGTCGCGCTGGTTGGGAAATCTTCAGTAATTGGCACACTTGCAGGGTCACCATAAACCGTGGCAGAAGAAGAAAAAACAATAGACTTAACGCCAACTTCACGCATAGCATCGACGAGTACCAAGGTACCATTAACGTTGTTATCGTAATATTCGAGCGGCTTCTCTACTGACTCACCGACAGCTTTCAAACCAGCAAAATGGATAACAGCGGTGATCTGATGCGCTTTCATTACCCCCACAAGCGCCTGTTTGTCACGAATATCCCCTTCGATGAAGGATGGCGCCACACCAGTGACTTGTTCTACTCTTTTGAGAACACTCTTTTTACTGTTGTATAGGTTGTCGAAAATTACAGGTGTCATGCCTGCTTCGATCATTTGTATACATGTGTGGCTGCCTATGTAGCCCATACCGCCTGTAACCAATACGTTCATATCCCTAACCTTCTGATAAATTTGGTGCAAATACTAACGAATCTTCATGTTAAAACATAGCTTATTAATGAGAATCAAACCGCTAAATCCGCTCGTAGATGCCTTAAGCAAACCATAAGGACAAGATGCTTACAATAAAAGCAATAAATGGGCTTAGTGTTGGCAAAATAATGAAATAGATCATTGATTGTTTGTTATTTTTATAACATGTTGACTCGATAGATGAATGTTGGAAGGGATTCAATGACAAAGCGTTCTATTACACTGAATTGCGATATGGGTGAAAGCTTTGGCTCTTGGCGTATGGGCAACGATGAAGCGGTCATGCCTTGGATAGACATGGCTAACATTGCTTGCGGTTTTCACGCCTCCGATCCTCAGATTATGTCCAATACCATTAAACTGGCCATTGAACATGACACTCAAATAGGTGCTCATCCGAGCTACCCAGATTTACAGGGCTTTGGTCGCCGTTCTATTCCGATGGCGACAGAAGAAATCACCAACATGCTTATCTATCAGGTAGGCGCACTTAAATCTTTGGCAGAAAGCCATAACGCGCAAGTTGGCTACGTTAAGCCACATGGCGCTCTATATAATGACATGATGCGAGATATCTCAATATTTGATGCGGTTGCAGATGCTGTATCGTGTTTTGATGTACCGCTAATGATGTTAGCCATTAATGATAGCGAAAAACATTTGGATATTGCTGACAAGTATGAACTTCCTGTTCTATTCGAAGCATTTGCCGATCGCGCCTATCTATCAAATGGTTCATTGTCTCCGCGTTCAATGCCTGGTGCCGTATTGCATAAAGAAGAAGATATACTCGATCAAATCAAACAGATTGCGCACTACGGAAAAGTGAGGACCATTGACGGCTTTTTAATCCCTATTGAAGCTGACACGATTTGTGTTCACGGCGACAACGAGCACGCGATTAGAATGATTCAGAAAATACGAAACGTCCTTTAGCATAAGGAGAGCATTAGTGAATATCGAAACATCTGTAGATCCCGTTGCTGAATGTTCAATACTCATCCATTTTGAGGCAGAACCAAGCCACAAGCTATCTCTCTTGATTGGAGAGATAAGTCAGTATCTGAGTAATCAACTTGGAGCCATGATAATGAACGTGACCCCTTCGTTTGATTCCATCCTAATTGATTACCTTCCTCACCGAGTCTCAATATTCGAATTTGTGCCTTATTTGGAAAAACTGGTCACAGAAGCCATTAAAGCGCTTCCAGATGATACTGACTCACAGCATATCGAATTGCCTGTTTACTATCATGACGATGTCGGCCCAGATTTATCCAGCTACTACAACAAAGGGCTAAAACTCGATGATGTGATTGAATTACATTGTGCACAGGAATACACGGTAGGAGCCATCGGCTTTGCACCTGGGTTTGCGTTTTTAACTTCAGTAAATGAATCACTGCAATTACCTAGGAAACCTTCACCAAGAGTTAAGTTGCCAAAGGGCAGTGTCGGCATTGCCAATTCGAACACAGCAATCTACCCCGCAGAGTCTCCTGGCGGCTGGAATATTATTGGTAATTGCCCGATAAATCTTTATACACCGAACAGCTCGCCAATATTGCCTTTCTCTATTGGCACCAAAGTTCGTTTTAAACCAATTTCCGGTGATGAGTTTCTTCGTTTAGGCGGGCGTATCGCCAAGGGGTGGCAATGATGAATAACAATGCAATGACTGTAATTAAACCCGGTCAGCAAACGCTCATCCAAGATTTTGGTCGATTCGGGTTAGCTCATTTCGGTATTACTCAAGGTGGCCCTGTCGATGACTATGCCTATAGCTGGGCGAATCACCTTTTGGGTAATACTACCAATTGCCCTTCCTTAGAGATTACTCTTGGTCAGGCCGAATTTCTCATTCACTCAAAATGCGAAATGGCCATCACTGGTGGAGACCTTAATGCCCGCCTTGACGGAGTAGCGATTGAAAACTGGTCTACGTTTGTTGCACGTCAGGGACAAACTCTGACCTTTTCTTTGCCAAAGAACGGGTTAAGAAGTTATCTCGCCGTAAAAGGCGGTTTTAAGGTTAAAACTCAACTTGGTAGCTGCGCCACCGTCACGAGAGATCAACTCGGGGGTACTCAGTCCGGCCAGCCAGTACAAGCAGGTGAAATCATTAGTTTCGAGCCTCATGAGGTGAGGGAAAAATCACTGCAAATGACTTTCCGCTATAAGCCAGACTACAACTTACCGCTTGAGCTGCGTGTAATCGAAGGCTATCAGGTGGATGACTTTTCACAAGATGCAATAAACGCCCTCTACAAACAAGAATTTACCGTCAGTCAGCTGGTTGATCGAATGGGCTATCGACTCTGTGAAGCAAAAATCACCCCACCCAACCAAGAATATCTCAGCGAAGGTATTGCACTTGGCGCGATTCAGGTCCCCCCTAATGGGGAACCCATCGTACTACTTAATGACAGGCAAACGATTGGTGGTTACCCCAAGATTGGTTGCGTTGCGCGCATTGACCTACCTAGACTCGCTCAAGCCAAACCAGGGCAAAAAGTTCGCTTTGTTAGAGGGGATTTACTGGGATTGCAAGATGTTTGGTGTCAGTGGGCAAGGTTCTTTGGCTACTAGCCGGTACAAAGAAAAAGCGCCAATTTAGAGCGCTTTTTCATTATTGCCCATAAACACTGGCGAGCTCTGGCGGGTAATCTCGCAGTGTCGCCAATTCTTCCGCTTTGGATTCAATCACCTTCGGGTCCAATGCCATACTAACAGGGTGAAGAGATTCAATGGACTCACCCTTGTAGTCAAATAGCGACCACTCATCAACTAGCTTGATAGCAGCTTCTAGAGCAGAGGAACCTTTGACTACTTCAATCCTTGCATAATGACGTCCTTCGAAGGTGACATCTGCCGCTCGAAGCGTCTCATCTGAGCCAGGGATCTGCTGAGCGCCAAATAAAGGCGTACCAAACTCATAGGCGTTCTTGTAGCCAGGTACAAAATTAGCCATGTGTTCAATGGCGCGTCTCGTGCGTTCCAAAACCACTGATTCATCCCAACCTTGTTGAATTTTACGTTTCAACCTAAGTGGAAGCGTAGGCTGAGAAGATTGCTCACCAGAAGCAACCAAACCGTCATCAAACAACGTGATATCTTTCGTCATACCATGCAATTGGAATACGCCGTTAGGGTAAGGCGTTAACTGGGCCATACCTTTGGGTGTTCCTCTTGGACCATGGAAAATAACTTCTGGCCAGAGTTCGTCGCTTTCATCCCAACGCGTTACATAAGCTGCTTTGAACTCGACTAGGCGATCACGCGGCTTCTGCGCTAAATCATCAATACTTCCAGTCTCGTAACCACAAGCATTGACCAAGTAGTCCACTTTTAAAACACTGACCTCGCCGTTCGTGTTTCTGTATTCCACATTCCAACCTTGAGTAGTACTTTCAAGACCAATCACTTGTGTTTCGGTAAGCAACTGACAGTTTGGAATCGAGTCAAGAGCCAGTGTAGCCGATGCTGCAATACGAAATACGCTCCAGCCATGTTCCTGAACGGCGACCACTGGAAACTTCAAAGATTCCAAGTCCGCTGATTTCGCGAATGGTATCACCCAGTCGTCAACATGTTTTGGTTGTTCAGGTTGACTGCGATTGGCTAATTCTTCCAATTCGTCACGACCATAGAACTTGTAATAATCGCAAGGTTTGCCCAACACTTGGTTCGCTGGATCTGAATCCACCAGATCCTGGTAGCATCGTTGTATAGTGATCAATCGCTCATACAACTCATCGGGACTACCACCGTCGCTATAAGGCACAGCAATGACGGTTGGACGTCGATTGATGGTATGCGGGTATAGGCGAACCGTTTCAATGGATTGTTTTAATAGTTCGATACATTGAGAAGTCGAGATCTCTCTGTACAAATTCCCACCAGCGTGCAAATGGCAAATCGGAGGTCCGCTGATTAAAGTTTTGCTTTTTTCAAGCAACACAACATTTATACCTATTTCCGCCAAGTGCAAGGCCGCGGTCGAACCAGCAATGCCTCCACCGATCACAGCGACAGTAGGCGTATCAAATTTTGTATTATCAGGCTGCATTTATGTTGCTAATTTATTCATTCTCAGGACATTTTACTGTGTTTGCACACCCAAAAAAATCACATTTTTTGAAGGGGATAAATATGACAATTTCAAGTAAAAAAAATTAAAAAAAAGTCTTGACTCATATCCTGTGACAACACAAAAAATCGTCACTGTGAATAACAAAAATCCTCTAAACATTACGCTTATTGGCTTCGCACCAAATGACGAGTTATCTACAGGCTAAGTTATCCAAAACTTTATCCACCGTTTTTGTGGATAACTGGATAACTTAACCACTGAGGCGCTAATTAAAGTCTTTGTTTATAGGGACTAGCAGTCGTTTTAACAGACTGTTCACAACCAGCGCAAGTGTGCAAAACGCCACTAATGGCAATGCAAACCAAAGTGAAAAATGAAGGCTGGGAGAAAGATCAAATCCAAATGACATAATACCCCCAACAACGGCTTCTGCACCAATGGTAGCTATCAATCCTGCCACCAGAGCCATCAATCCATATTCTGCCCAAATAGTTCTCGTTACTCGCTTTTTACTGGCTCCTAACGTCCGATATAACTGTAATTCAGATTGCCTCTGCCCCAAACTCAAACGCAACAAAGTAAATATCAACAGTAAACCAGCAATAACGCCCAGCGCAGCAAGTACCGTGATAGACCAGACAATCTGAGTGAGTAATTGCTGAATTTTTTCGCCCATACTTCGAATATCCATCAGACTCACTGTTGGATGATTTCTGGATAGCTCATTAAGCACACCGTTATGCTGCTCTTCCACTCTAAAACTCACCAAATAAGTGGCTGGAATGCTCTTTAGGACATCGGGAGTGAAGATAAAGTAAAAGTTAGGTTTCATGTCACGCCACTCAACTTGGCGAATACTGTTCACGTTCGCTTTCACCACTTGGCTGTTGATCACAAACGTAAGTTCATCACCTAAATTGAGGTTGAAGTCCTCAGCAACATCCGATTCAACAGATACACCGTTACTCTCAGACCACTGTCCTTGGAGAACAGTGTTATGTTGGGGAATGCCTGTACCAAAGGTAAAGTTAATTTCTCGCCGTAGTACATCGCTACCCTCTTCCCCTTGAACCTGATCTTTGGCATCAATACCATTGATTTCAGTCAAACGGCCACGAATAATTGGGTAGTCTATTGAACGCTCAATCTTATGCTCATCTAGCACACCCAGATAGCCGTCTTTTTCATAGGGCGCGATATTGAGAGCAAATGCGTTCGGCGCATTTTCAGGAATCGTTTTTTGCCAATCAGACAACAAGTCGGTGCGCACCAGCCACATAACGGCCAGCAACATCAATGACAGAGCCAAAGCACCAAACTGGATACCAGTGGCTAGTGAAGAGCGGTTAATTCGACTCAGTGCAAGTTTGAATGAAGTCGATAATGGGAGGCGTCCCAACATTCTGGTGACAAATAAACTCACTACCGCAAGCGCAGCAAATAAAGCAATCATGCCCCCTAAAACAATCCAAACCAGCGTGTTTTCGCGATAAACAAACAGCATCGGCACAATGGGCACTAATACCAACAAGCTTGTTTTACGATCTTTATTGGTTGTCGCCTGAGGTTGCATGACATCTACTGCACTCACATTTAAAAGGCTTAGCAGAGGAATACCCAATGCTGGTACCGCAATTAAGATGCTGGTGAAAATTGACACAAAAGCAGGTTGTAACCCATAACTCGGTAGAGGGTTGGGTAGCAAATCGACAAGCGGTATGCGAAGCAAGTATTCAAGCACGATACCAATGATGACTCCGATGACCGATGCACTGGTGAGTAAAATCATAACCTGCATACCGAGCCAACGACCAATCCATCGCTTACTGGCGCCAAGGCTTTTCAGCATTGAGATAGTTTTCCGGCGCGTTGCGACGTAATGCTGGCAGGTCAAAACTAAGGTGGTTGCAGCCATGATGACAACAATTGCCACCGTTAAGGACAGGTATTGCTCAGTGCGCTGAAAGACTTCATTGGTTCGGCTCGCGCTATTTTGATCACGCCAGCGGTCACTTGGAGTGAGCTCAATTGACTGTTTAACCTGTTCAACATCGGATTCTTCACCATTGATAAACAAGCTAAAACGAACTCGACTTCCTAGCTGGACTGCACCAGTCTTGTCTAAATCAGAATTATGGATAAATGCTGAAGGCATCTGCTGGAAAGGATTAAAACTTAAGCCGGGTTCTTCAACAATACGACCAGTAACGGTAAAATCAGCATCACCAACCGTGACACTGTCACCAATAGAAACCTCTAATTGGGAGAAAAGTCGTTCATCAAGCCATAACTCGCCGGGCTTAACAGTGTTGAACTCTTGTTTGTCATCTGACAGCACCATCTCACCACGCAATGGGTAAGCACTATCAACTGACTTCACCCTAATCAGTTTCATACTCTGATCGCTGAACGCCATGGTTGCAAAACGAGTTTGAGTTGACGTTAAAAGCCCAGCATCATTGGTTGCTTTGTAGAGCATTTCGGGGATTGGATTTGCTGTCGCAAAAACAGTGTCAGCCGTCAACGCCTCTTTTCCCTGTTTAACGATAACTTGTTCCATTCGTTCAGCAAGGGCAGTTAAAGCGAAAATGCAGGCAATAATGAGTGTAAGAGCAATCGACACAGGCCAAAGCTGACCATATCGGATTTCACTCAAACTCCATGAAAAGAGTCGACGATTTAGCGCTGGAGGATTAGTCGTTCCCATTACGATTCCTCCAGATGTCCCGCCTGAATATGAACGCGACGATCACACAGCTCTGCTAGCTTCATATCATGTGTAACAAGTACCAAAGTCGTCCCGTGCTGTTTATTCAGTTCGAAAAGCAGTTCTACCACTCTAGCTGCCGTTTGCTGATCTAAATTACCGGTTGGTTCGTCGGCGAACAGTACTTGAGGCTGGACCATAAACGCACGAGCAAGAGCTACACGCTGTTGTTCGCCACCAGACAATTGGGATGGTGAGTGATGAATTCGATGTTCTAGACCCACCGAGGTCAATAAGGCTTTGGCACGTTCAACATCTTCATTTTCACCTTTTAGTAAACAAGGTAAGGTGACGTTTTCCAATGCACTGAGGCTGGGTATCAACATAAAGCTCTGAAATACAAAACCCACGGATTCACTGCGAATGGCCGCCCGTTCTTCATCATTTAATAGATTCAGTGTTTTACCCAGTAAACACACCTCACCCGAAGTGGGGGTATCGAGCCCAGCTAACAAGGTCATTAACGTCGATTTACCTGCTCCAGAAGTACCCACGATGGCAACACTCTCGCCTTCCTTGATGTCAAGATTTACATTTTCCAGGATTGTTAATTGTTCCTGATTAGTAGAGACTACTTTGGATAGTGATTCAGCTTTAATTACGGATGCATGCATGTTTCGATTACTTTCCTTTGTATTTGTTCTTTTTTTCGTTAACCCAGCAAGTGCCACCAAGCTCTTGATTTTAGGTGACAGCCTAAGTGCAGGCTATCAGATGCCAATTGAAAAAGCATGGCCTACATTGTTGCCTGATGTTATGACCCAAAAAGGTAAAAATCTGACTGTCATTAACGGCAGTATTTCAGGTGATACGACAGGTAACGGCTTAGCACGTTTGCCTAAATTGTTAAAAGAGCATCAACCTGATTCGGTACTGATTGAGCTTGGTGCCAACGATGGCTTACGAGGTTTTCCCCCCAAACTAATTCAGAGCAACCTCACTCAACTGATCAGTATGATACGCGACGCAGGCTCAGCACCATTATTGATGCAGATACACGTGCTGCCAAACTATGGGAAACGCTACACTCAGGCATTTTCCGCAGTGTACCCAGCAACAGCAAAGCAGCTTAACGTTCCGTTACTGCCATTTTTCCTTGAAGGTGTCATTACCAGGCCCGAATGGATGATGGACGATGGTCTCCATCCAAAAGCAGAAGCTCAACCTTGGATAGCAGAATTTGTTGCCAATGAACTAACTAATCATCTCTAATTGGTCTAGCTCAATAAAATTTACCCAGCTTTACGTTAATGTTGCGAAACTCCGTATTGAAAAGGATGTTTCCATGATCATTCAACCAGTCATCGAAGGCGTGATTGCTCGCTCTGCCCACCCATTAGGATGCGAGCTATCTGTTCTCCAACAAATTGAATACGCACGCCAAGCCAAGCCGATCAAAAACGCCCCTAAACGCATATTAATAATAGGTGGTTCGTCAGGCCTCGGACTCGCGTCACGTATTGCTTTGACGTTTGGGGGTGCCGAGGCCGATACCATTTCTGTTTCATTTGAACGTGAACCATCTGAAAAATCGGTGGGCTCTGCAGGCTATTTCAATAACACCTTTTTCAAAAAGCACGCACAAAAAGAAGGCCGCGTAGCGATCAACATTCAAGGTGACGCATTTTCCCCGCAAACAAAATCAACAGTCATAGAAGCGATTGAAACCTATTTTGAAGGCGAAGTGGATTTGGTTGTCTATAGTGTTGCCAGCGGCATTAGACCTGTACCAAATAGCCAAGATGTCTGGCGTTCAACAATTAAACCAATAGGTCAAAGCGTGTCTGGTGTCTCCATTTCCCTTGAACGCGACCAATGGATTGAAACCACACTTACGCCCGCTTCGGAAGAAGAAGCAGAGTCAACACGGAGAGTAATGGGAGGCGAAGATTGGGAATCTTGGATAGATACGCTCATTAACTCTGAGTCTATCGCTCAAGGTTGTCAAACCATCGCTTTTTCATACGTGGGCCCAGAAGCAACTCATCCTATCTATCTTGATGGTACGCTCGGGCGGGCCAAAATCGACTTACATCAAACTAGTCACGCCTTAAACCTCAAAATGGCAAACTTTAGTGGTGGTGCTTACGCTACTGTATGCAAAGCATTGGTGACTAAAGCGAGCGTTTTTATTCCCGGACTCTCTCCCTACATCCTAGCGCTTTATCAGGTGATGAAAAAAGAGGGCTTACACGAAGGATGTATTCAGCAGATGCAACGCTTATTCTGCGAAAAACTGTATAACGGAAACGTTATTCCCGTTGACAATGAACGCTTGATAAGAATGGATGACTGGGAGCTAGACACAAACATTCAGGCGAAAGTCAGTCTCCTACTTGAAAATATGAATCACAACAATTTCAAAGAGATCGGTGACTATGAAGGTTTCAAGACAGAGTTTCTCAACATTAACGGGTTTGGATTTAGTGACATTGATTATACCAAACCCGTTGAACTGAGTGAGTTTATCTCGTAGCGTTTTTGCCTACAGTGATCGTCTTACAAGTAAGACAGACAGACAACAAACGCCCTACTTTACTGACAGGGCTTTTTTTTATCCGTAGCATTTGCCCTTCTTAATAATAAGAACAAAGGTTGTCTCCCTATCATGCTTCCTTCTAGGGCTCCTGACTAATTAGCGACTATTATTACCATAAGGGCTAGGATTGCCCAAATAGAAGGCTAAGCGGCCAGGGATAAAAATGTATGTCAAAAATCAATACCACAAACTTGGTCATTCCTGATGAAATGACCAGTGGTTGGCAAAATATTGTCGACCTGCTTGCTGAGATTGTGTCGGTGCCTGCTGCATTAGTTATGCGTATTTACCCTAAACATATCGAAGTTTACTCATCAAACAACAACGGGCAACACCCTTATCGCGTCGGTGACTCAGAAACCTTGGGACAAGGCTTGTATTGTGAAACCGTGGTTAATAAACAGAGCCAACTCATTGTTCCGAACGCCGAAATTGACCTTCAATGGCAAAATAATCCAGATATTAAATTTGGTATGTTGGCTTATTGTGGCGTACCGGTCAACTGGCCAAATGGAGATACTTTCGGCACAATCTGTGTGCTTGATAACAAGGAAAATCATTTTTCCGAAACTTATCAACAGCTGATTGAGAGCTTTCGTGACTCCATCGAATCACAACTAAAAACTCTATATCAAAATGAAAAGCTCAAACACCTCAACTTAGAGCTCAAATCCAGAGTCCACACTCGCACGCAGGATCTTGTCGATCTCAACTATTCTTTGAACCAAGAAATAGACAAACGACGTGCCGCTGAACAAAAAATCCGCTATCAGCAAAGACACGATTTAGGTACTGGATTTTTAAATCGCTCCGCCCTTGAACACGAAGCGGATCACTTCATCAGAGACGTAGGCATCAGCCCTTCACTGCAAGCGGCGGCCATTCATATTGGCTTTACAAATGGCCGAAGGATCCAATCAAAATACGGCTACAGCTCGTGGGAAACCGTGTTGGTCCAATTCAGCAAAAGACTGGGCGACTTAAGTAAGTATCAACTCCTAACTTCCCGTCCGACATCGACCGATTTAGTCTTACTGCTAGAATCCTCTGAGCTCGACAACGATTTAGGCTCACTATGCCATCAGCTGGTTGAAATAAGTCAATCCGAATTTGATATCGATGGTGATAAACTACATCTCAATGCTTATATTGGCATAAGCACCACTAAGGATACACTGTGCCCAAAGAGCCTACTCAAATACGCCTCTGAAGCGATGCAATCGTGCAAAGACTCGGGACACAAATTTAGCTATTACTCACAAGCCATCGCCGATATTCAGAAACATATCAATCAGATGGAAAGCTATTTACTCCAAGCGGTTCGTAACGATGATTTGTTGCTCTACTTCCAACCGAAAGTATCACCAATGACACATAAGTGGACAGGCGCTGAAGCTCTGCTTCGATGGCGACATCCAATTTTAGGCGATATCTCCAATGAGACTCTCATTCATATGGCTGAGCAAAATGGTCTCATTTTTGAGGTAGGAAGCTTCGTACTTAGAGCGGCCATTCAGAAAGCTGCGGACTGGATGACACTGGTAGAAGACTTTAAGATTGCTGTCAACGTATCCGCTATCCAACTAAAGAATCCGAATTTTATAGATCAAATCGAAGATCTACTCAATGCCTACCAACTACCAGCAAAATTCCTCGAGCTTGAAATTACGGAAAGCGGCTTGATCGCTGATGAAGCCATAGCACTCAATACCTTAACCGGTTTAAATCGCCTAGGAGTGACCCTGTCACTTGATGACTTTGGCACAGGATACTCATCCTTTAATTACCTGAAGAAGTTTCCATTTGATGCCATTAAAGTAGATAAAAGTTTCGTCCAACAATTAGACGAAAGCGAAGAAGATAAAGAGATCGTCAGATCAATCATCCATGTTGCTAAAAAGCTAAACCTCGCCGTTACGGTTGAAGGCATAGAAAGCGCAACTCAAGAAAACTTTATCATTAGCGAAGGTTGTGAATATGGGCAAGGTTACTTCTACGGCAAACCTATGCCATGCGATGAATTTGAAACCAGTCTATTGAGCCAAAACTATCCAGGAAGTACAAACATTACCTATCAGTAGCTTAATCCTTTACTCTGTGGCGAGCGATTCTTATAATCCTCGCCTTTGTTTATCTCGCTTGAGAACGTCTTATGGACCAGCTAACCGCTACGTTAAAAAAAATCGAAAAACAGAATTATCGCGCTTATCAGCAGATAAAAGGTCAATATGATTTCGGCGATTACGCCTTTTTCATCGACCATGTTCAGGCAGACCCTTACGCTTCAGCGTCGCGAGTGAGAGCGGTTAGACCATGGTCACTGACAGGCTTGCAGTGGCTACACGAAACGTCCTGTGCCTATCAAGTAGCAGCACGTGATTTCATTGCACGTAGTTTTGCTGAGTTCGCCAAGCAAGAGAACAGCGTAAGTATCGCCCTTACTGGTCAAACCGTTATGGATAGCACTTCCGTGTTATTCACAGACGAAGGTATCGAACTTCGATTCCGCGTTAATCTGCCAGCCGAAGGCCGCTCGGTATTGGGTAAAAAGGCGAACAACATCCTGACCTTCCACTTACCTAAGTTTATCCGTCGTGCCACACTAGAGCGTGAATTGGATAAAGATGCACTGGTTCACCACTGTCAAATCGTTGAAGACCAAGAATTCATTCGCAGTAAGTTAGATGAGTATAACTTGGTTGCGTTCGTTGGTAATGGTTCTGTTCTACCTCGAGTTGCTGGTAACTGTGATTTACCCATGAAAGACGCAGTCGCGCTAACTGCACCAGAGTCTTTGCAGGTGACTATCGAAACACCAAACCAAGGCGAAATCACTGGTTTAGGCATCCACAAAGGCATTACTTTAATCGTGGGTGGTGGATTCCACGGTAAATCTACTCTTCTGAATGCCATAGAGCGTTCCATTTACAACCATATTCCGGGTGATGGCCGCGAGCGTATTGTAACGAATCTAAATGCAATGAAAATTCGAGCAGAAGACGGTCGATGCGTACATGGTCTCAATCTTTCTAACTATATCAATCATCTTCCAATGCAACGTGATACCGAAGATTTCACGACACAAGATGCATCAGGTTCAACATCTCAGGCGGCTTGGCTACAGGAATCAATTGAGGCTGGCGTTCAAGGTATTCTCATTGACGAAGACACGTCCGCAACAAACTTCATGATCCGAGATGAACGCATGCAAGCGTTAGTTAGTAAGGGTGACGAGCCAATCACGCCTTTGGTTGACCGCATTGGTCAGTTGCGTGACGAACTTGACGTGTCAACGGTTATTGTTATGGGGGGGTCTGGCGATTACCTAGACGTAGCTGATACTGTGATTCAAATGCATGATTATCAAGCCGTCGATGTAACAGAAAAAGCACGCCAAGTTGTAAAACAACACCCTACAGAGCGAAACAACGAGTGTGAGAACGAGCTCAGGACATTCCGACCAAGATCTTTGAATCGAGTTGCTCTACAAAAAATTCTCGCCGATGGTAAATTTCGCGTTTCAGCAAAAGGCGTCGACTCTTTACGATTTGGTAAAGAGTTTACCGACCTGTCTGCGCTGGAGCAGCTGGAATCCAGCTCTGAAATTAACGCCATCGGTTGGTTGTGGTTTCAGCTAGCGCAATTGCCAGGCTGGTCGAACAATCCAGCTAAGGAAATACAGAAAATGCTTGAAGGTGATTGGTCTAAGAACATGCCGAATCAGGGTGACTTGGCCAAACCACGCACCGTAGATACGATGGCAGCATTGAACCGAATGAGAAAATCGCAGTTCAAATCAGCAAATTAACGAAAAAGCGCCTTATTCAATAAGGCGCTTTTTTTCAATGCCTTAATACATGCCAAGCTTCACAAAGTACGCGGAAGCGATCACTATTTCCGTTTTCTCTATCGGGGTGCCATTTCAGCGCAAGTTTACGCCAAGTTTTGCGGATTTCCGTTGGGCTCGCGTCGTGTGGAAGTTTAAACAACGACAACGCTTTCGCTCGATCCATGTCACCGCCGTTAGTACTGCCGACAAATTCACGATAACGAGTCCAGAACTCATTCAGCAGCCTCTTGACTTCCCCCTCTTCTGCTTCGTAATTATGCCAATCGAGATAATAATCACGCAAAGGATCTTCATGATCAACTTCATGTCCAAAGACTCTAGATTGAGGCATCAGTACGATATCCATCGCTTGCACCTGTAGCCAATTGTCTGGGTACAAGGTTTCTTGCAATTGATACAATGCATTCATAATAAGAAAATTGCGTTTGAAGAGGTCTTTCTCGGGCGAACCGTCTAGCACTGGCAGTAGCTCTAGCTCGCTGAGATGGGAAGATAATGTATGAACTTTCCATCCTGAGGGCTGTTTTCTGAGAATTTCCATAATAGGCCACAGTAGAGGGTTTTCCATATACTGCTGGAACTGGGCCGCAACTTCATGATGCTCGTTCATATGTACTCTGATCGGGGTTTATTTCTAATGAAAATCCAAAATGCACCGTTTGTCGAGTGAATAACTCAGATTTGAGGATCGCGACCCAAAAAAAAGAGCCAGCTATTGCTGGCCCTTTCTCAGTAACGAGGGATTAGATTACCCCCAGTTCACGTAGTCTTTCCATTAAGTAGCTGTCGGCGGTATGGCGCTCTGACAACACAACTTCTGGTTTAGGGTGGAGAAACAGTGGCAGCGAAATGCGTGACGTTTCCTGACGTGCACCGGTTGGGTTGATCACTCGGTGCGTTGTCGATGGGAAGTAACCACCCGATGCTTCTTGAAGCATGTCGCCAATATTAATGATCAGGCTACCAAAATCACATGGCACATCGATCCAGCTACCCTCTTTACTCTTCACCTGCAAACCTGGTTCGTTCGCTGCTGGAAGAACCGTTAGAAGGTTAATGTCTTCATGCGCCGCTGCACGGATTGCACCTGGTTCTTCTTCACCAGTCATTGGTGGGTAATGAAGAACACGCAGCAGCGTTTTGTCGCTCCCATCAATCATGTCAGACAAGGCAACAGAGAATTTCTCCTGCACATCTTTTGGTGCATAAGCTTCAACCCAACCTAATAGCTCTTGAGCAAACTTGTTGGCACGATCATAGTAATCCATGATCTGTTCTTTAAGCTCTTCTGGCATTTGACCCCAAGGATATACATGGAAGTATTCTTTAATATCCTTAACTGTATGCCCTTTTGCTACTTCAGAAACTGAAGGTGGGAAGTAACCGTCTTGAGTTTCAACATTATAAGTAAACTCGTTCTTGCGCTCAGTCATAAAGAACTGATACCAGTTCTCATAGATAGACTCGACAAGCTCTTTAGGAATCGGGTGGTTTTTCAATACACCGAATCCAGTCTCACGCAGTGAGGTAACAAATTGCTGAGCAGCATCTTCAGCGAGGTAATCGACAGTTTCCAGTTTCATGGCTTTACTTTGAGTAGTTATTTAATAGTTTGAGCGGAGATTTTAAGTGTGACATATAGGTAAATCAAACTTTGATGAAATGAAACAGACAGTTTGAGTATTAAATGTGCGATGTTTAAGCGTTTCAACATAAATAGTTAATTATCAGTTGACGAAAACGTTCAAATGAGCAATTGAACACCGTTTTATTAAATGGCATGATATAGAGAAATGTATTCAGGAAATCTTTCAATGAACTCTAACAACAGGTCATCATTTTCGCTTTTAAGTGGTTTAACTGCTGCCTACGTTCTGGTCTTTTTGTTTTCCGCTTTCGAGCCATCTTCGCGCGCAGTTTGGATAGCTGAAATCATTCCCGCAATTGCTATTCTGGTACTTATCTGGCTTGTATCGCGCCAATTTCAGTTTTCTAAAACCGCATACTGTCTGATGTTTATCTGGCTGACATTGCACACCATTGGCGCCAAATACACATTTGCTGAAGTACCATTTGATTGGTTTAGCAACTTAATCGGTTCAGAAAGAAACCATTTTGATCGGGTGGCGCACTTTTCTATTGGGTTATACGCGTACCCTATTGCCGAATACTTAATCAAAAAACAATTAATGAACACAAAGCTAGCAACCGCTTTTGCTCTATTTGCAATCATGTCTCTGGCTGCAGGCTATGAAATAGTGGAATGGTGGTACGCAGCGATCGCAGGAGGCGACGAAGGCATCGCGTTTTTAGGTTCTCAGGGTGATATTTGGGATGCGCAAAAAGACATGCTTATGGATACGCTCGGGGCGCTCACTGCTCTATGCTTGCTGGTTTCTCAGCAGCGGGTGCTTTCTTCAATCCAAGTAAGGTAAGGATTAAACCCTTCATTAAAAGGAACTTGAACAACTTGAGGCACCTCGTAGTTATGATTGGAAACGATCACTTGTTCAAGTTCCGCGTAGCAGGCTTTTTTGGTTTTGATGATCAACAGACTTTCGTTGTCACAGCACACTTCACCCTCCCAAATATAATGGCTATTGACTGGCATGGTCTGAATGCAGGCCGCCAGTCCTTTTTTCAATATTAAGTCGATGATTTTCTGTTTGATTTCATCATTATTTGTGGTCGTTAGCGTAATGCAGAACTGTTCACTCATACTTAATTCACCGCTTTATTTCTTAACTATTACCGGATAATCTTGTTCAATCAGCTCTTTGACGAAGCTAGAGCCTAGTCCCGTGTATGTTACCCATACCTTTTTCTTTGCTCGAGTTAACGCGACGTAAAACAATCGTCTCTCTTCAGCATAAGGGAAAGTATCACCCGACTGCGTTAGCGCGCCATCAATGTGGAGAGCTTTAACGCGAGCAGGAAACTGACCTTCATCAACAGAAAGTACAATGACAAAATCGGCTTCCTTACCTTTACTTGCATGGCAGGTCATAAATTCAATCGACAGCAAAGCGAACTGTTTCTGCCATTCAGAAAGAAGCTCTGGCTTGTGATAATGATTTCTGCCGAGGAGTAATACTGTCTGAGTACCTTTGGCTTTGTGATTGAGTTCATCTAAGATTTTCTCAACGGAACTACTCGGCGCTAAAGTAACGGCTTTTGATTTTTGCTCTTTATGACTTTGCAGCACTTTAACCAATTGAGAAGGGTTTTGTTGTACAAATTGGTTCGCTACTTCGCCTATCTGATTGTTAAAGCGATAAGTTGTATCTAGGTGATGTATCGTTGAGTGCGGGAACCGCTCTGCAAATCCTGTCGTCAGATCAACATCTGCACCCGCGAATTCGTAAATGGACTGCCAGTCATCCCCTACAGCAAACAACACACAATTGCGCTCATCCTTCTGGTTACATAATGCTTCAACTAAGGCCAAGCGTTGAGGTGAAATATCCTGATATTCATCAATCATAATGTACTTCCAAGGCGAATGAAACTTACCTTTGTTCACATGCTTTGTCGCTTGAGTGATCATAATATTGAAATCAATGTGGCCTTCTGATTTAAGCATCTCAAGCCATGCCTGATAACAGGGCCATACAAGAGCGAGTTCACTGTTTAATCGCGTATAATCACTATGTTCCACTAGCTTTTGCTGGATCTCTTTCTTTGAACAACCCATGGCTGAAAGTTGCGTGAGTTGTTTGTTTAGCCAAGCGATCAATTTGGGGTTTTCTACATGACTGCCGAGCTCATCATCCCCAGCTAAATAGGCTATTGGCCATTTTTGAAGGTGTTTTTGCCAACGTTTAAAAGCCGTAGGCGTCATCCAGTGCTTTTTAAGCCAATCAACACACCACGCACTTTTGAGCTTGTCATCTAACGCAATGGGAGAAATAGTGACAGGCTGTTTTTCAACGTGATTGAGGACTTTTAAGCCTAACTGATGAAATGTGTTTACTGTAACACTCTCTGCACTCAAACCTATTTTGTTCTCAAGACGCTGCTTCATTTCCTCAGCTGCATCTCGCCCAAAAGCAAGCATGAGTATATCTTCAGCCTGTGCAAGATGGCTCTGTAATAGATAAGCAACCCTTGTCGTTAAAACACTGGTTTTACCTGATCCTGCTCCAGCTAAAACGAGGTTATTATCATCATTAAGCAAAACCGCTTGTTGTTGGGACAAATTAAGTGGCGAAGATTCTATTTGCGAAAAAAGTACTTTCCAATTATCAAGTTCCGTCACCATCCAATCCCGATTACGCGAGGCGATAACTTTATCGGTTTGCGCGATCCACGGTAACACAGTGGCCATTCTTTCTGGCATTCTCAACATGGCATCTTCAAGTGCCATATCCATGCTAAAGAAATCACGATTCAGCTTATCAAGCCAAGTATTTACGGTCGAATGCGTCAAAAAAGAAGGTTGACGTTCAAACCCTCGAATTTCCATTTCCCACTCAGGTAGGAATTTATTAAGCTGTGTACATTGGTGATGGTGCCATTTCTGATAAGAGGCGACAGCCAGTCTGGCAAACTCTCTGCACGATTCCCAAGGTAATCCCTGAATCAACCAAGAATGCTGTCGGCCATCTTCTGGGTGTGCAAAGAACTGCAAGCCTCCCCAACACAACCCTCGCTTGAGCTTCACTTTGCCATTCCAAACGTTAAATGGAATTCGCTCTTCACAAGTTGCGGAACATAATACGAGAAAGTCAGGCTCTATAGAAACCTGATGGTACTCATTTTGGATGAGATATTGCGCAGTCTTGTTGGCGATTAGCTGCATTCTTGTTTTGCCCTTGAATTCAATTGCTGCCATGATAACTCAACCGGATTGAAGAATGAAAAGATACTGTCAATATCTCCTGCTAAGCTCACTGTGTAGAAAAGTTAATCAAACATACTTGTTTCTTTATCTGTATCAGAAGTTTACCATTGACTATTAGATACAATAGTTAATCTGCAGCAACTCTAAGAATCGATAACGTGCAATTTTTTAGCCAGCTCCGCCTTTATTGGGTAAACAAAACCATTAACTACAGCCTGCTTATTATGGTAACTCTGCTGGGAGTGGTCATTCCCAGTTGGTATTACCCCATTGACGCTTACATCATTCCTCTCATTCTCGGCGTTATTGCGGCAGCATTGGCCGAAAATGATGATAAATTCAGCGGCCGGCTCAAATCGATCACTTTAACATTGGCGTGTTTTGCCATCGCGTCATTATCGATTGAGCTGTTATTTGATACCCCTATACTCTTTGCCTTAGGGCTATTTGTATCCACATTTGGCTTTATCATGCTAGGCGCGATTGGCCCTAGATACGCCAGTATAGCGTTTGGATCATTGCTTATCGCCATATATACAATGCTAGGCGCCCATGAGAGCACCAACATATGGCTACAACCCATAATGTTACTTTCGGGCGCAGCATGGTATTTTTTTATGTCGATTGTTTGGTCAGCATTGTGGCCAATGCAACCTGTTCAACAAAGCTTAGCGACCGTTTTTCTTCAGTTGGCCAACTACCTTGAGTCAAGAAGTCAGTTATTCCACCCTGTAACTAATCTAGAGCCGCAACCATTCCGGATTAAGGAAGCGACGCTAAACGCAGCCACTGTCACAGCATTAAACCTGTGTAAAGCTACATTGCTAAGCCGTTCAAAACGGGGGCATGTTGATGTTGCAAGCGACCGATTTCTCAATATTTACTTTCTTGCACAGGATATTCATGAACGGGTCAGCTCAAGTCATTACCGTTATCAGGAGTTGGCTGAACACTTTGGACGCTCAGATGTCTTGTTCAGATTTAAACATTTACTGGAAACCCAAGCCAAAGCATGTCGAAACGTCGCTCAAGCCATCCGATTAGGCAAAGAGTATCAACACAACGAGGACTCCGTCGCTGCCTTGGATGAGTTAATGAGCTCTCTTACGCATCTACAGGAACAAAATAATCCCCAGTGGAAATCCCTTATTCATCAACTCAGCTACCTTTTCAAAAACCTCGCGACAGTAGAAAAGCAACTTAGCAACATCACTAACCCCGATGCTAGTGCACTAGAGGAAGATGTACTTGATGATACAGAGGTTCACACACTTAAGGCGATGTGGCTACGTATCACATCCAATCTAAATCAAGACTCGATGTTGTTTCGTCATGCAATTCGGATGTCTATCGCTCTCACTGCTGGTTATGGCATCATCCAAGCTTTCGGTATCGAAAGAGGTTACTGGATCCTGCTGACAACCTTGTTCGTATGTCAGCCTAACTACAGTGCTACGCGACAGAAACTCGTTGCTCGGGTGTTAGGCACCATTGTGGGCTTACTGATTGGTGTACCCTTGTTAACTTTTTTTCCTTCTCAGGAAAGCCAATTTGTCTTTATTGTCGTCTCCGGTGTTGCGTTCTTTGCTTTCCGACTAGCAAATTATGGTTACGCAACGGGCTTCATCACTGTGTTGGTTTTATTCTGCTTCCACCAACTTGGAGACGGCTATGCTGTTGTCTTACCACGTTTGGCCGATACGATTATTGGCTGCGCTTTGGCAGTAGTCGCCGTCGCTCTTATTCTGCCTGATTGGCAATCAAAACGGCTCCACATTGCCATGGCAGATTCAATTCAAGCAAATCGCAGCTACCTCGCACAGATCATCGGCCAATATCGGATTGGTAAAAAAGATAGTTTAACCTATCGAATAGCAAGAAGAAGTGCTCACAACCACGACGCAAACCTGACCAATGCCATCAGTTCCATGTTGGCAGAACCAGGGCGTTATCGATCCGCTGTCGACGAGAGTTTTCGCTTTCTGACACTCAGTCATGCCTTGCTAAGCTATATTTCAGCATTAGGTGCGCACAGGACAAGAATCAATGATGAGGATACGCATAGACTTGTGCTCGACGCACACCGAGTGATTCATCAGCACCTAGATGTCTTGTTCAATCAGTTGAACGATCATTGTGATAGTTGTGATACCACCACAATTGACGATCCCGCGCTAGAGGCTAGATTGGCTGAATGGCGTGAAGAAGATGACAATTCGGCAAAAATGGTTTTGCAGCAATTGTATCTAATATACCGAATGCTTCCAGAATTACATTCATTGGCAAGCAAGTTCGCAGTGCGCGTGACTCATTCAGACACTACCAACAATGAACACTAATTAAAGTGGGCAGCAATGCTGCCCACCTCACCTTTTCTTTACACTCCCTGACATTACCCGGACATAATTTAACCACTTTTCCATAAACTAGAGTGACATGATTCTTACGGGAGTAAGAAGATGAAAGGAAGCATCTCTTGCTTTTCGAGCCAAAAGTCTAGATTGATTCGGAGGCAGCAGACTATGAACTCTAAACAGTTTGAACTGTTCAAACAGCAAATAAAAACTTTGAGTCCGCAACAGTTACATAAACTCAGAGGCGAAATTACAGAAACACTGGAAGGTTCGAACCGTGTTCTGATTACAGATGAAGAGCAAAAGCTCATCGCTAGTCTGTTTTCTTAGCACAACTTGCCAAAAACGCAAATACACCTTAAGCTTACATTATACAGGGGGTGTCTATGTCAGTTTCCTCAGTACAGGCCGGCTATCAGCTGATTACGCAGTCATCGAACATGGCAGATGAAGCTGCACGCGAAATCAATCAGGCCCAGCATACTCCTCCTGTTCAAAAAGACGACTCCTATGAGTTCAACAAGGTTGAATTTAAACAACCAGAGCCCTCAGAGATAGAGCCTTTAATCAAACTAACTCAAGCTGAACAATACAGCCATATAGGCACTAATGTTCTGCAACGAGATCAGGACATGATAGGAACACTGCTAGATATACACGTATAGCGTTAAATTTGAATCGATAGTAAAACAGCAGTTGTCTTCCCGCCCAGAGACGCTAGAATCCACTGATAATTTTCATTTTGTTTTCACCATGCCTAAACTCAATTTGTCTCACCGTGACAACGATACTGTTTTCAACCAAGGGCCACAATCCGATCACCTTGAACAACAACTCAAACCCCACTTCGAGCGCACTGCAATACGTTTAACTCCCAGCCCTTATATTTCTGAAAAGAACATAGTCAAGCGGTGGGATAAACTAGGCGCATTTACATCCAAGGAAGCATTGCTCGATCCGGTCACAGCCCAACAATCAGATGTGTACAACAAGAACATCGAGCACTTTATAGGTACAGTAAAACTACCTGTAGGTGTTGCGGGCCCATTGCGTGTCAATGGCCTCCACGCCAAACGCGATTATCATGTACCTCTAGCCACGACCGAGGCCGCCTTGGTTGCTTCATACAACCGTGGTGCTCAATTGATTACAGCCGCTGGCGGTGCAAGTGCCATGTTATTGAATGAAGGTGTGACTAGAACACCAGTGTTCGAGTTTCAACAACTCGTCGATGCTGGTCGGTTTGTCGCTTGGGTGGTTACACAATACGACCATTTTAAGCAAGTCGCAGAGTCTACGACATCGCATGGACAACTTCACGATATAAACGTCAACATAGAAGGCAATCACGTTTACCTTGTATTCGAGTTCTATACTGGCGACGCCTCTGGGCAGAATATGGTCACAATCGCGACCAACGAAGTTTTCAATTACATACTTGAGCATTCACCTATTGAACCTGAGTATGCGTTCCTTGATGGCAACCTCTCAGGAGACAAAAAGCCTAATACCCATACTTTGCGTCATGTTCGTGGCAAAAAGGTCACAGCCGAAGTCAACCTTTCAAAAGAGTTGGTTGAAAAATTTCTCCACACTACACCAGAAAAAATGGTCAAGTTTGGCCAGATGACGACCACAGGAGCCGCATTAAGTGGATCTATTGGGGTTAACGCACATTACGCCAATGCACTAGCAGCTTTGTATATTGCTTGTGGTCAAGATGCTGCCTGTGTTGCGGAGTCCGCAATAGGAATCACACGCATGGAGATGAATAAGCAAGGTGGCCTTTATGCATGCGTTACACTGCCAAATCTCATGGTGGGTACTGTGGGTGGAGGAACTCACCTACCTAGCCAAAAAGCCTGTTTAGAGCTCATGGGGTTATATGGCTCAGGTAATGCTAAAGCTCTAGCAGAAGTATCGGCAGTGCTTTGTCTCGCTGGTGAACTTTCCATCGTAGGTGCGTTTTGCGCTGGACATTTCTCTAAAGCTCACCAAAAGCTCGCCAGATAACAATCGAACTTTCTTATCGTTAGCCCTCGCCTAGTCGAGGGCTTTTTTTATTCTTTAAACTTTCATTTTTCATAAAAAATTTCGTTTTGCTTTCGTAATCCTTTCTCATGAATGATCTAGATCATATTTCTTTAGGTTAAACCTAACATTACCGACTACAATATGATTATATTCCGAAAAACAAATGCTCGTACGAACATTAGGAAGCGAAAAGATGACCATTAGTTACTTAAAAGAACAGAAAGAACAAGAATTACTAGACTTGATCGTCGTCGGTGGTGGTATCAATGGTGCTGGTATCGCTGTAGACGCCGCTGGTCGTGGCCTAAAAGTTGGCCTTTATGAAACTAAGGACTTCGCCGGTGCGACATCTTCAGCCAGTTCAAAATTGATTCATGGTGGACTTAGGTATCTAGAACATTATGAATTCCGCTTGGTGGGTGAAGCTTTAGCAGAACGTGAAGTCTTACTTGCTAAAGCACCACACATTGCTTTTCCCATGCGTTTTAGGTTGCCCCACCGACCATTTCTTCGTCCTGCATGGATGATCAGAGCGGGTTTATTCCTATATGACCATCTGGGAAAGCGCACTTCTTTACCGAGTAGTAAGAAAATCCAATTAGATAACCAGAATGTTACCTTACCTGAACTCAAAGTGGGCTTTGAATACTCTGATTGCTGGGTTGACGATGCGCGACTAGTAATACTTAACGTCATCCAAGCTCAAGAGCTGGGTGCAGAAGTGAGCAACTATTGTCAGGTAACGAAGGCGCAGCGTATCGAGGGCATCTGGCACGTTGAACTGTATGACCAACGTACCTGCAAGACCTTCTTCAGAAAAGCTAAAGCTTTGGTTAATGCCACTGGCCCTTGGGTTAAAGAGTTTCTAACAGAAAACACAAAACTACCCTCTCCTTACGGTATTCGCTTGATTAAGGGCTCTCACATCATCGTTCCAAAAATTCATGATGAAGAACAAGCTTATATCATGCAAAATGAAGATAACCGCATTGTGTTTGTGATTCCTTATCTCGGCAAGTTCTCAATGATCGGTACCACCGATGTTGAATACAAAGGCGATCCTCGTAAAGTCGCGATTAGCGATGAAGAAAAACAATACCTGATCGATGTTACTAACCAGCATTTTCGTAAACAAATTACTATTGACGATATCATTAGTGACTTTAGCGGCGTCCGACCACTTTGTGATGATGAATCTGATTCACCGCAAGCCATCACCCGAGATTACACCTTAGCGTTGGATCATAAAGAAGGCGAAGCCCCTTTACTGTCTATTTTTGGCGGCAAATTAACCACATACAGAAAGCTCTCTGAGTCCGCGATGCAGCACCTTTCTCCTTACTTTAATCTGAAAGAATCGTGGACGAAAGAGGCACCACTTCCAGGCGGAGAAAACTTCAACTGGGACGAGATGGACACTCGATTATCTCAGCAAGTTCCATTTGTCGATAATGACACACGCCAGCGCTGGCTTCACGCATATGGGAGTCGAGTCCAACAACTGCTTGCCAGTGTGTCAACTGAACAAGATCTAGGTATTAAGTTCGCTGAGGGTATTTACCAGATAGAGATCGATTACCTGGTAAAGCATGAATTGGGCACCAATGCGGAAGATGTTTTAAAACGCCGAAGTAAGCTTCATCTATTGTGCGACCAAGAATGTTATCAAGCTATTGAAAGCTATCTCGATAGAACAGATTACAGCATCCACGAACAATGTGCATAACAAATTGGGGGCTAAGCCCCCTGTTTTTAGCTTCAGAAGTTACACTTATTCACAGAGGGAGTATATTTAAACAGATGTCGTTAAAATAATACTTAAGATATTTCTACCATGCCCTCTGTAAAAGACACCGCAACTGAACTTGTTAAATTACTTATCCCTGGAATGCGACTCTCTGCAACCATTGAGTTTGGCCCTGCCGATCAGTACCCATTTAACACTCACTACATCGGCTGCAAAACCAATCAATTTCTCATCATTGATTTACCTCAGAAAGTGATTGAATCACTTGTCATGAGAAAAATAAACAATGCATCAATCGTGATAAGGGGAATAACGAACACCAAACTTGGCCATGTCGTTGCATTTAAAACCTCTGTTATTTCTCAAATCAGCTCACCCGTGCCTCTGATTTTCCTCCGTTTGCCTCAGCACTTTGCTTCCAAACCTATACGCGAGCACGAGCGATACGCTATGGATTTTCCTATTGAAATCAAATCCAATACCGTCAGCTACAAAGCAACGATGGTTGATTTTTCAGTGTCTGGGTGCGCATTTTTCATTTCAGGTGAAAGTGAATTAAGCAAAAGCAGTACGATAGAGTTGTACACTCCACTGGATGAGCTACTCCCAGAAGACCTGAAATATACGATTGTCGGTATTCAGAAAGAAAAGAAAGGCCATCGATTCGGTGTCAAATTCAATAAAAACATTCAACTCTCGGACCAACTAAAGCAAGAACTACTTGAGCAATCTGCGTTGTCAACACTCTTCTAGTTTGGTAAGGAATTCGTCTTTGAAATGAATGAACGCCTGATTCAACGCGAGCTCTTTGATCGGCTTGACGATCACATAGTCGGCACCAACACTTAAAAACGCACGTTTAGTATCTTGCATTCCATCCGCCGTACAGGCGAATATTGGGATGTCTAACTGCAAGTCCTCACGGATAATTTTGGTCGTTTCAATCCCACCGAGGTTTGGCAGTTGGTTATCCATCAAGATTAAATCTATGTTTTCTGACTTCTTCAGATGGCTAATCGCATTGTGCCCATCCTGAACCCAAATCACCTCCATACCATATTTCTCACAGAACGCTTTAGCGATAAACGCATTGGTATGGTTATCTTCAACAAGTAACACCTTTAGGGTTCTATCAAACAGCGTCTCAGGATCTGCCAACAACGTATTTGCTTCGATCTGTTCAACTGACTCGGTCAATTCTATTGGTACGACCAAGCTAAACTTAGTGCCCTGTCCAATGGAGCTTTCAATATCAATATGGCCATTCAACATTTCAACTAAGCTATGAACAATAGCTAAACCTAGGCCACTCCCACCGTATTCTCTAGTGGTGGTGGTTTCGGCTTGAACAAACGGTTCAAAAATATGCGAAATTCGCTCACGCTCAATACCGATACCAGTATCCGAGACACTGATATTGAGATGAGGGTTGTGATTATCTTCATTGCAATACAGTGATACGGTAACATGCCCCTCATGAGTAAATTTAATCGCATTACTAACTAGATTGAATAGAATCTGGTTAAGTCGTACCTGATCACTGTGCGCAAATGTTGCATTACTCACATTGGTGTCGACTTCGAAGCCAATACCTTTTTCATCGCAAAGAGGCGTATAAATTTTCTTAACCGCGCTAATTAACTCAATAAGCCTAAAATCCGCTGATTGGATATGGAATTTGCCCTGCTCAATTTTGGAAAAATCCAAAATATCATTCAGTACAGCAAGAAGGTGTTCGCCGCTATTACACAGCACATCAAGATGCTCAATATCTTCGGTATTAGACAGCTTCCCTTTCAACAACTGAGACACGCCTAAAATACCGTTGAGTGGCGTTCTAAGTTCATGACTCATCTTAGCTAAGAAGTCGGCCCTAACCCGAGCCGACTCCTCGGCCTCTTTTCTAGCGGTTTGGCTTTGAATCTCTGCTTCTACAAAGCTAGTGACGTCCTGACCTTGCGCCATGATATTTCCGATTCCTTTATCAATAAATATCGGAGATAGATTCCAGCGGTAGGTCTTGTCTCGAATCGCAATGTTAATACCAGTTAACGTCGCGCCCTTGGCACACATTCGAATATGCGGCCCAAGCTTTTCTACTAACAGATGGTAATCATCCTGTTCTGAACCTGTGTCTCTTCTAAAACTACGCTCAGCAGATGGATTGATTCTCAGGAGTTTACCATCAACATTCCACAGAGTAATCGGAGAAAGGGAGAAGTTGAACAAATCAGCAAATTGCTTCTCTTGCTCGCTTAACCTGTGAAAAGAGCGTTCAAATGAATGCCCTATCTGGTCAAACTCTTCGATCGACGATCCAGGAAATGTATATGTATCTTTTGCTTCAACGGTGTTTTCGGTATAGCTCATCAGCTTAAACAGTTCTTTGGATACCCGCTTACCTAACCAGACCCGGCTATATATCGCAATAAAGATTAATAGTAATCCTGCAAGCGCCACCCACATATAATGGCTGTGCACTAAAGTAACAATTGGCTTGTTATCTTGAATGGTATAGACAGATAGAAAAGTCGCAACGTTACTGATCGTTAGATCTGTTTTAGACACCATGTATTGGCCAGCAGTCAAGTCAGAAGCCGATTGCTCTAAAAAGTCAATATGACGAAAGTCCTTGTCTTTAGTGCTCGAGGCGATGACTTCTGATCCAACAGACATTAGGACTTGGTCGGCATTACCTCCTTTCAATAACGCGTTAATTAGAGCGAAGTTGTTGTTAAGCACTACACCAATGTGTAGATAGCCCAGTACTTCACCAGAAATCATATTGATGATTGGTACTCGACGTATCATCAGGTAACGAGTACCCAACAATGATGGAGTCTGTGACAAATGCCAGCTCCCTCCTGTGGTCATTTCATTACTTAGATGTGATAACTGCTCTGGCGAAATACCGTAAAACTGATAATTGGAGTCGTCCCAGACCATCTCTTTTTCAGAGGTAATAAAACGAAAATCTGGGGCGAGTTCTGGTTTAGCTTGATCAATACCATTAAAAAATCGGTCCAACCCAGTCACATTTGACCTGACAAAGGCGTCGACTAATGATTCATTTCGGCTATAGCTGTCTTGCTGAATCTCCAGAGCTTTAAGTCTAAAGTTGAAGATTTGTTGCACAAGGCTTTGCGTCTGCAATTTTGAACGCGCAACCTCTTGGGAAACGACTTGGCGATTTACCTGATAGTTCTGAAATACCATCACCAAAGAGAGAACCCCTATGGTGAGGAATATCGAACGGGTAAGTAATGTGGCGAGGCGGCTTTTGCTGCCTCGCTGTGATAATAATGCCATTATTGATCCGAGTACCTAAATGCTCTCTGTTTTAACTTATTCACTTTTTCCGAGCTGTCAGCGTTAGTGACGACTTCAAAGTCACCAGAATAAACATGAGGCACGTCTTTGCCTTCTAGATCCCATTTGATGGCTTCAGCCATTGCAATACCAGTATCATCGTTCATTCTCATCACAGTGACATCCAAATCACCCTTCTCAATCGCTTCAAGTTCAGCACTTCCTCCGCCCCAGCCGTTTATGAGGATATCTCTCCTTTTCATAGATTTAAGAGCTTCAGAGGCACCGAGTGCAACGTCAGTTGAGCATGCATAGATAAAAGAAATACTCGGGTCCTTCTCAATAGCTTTCACGGCAGCATTGAAACCTGATTCACGAGTAGCACTTGTGTAATAAGAAGAAGATAACTGATAAGAATCATGATGGCTCATCTCTTCAATAAAAGTATCACCTCGAGCATCGCTAACGTAACCTTCAGAGAAATAAAGTACGGAATAGCGGCTCTCCTTCGGAATGGTATCTTTATAATATTGCTCCAAAAGACGAGCTCCCTTGATATGATCAAACCCCACATACATGAAAGGCTGTTGATCATCCCAAGCACGTACAGGCGTTGTGATGTTTTGTAAAATGAGTTTGGTGTTTGTCGAACTGATTACATGCTCAATAAATTTTCGGTGCCGAGTCGTATCTAACGTAAAAATGAGATAGTCCGTTTTGTTTTGTACGGCCTCTAACAACGATAAGCTTTGCTGCCTTACATCAAGATTAGGGCGAGTGAACACCTGATTGATATTGTACTTAATGCCTAATTTTTCGAGGCGAGTTTCAAACGCTTGAATGTTTCTCACCCAGTAATCAGAAATTTGTTGCCCTGGATAAACCACAGCGATCGAAACCGGTTTATCTTGTTTCAATATGATCGGTGCAGGGTCATTTCGCACTATCTCTGAAAGCACATCCGTTAGCTGTTTCTGCGCGGGGTTAGATTTTAGGTACTCATCATATTGCCAGTAACCATTAAGAACTTGCGTGGTGTGTGCATAACTGGTCGCTGATGTAACGACCACTATTGATGAGAGCATTATTTTAAACATTGTTTGTCCTCTTACGGGATACCTAGCTAACTTTAGTTTTTAATTTATTAGAGAATACTCTTTTATCTCCACTAGGTCGACTGTACGGCAATAAATTAACTTATTAAAAACATTAACTTACAAAAAAGCAATGTGGAATAATTGTCATTAAAAGGTAAAAGACAGATTACCCGACACGCCATATTGGTTATCACCTGCATAGCTTCCAGCTAAATCCAAACTCACTAAATCACCGGGGCTAACGCCCACACCAGCGGTAATGGAATTGTCCAATGTGTCCTCGAGATCAATCTCATAGCCCAACCGAAGTTGCGCCCAGCCCATCGCATTCCCTTCAATCCCAAAGCGTAAAAATTGAGTGTCATCATTCTGGTCAGTAAAGCGTTCTTGCTTAGTGAGATCCCAGTCAACCGTTGCGACGAAGTAATCCAAGGCATAGGCACCTGAAACGGTGGCCTGTGTATCCAACTTATAAGTACTCACACCACTGATATCAAGAGTCTGTAATTCCTGTGAAAACAAGTCTTTTATGGCAATTCCTGCGCGAAACTGGTGATAAAACCATACAGCACCAAGATCCAAATTAAACGCGTTTTCCTTGGTTTCGCTTTGATCATAATCACTCAAATCAAAGTTTTCGACGGTTAGTGCTTGCTTGTAGGTACGCAAGGTTTGAAATTTTGGTGAGATGCCAAGCGATACATCCTGTCCTGAAATAGACACGCGCTTAGCAATGGCCACTCCAAACTCACTGTAGCCGAAAGCAATCATGTCTACGCGGGAGTTTTCATAGCGAGTTTGAGTATTCCCGTCGCTAGATATATCTGTTTTTGCGATGACATCAGCGTAGCCACGCAAAAACAAATTTGTGGAAAAAGCATCCAGAGGCAACGCAACAGACGCTATAACACCGCCGTTCACGCCCAGAGGTTTATCATCTGAGAGCTGATCCAAATAACTGTTAATTTGCGCTTCGAGGCCAGACGTTGAAGAGTTGGCTTCATATTGTTTGATTACATCTTGAAGATCATCAACGGTTTCAAGGGTTTTATCTGTATCTCGAATTCTAGCTCCAATACCGGGAAAGAGGATACCGAAACTATCAGAATCTCTGTATACCGCTACCAAAGCTGGGTTGTAGAAAGGCGCTAACACGTAATCGGCAGTCGTGACTCCCGCGTTCCCCATGCCATTTCCACGAGCGTCGGGAACCACCGTTGCTGCTTGCGCAGTTAAGACAGCTAACCCAGATACAATTAATAATGATGTTTTTATCAATAATTTCATATCCATATCAACCTTTTTGACATCTCATAATCAAGGTTAATACAAATTTCAGAAAAAGATGGGAATTTAATTGAGCAGATCAATATCAAAAAAGTCAGTTAAATTTGAGCTGCCTGAAATCAACTGCTCCTTTTGCGATTTCGTGAGTTTCTTGACGCGACACTCTATTTTTGAGGCAAATGAACGACTTTGACCGACTTTGGCTGACCATTCCAGTGTTAATGGCCCCTTTCCCTTTAACGCTTTAGCCCCAGTGCCTAATTGATGTTGAGAGTAGCGTCGCTCAACATCCGTAGTGATACCACAATACAGAGCATTCAAGCGTGTTCGAATAAGATACACGTACCAATCCGAACACGTTACAGGTTGTTTTGACTGACACATTAAGCAGTGAGTTGCTCGACAAGTTGACGAAGTTGTGCCATTTCCGATTTTAGCATCGCCACTTCTTGTTCAAGGACCTCGACACGATCATCGTTCACAGTTGCTTGAACAGAAGAAGAACTTATCGCTGTAATCGCTTCTAGATCCACGTCACCACTGAACAAATGCATGTAACGTGATTCTCGCTTACCTGCTTCACGTGGCAATTTTACCACCAAAGCCCCTTCCTCTCGATCCGCCATTCGTTCCAGTACAGCTTCGACTTCTTTCACGTCCGTAAATTCTGCTAAGCGGTTAGTACGGGTACGCAACTCACCTGGAGTTTGAGCACCCCGAAGCAGCATACAGCAAACAATCCCTTTCTCTTGCTTAGTCAGTTTTAGATCACCAAATTCAGTGTTACAAAAACGATGTTGAAACTTACTAGCGCGACTATTAAACCCACTCTCATCACTGACTAGACGACGTGAGATAAGTCCATCAATGGCTTGTTGAACGTCAATATCACTCAGTGCCATGACTGGTTCACGATTGCTCTTCTGATTGCACGCGCTGGTAAGGCTATTTAGGGTCAACGGATAGTAATCTGGCGTGGTGACTTCTTTTTCAATCAAACAACCAATTACACGGGCTTCAATAGGATTTAGTTCTATACTCATTGTTATTTCCTTATTTGAATCTTCCCAAATCAATGTTCAGAAAGGATGGGAACTTTTTTCATGATTCCGTTTTCATCGATCATCACGATTTTACTACGATTCAATTCAACGTCGGAGATCTCCTGACAAGTGCGTTCTTTGCGGTAAGCTTCAACGAGTTTACTGGAACGTTGGGGTGCTTCAGTGAGTGTAGGTTTGGGAATGATAATGTCAGAAGTTCGCATAGTATTGCGGCAGCAGTTGATATTGATAGTCAAATCATATCCTGAACTATAGCTGCTACTCAATGATCTATTAATTGGATCGGCGATAAATCCACCAACGCTTTGTAATGATTGATCTTAAGACTGTTATCGGCAGGAATGTTGTGTTTTAATCATTGACAGTTAAAGGTAAGTAAAGATAGGAAAGGAACCTATGAGTGGTGTATTTGAAATTGTAGCTCAGGCCCGCCGTAAAAATAAGCTAAAGCGCGAGTTGCTTGATAATGAAAAAAAGGTTCGCGATAACCGAAAGCGTGTAGACCTGTTAGACAACCTGATGGACTACATCAAACCAGATATGACGCCAGAAGAAATTGTCGCCATTATCAAGAACATGAAAGCCGATTATGAAGACCGCGTTGATGATCACATCATCAAAAGCGCCGAAATTTCCAAAGAGCGTCGTGACATCAGTCGCCGTATACGAGAACTGACAGAAGAAGATAAGCAAGTACTGCAAGGTAAAAAGAAGTAGTTTTTTGCATCATTAACACGTTAAGCCCGCATGAAACAATGCGGGCTTTTTTAATCAAAGTCGAGATATAACCAACATTTTTGGTTATTAAAATTGACTAACCCACGTAAAACGTTTGCGTAATCGCTAACCTTCTACAAACACAAAACTGGGGCTTTCATCACACATTTAGCCCTGCTATATTTCATTTAGATAATCATTCAGACCATTCGAGGCATGGAGCTTCCTCATATATCTCACGATGAGAAGAATTGGTACCGACACGGTTCGGCAAACTTTAGAGGGTCAAATTATGGATATGAATATGGTTGAAATTTTAGGCTACGCTGCATCTATCATGGTAGCTATCTCTTTAACCATGAAAGACATCGTTAAGCTACGTGTACTCAACTTTATTGGTTGTGCACTTTTTACTGCTTACGGTCTTATGATTGACGCATGGCCAGTCGTTGTGACTAACGGCTTCATCGCTTGTGTTAACATTTACTTCCTTGCAAAGATGCAAAGCGAAAAAAAGAGCGCTGAAGCGGAAAGCGCCGCTTAACGAATGAATATCAGCAGATATAAAAAGGCCCCGGATTCATCCGGGGCCTTTTGTTTTAGTCTTCGTCGTGCATCTCTGCCCAAGCTTGTGCGCATTTCACCGCACGCTTCCAGCCTTTGTAGCGACGATTGCGTTTTTCTTCATCGTGGTGAGGGGCAAAGGTCTTGTCCACTTCTGCTTTGTCTGCCACTTCATCCAAGCTATTCCAGAAACCCACTGCCAAACCTGCAAGATAAGCCGCACCTAATGCAGTAACTTCAGTGACCTTAGGGCGCAGTACCTGTGTATCAAGTACATCCGACTGGAACTGCATCAAGAAATTATTAGCAACCGCACCACCATCGACACGAAGTGCTTCAAGCTTAATTCCAGAGTCCGCTTGCATGGCATCGAGTACATCACGTGTTTGGTAAGCAATACCTTCTAACGTGGCACGGATAATGTGGTTGGAATTGACACCACGAGTCAGTCCAACAATGGTACCGCGTGCGTATGCATCCCAGTATGGAGCACCAAGACCAGTAAAGGCCGGGACGACATAAACGCCATTCGATGTGTCAACTTTAGTCGCAAAGTACTCTGAATCTTTTGCGTCTGCTAATAACTTCATTTCATCGCGTAGCCATTGGATCGATGCGCCGCCCATAAAGACTGCACCTTCTAATGCATAGGCTGGTTCGCCCTCTGGCCCACAAGCGAGAGTGGTTAGCAAACCATTCTTAGACGTCACTTTTTCCTGACCAGTATTCATTAGAAGGAAACAACCCGTACCATAGGTATTTTTTGCCTGACCTGCGTTAACGCACATCTGACCGTACAGTGCGGCTTGTTGGTCTCCTGCAATACCAGCGATTGGGATACGCGTACCCCCTTTACCACCAATGTTCGTTTGACCATACACTTCTGATGATTTCTTCACCTCAGGCATCATAGACAATGGAATATCCATTTCCTTAAGCAGTTTCTCATCCCATTGAAGTGTATTGATATTAAACAGCATCGTACGTGACGCATTAGTGTAGTCTGTGACGTGAACACGGCCTTGAGTCATCTTCCAAACCAACCAGGTATCAACCGTACCGAACAGAAGCTTACCAGCAGCGGCATCTTCACGCGCCCCTTCAACGTTTTCCAAGATCCATTTGATTTTGGTACCAGAGAAGTAAGGATCTAAAACTAAGCCTGTATTTTCTTGAATGTATTCTTCTAAATTGCGCTGTTTGAGATCCTCACAGATTGCGGCAGTACGACGACATTGCCAAACAATCGCGTTATAAATCGGTTTGCCTGTCTCTTTGTTCCAAACAATGGTTGTTTCACGTTGGTTTGTAATACCAATACCAGCTACTTCGTCGCTACGAATACCCGATTTGCCCAGAGCTTCGACCAACACCGAGCTTTGTGTCGCATAGATTTCCATTGGATCATGTTCTACCCAGCCCGCTTGTGGGTAAATTTGAGTAAACTCACGCTGAGAAACGCTGACAATATTGGCGTCGTGGTCTAGTACAACCGCACGTGAACTTGTGGTGCCCTGATCTAGCGCAACTATGTATTTTTGCTCAGTCATGATCATTTCCTTTTAGTTTCGAGATTTCTATTTGTAATTTTAGTATTAAACGTGCGCTTCTTGATTCTCTTCAGTGTCTTCACACTGGTTTGGAATCGTGCAACCTGTCCCTGTATTTGGCAGGTATTGAGCGATAAATTTCGGGTAAGCCCAAGCGCCAAAACATGCGCCAGCAATCGGACCTAAAATAGGGACGATAAAGTATGGGATCTCTTTAGCACCGGAGAGCGCATAATCCCAACCTGCAAGGTATGCAAACAACTTAGGGCCAAAGTCACGTGCAGGGTTCATTGCAAAACCCGTTAGTGGGCCAAGAGAGCCACCTATGACAGCAATCAAAACACCAATCAGTAGCGGGTTCATTGCGCCACGAGCCGCGCCGTTGTTTTCATCACCTAGTGCTAAAATGGCAAACATTAGAACCGCTGTGATAACAAACTCAACCGCTAGCGCTCCGGCAAACGACAACGACGCATGAGGGTATGTAGAAAAGATTCCTGCCGTTGCCAATGCATCTTGGCTGCTGCGCGCAAAACCCTGTGCTATCTCATAATCGACGAACAAGTTGCTGTACAAACTGTATACCAACGCAGCTGAGCAAAAAGCGCCCAACATTTGAGCGATGATGTAAGGCACAACCTTGGCTTTATCAAATCCATGAAAAGCCGCCAATGCAATCGTGACAGCGGGGTTGATGTGCGCTCCTGACACACCTGCTGTACAGTAGATAGCAATAGCTACCCCAAAGCCCCAGACAATACTGATTTCCCATTGCCCAAACTGAGCACCCGCAAGTACTAAAGCGGCTACACAGCCAACGCCAAAGAATATCAATAGTCCGGTACCTATAAACTCAGCGATACATTCACCAAGTAAGGTGGGTTTTCTATTCGTCATAGTAAGAGTCCTTGTTTACATTAAATATGTGCAATTTAGTTTTTGTATTGATTGCGCATCGTATTTTGCATACATAGGTATGAGATTAAACGTTCACAACTGATTAATGAGCGTTCGAGCACATTTTGTTATTTTTATGTTCTCTATTTTGTTAATTAAATCAATTTTTTGATCTTCACTTTAAAAACCACTATTAACAATATTCTCACATTGCTCTAATGCACCCCCACTAACGCTTGCACTCAAAAAGCATTGACACAAAACAGGTGTATTTACTCTAATCAATCACTCGTCATATGTTGAACTATTGTTACGTATACTTTTAAACCGTCTTAACCGTGTATATCTGCCCGTATTTTAACTGATTGCAAAAATAAACGGTTAATGATGAGCAACACAACAACCACAAAATACTCGTTCGCTCATATGTGAACAAGTTAACGAAAATAAAATGAAAGTAATGGCACATTATAATTATGGACATTTCACCAAGGCCCAAATTTACTATGGTTAAACGGTTCGAAACTGATGTGGTCATCATCGGCGGGGGCGCAACAGGTACAGGAATCATGCGCGATTGCTCACTGCGTGGTATCCGTTGCATTTTATTAGAACAAGACGATATTGCGTCGGGAACTACTGGACGCAATCATGGATTACTTCATTCTGGAGCTCGTTACGCCGTCACAGATGGTGAATCAGCAAAAGAGTGTATTCAAGAAAACCGCATACTTAAAAACATTGCTCGTCATTGTGTTGAGGATACAAGTGGTCTCTTTATTACCTTACCTGAAGACGACCTTAGCTTTCAGGACACATTTGTTGACGCTTGCAGCAAAGCGGATATCCCCACCAAGCGATTGTCGGCTAAACAAGCCCTTAAGCTGGAACCTAATGTTAACCCCAAAATAAAAGCGGCGGTCCAAGTACCAGATGGCACATTGGATCCATTTCGTTTATGCGCGTCTAATGTTTTAGATGCCAACGAGCACGGAGCGCTTCTATTCAACAAAACCAAAGTTACTTCCTTAATACGTCATGAAGATACAGTCCTTGGCGTGAACGGCTACAACACTGAGAAGAACGAATCCTTTCAAATATTTTCAAAGCAAGTCATCAACGCTGCTGGTATATGGGGACAAAACATTTGCGAGTATGCCGATCTCAGCATCAGAATGTTCCCAGCAAAAGGATCGTTACTCATACTCGATTATCGAATCAACAACCTCGTCATCAATCGCTGCCGAAAACCTTCAGACGCCGATATATTAGTGCCCGGAGATACCATTTCTCTCATCGGAACGACATCAGAACATATCGATTACGATCAAATTAATGATCTCCATGTTACCGAACGAGATGTCGACGTGTTGCTGAAAGAAGGAGCGAAGCTTGCTCCTATCATGGCTAATACTCGTGTACTTCGTGCCTATGCTGGCGTACGACCACTGGTTTCCGTCGATGATGATGGAAGCGGCCGCAATATCAGCCGAGGTATCGTATTACTTGATCATGAAAAACGGGATGGTCTGAAAGGCTTCACTACTGTAACTGGCGGTAAACTCATGACCTACCGACTAATGGCAGAATGGGCGACAGACTTGCTGGCCGAGAAGCTATCTGTAAGTGAGCCATGCACCACACATATCACACCCCTTCCCGGCTCAAACAAACCAGTTAGCAAGCCAAAGAAAACAGCCAGTATCGTAAAGCCTGTCTACGAATCAGCATATTACCGTCATGGTGAGCGTGCTTCTGATTTTCTGAATGAAAGTGTCGACAAACAAGCAGTGATTTGCGAGTGTGAAATGGTTACCGCAGGCGAAATCGAATACGCGATTAAACAACTCAATGTACATACTCTGGTCGACTTACGTCGCCGTACACGTCTTGGAATGGGGCCTTGTCAGGGTGAGCTTTGCAGTTATCGCGCAGCAAGCTTGTTTAACCAGTACGCCAACCACGACGGTAATCAGTGTAGTCAGCTCCTCAATGAATTCCTAGAAGAGAGATGGAAAGGTACTAAGCCCATCTTCTGGGGCGATGCGCTTAGAGAGGCTGAGTTTAGCCATTGGATTTACCAAGGTTTATTTGGTGCTGGTCAATGCATCCCTCGTAAAGACGAGAAGGAGGAGACCAGATGAAGTATGATGTCGTTGTGATAGGAGGCGGAATAGCGGGTTACTGCTCAGCTTTGAAGTGTTTGGAATCGGGATTAAAAACCGTCTTGATTAATCAAGGCCACAGCTCCCTGCACTTCTCCTCGGGTTCAATTGATGTACTCGGCAATCTACCAAATGGCTTAGAAGTGACAGACCCTTTTGAAAGCATTCCTGTACTCAAAGCGCTTTCATCTGACCACCCTTATAGCAAGCTATCTGTTTCTGAGATAAAAAAAGCGCTGCTGTGGTTTCAAGCCATGCTGAGTGAGGCTGGCGTCTCACTCTCGTCAAACCAAAATGGCCATAATCATTACCGGATCACTCCCTTGGGTACAATCAAACCAACTTGGTTGTCACAGCCGTACGTCCATCAATGGCTGCCTAATTCCTCACTAAAGAGGCTCGTTTTAATCTCCATTGATGGGTTTCGAGATTTTCAACCTCAACTTGCCCTCGATAATCTAAACCAGATCGAAGAGTTTCGCCAAGTCGAAAAGAAAATACTTTCGGTCCGTATTCCTGGCTTTGACTCTTTACGACAAAACCCGAATGAGCTACGTTCTATCGATATCGCCCGAACACTAAAACAACCCAAAGCATTTTCGAGTTTTGTACACCAATTAAGCGCAGGAGCCACTGCGGATGACCTAGTCATTCTTCCAGCCATCATGGGTAATGGCGACGGCCTTGCATTGATGGAACGATTACAAAGCGAGACTCAACTTTGTTTTCATGAAGTGCCCACAATGCCACCTTCCCTATTGGGAATTAGGCTCGAAGAGGCATTGCAAGGTATGTTTACCAAAATGGGGGGTATACAGCTCAAGGGCGACAAGGTTGTTTCCGCACATTGGCATCAAGACAAAAAGGCTATTCGCTCTATACAGACGGCCAACTTAGAAGACTTTCCGCTCATCGCCAAACATTATGTACTTGCTTCAGGTAGCTACTTTAGTCATGGACTCATTGCTGAATCGAACCAGATTATCGAACCAATATTTAACTTAGATGTTCATTATCATCAAGACAGACGCCAGTGGCGAGATAAAGACTTTTTCAGCCAATCTTCACACCCATTCATGCAGTATGGCGTGATTACTGACCGCGACTTTAATCCAACTCTGAATAGTCAAACGGTTCGCAACTTGCACTGCTGTGGTTCAGTGTTGGCTCACTATGACCCGATACAACAAGGCTGTGGAGGGGGTGTTGCTATCGCAAGCGCTTTCCATGTCGCGAATAATATTATTCACGCCATAGCGTTAGAGGAGGCCCTAGTATGACGATCTATTTTGCTGATCATGCTCCCCGGGTTACCAGTTTTGATCATTGTATTAAGTGCACCGTATGTACGATTTACTGCCCAGTAGCAAAAACAAATCCGCTCTACCCTGGTCCTAAACAATCTGGGCCAGATGGAGAGCGACTACGGATAAAAAACGCCGGCTATTATGATGAAGCATTAAAGCTGTGTACCAACTGCAAACGTTGTGAAACAGCTTGTCCTTCTGGTGTCAAGATTGGTGACATTATTGCTGTGGCAAGAGGGAAATACGGAAAAAAAACTTATAGCCCTAAACTCATTAGAGATTTTGTACTCAGCCATACCGACCTTTTCGGGCAATTAGCGACGCCTGTCGCTCCATTAATCAACAAAGTAACGGATAACAAGCCCGTCAAAAAAATCCTGCATAAGACTGTCGGGATCGACGAGCACAAATCGTTACCCAAATACTCCCACGGAACGTTTCGTCACTGGTACAAAAAACACGTGTCCAAGCAAGATATCTATCCCCGTCAAATCAGCTACTTTCACGGATGCTTTGTCAATTACAACCACCCTCAGCTCGGGAAAGATCTGGTCAAGGTTCTCAATGCACTAGGCATCGGCGTCCAACTTTTGGAGAAGGAAAAGTGTTGTGGTGTCCCACTGATAGCGAATGGCTTTCATAGTAAGGCTCGTCGCAACGCAGAACTTAACATCAAACACATAGAAGATGCTGTTTCTAACCATGGTCATACCGTCCTTTCAACGTCTTCAACTTGCTCATTTACACTCAAACAGGAATACCCGCATGTTTTAGGCGTCAAAAATTCTCACGTTAGCGATCGTATTGAATACATCACTAAGTTTCTATTAAAAGAATTTATGAATGGCAATACGTTGAATATGAAACCGCTCAACAAACGGGTGGTTTACCACACACCTTGTCATCTCGAACGAAGTGGCAATGTCATCTTCACTTTGGAAGTGCTAAAACAAATACCTGGATTGGAATTGATCATTCTTGATAGCGAATGCTGTGGTCTTGCAGGAACCTATGGTTTTAAAGAAGAAAACTATGATGTTTCAATGAAAATTGGTCATCATCTCTTTGAATCGATCAAGTCAGCCAAGGCAGACTTCGCTATTACGGATTGCGAAACCTGCAAATGGCAAATTGAAGAAAACACACAACTAGAAACTATTCACCCAGTCACGTTACTGGCAATGGCGATAACCACTTAGAACGCATATCAATAGCTAAGATGCGTGTTGAGAATAGATTGCAGACTTCCACTCCTTTTGATGGCTTTTAGACCTTGATTAAAAGTCATCAAATGCTGTTGACTATCAGGCTTCTTGTTGGGTAGCAGTACATGCAGAGTATTCACAAACAGAGGTGTGGGGTGATAAGTCAAACGATTTCTCTCGGATTCTAAACCTTCACTATTAAGCACATAGTTGACGTGCAAAATATATAGTGGCGATACGTCAATAGTCCCAGCAAGCAGTTTTTTGATGTTTTCAGCTTCATCATGCACTCGCTCAACAGTGAGATTGCCATTTTTCTCCGCCTTTTCAAACGCTTCGCCGTAATAGCCACCAACTACTGCACTGACTTTCAGACCTTCTAAATCTTCCACTCGCTTCCAGTCGAACACTTGTTGTTTTTGGTAGAACAAATGCGCATTTATCTTATAAACAACATCACTGATAAGGAAAGATTCTTTGTACGCTTCGTTGAGCTCCCACAGCGCCGTCGCATCGGCTTTGCCTTGTGCTGCAAAGTCAAATGCCTCTTTCCAAGTTGGTAAGTGAACATACTTTACCTCTACATTTTGCGTTTCAAATGCAGCCGTGACGATTTGAGCGTTGATACCATAACCCGGTAGTGTTTTGGAATGATATGGAGGGTACTCACCACCAACAGCAATAGTGAGCGTCTGCGTATACGCTGAGGTTGGAGTAGCGAAAAACAGTAAGTAGGCCAAAAATACGACAAGGCAATTTGAGAAAAGTTGAAACTTAATGAGCATAATCTCTCCACGACGTAAAAAGGCGACGTGCCACCCAACTACAGACATCAGATCGTATTTGAAGAGTTTAGCTTTGGCTTTTGAGTTACGCTAATTATTGGTCAGTTATTCGAAACGATAAACAGAACTTCTACGCGTCTGTTACAGGCTTTTCCGGCACTTGTCGTGTTTGAACATGCTGGTACATATTCACCATAGCCGCGTGTGTAGATAGAATTCATCGCCACATTGTTGCTAACCAATTGCTTTTTCACCGCTTTAGCGCGTTTCATGGAAAGAGAATCGTTAAAAGTCGGCGCTCCAGTACTGTCAGCATGGCCATCAATCACAATATCAATGCCCGGCTGTGTTGCTAAATATCGGCCCATCATGTCCAACCAATACATCGAATCAGGTTTAACCATGGACGAGCCAGTATTAAATTTGACCGTATCAGTTAACTTGACCATGATGTGGTTACCCGGCAGTACCTCGTAGTCGACACCGTTTTTTAGTAGGAAACTTTGCAGATCACTATAGTTGGTGGTGCGCATCTGCCCCATGGGTCCTTTCACACCAGACGACGCCAGTTGAGGTGCGTCTCCCCAATTAGGGTATCGTACTTCGAAGTCTGTTTTTGGGGCGGTCTCTAGCATGTCATCCGTGAGATAACGCATTTCTTTAGCCAGATTGCCACAACCAGTGAGAAGCAAGAGCAAAGGTAAGGCAAGATATTTCATTGATCCACCATTCGTTTCCGTTTCGATACATCATTTATATCGGCAACTCTGGAAATACTTTAATTATAATTTAACCCTTTTCTTATCGCATGTTGACGACTTAACGTTCTGAAATGATTTAATAAGCATTTCACGCTGTTTGCTATTTAGTTACTCGCCGCGAAAGAGTAAAATCCGCCTACTGTTATCTCGCTGAAAACAGAGTGTCAACAGCGACTACAAAGAGAACATACTATGAAAAAGATACTGGCGTTAATGACCATCGCATTTGCTACTCTCTTGGCGGGATGTGCGGAAAGCGATGTCCCACAGGAGGGTAAACAGTTCAAAACACTTCCTGTCAACTTATCGACCTTTCGCTTGCCTCAGGTGGCTGAAGTTTTTTCACTCAATTGTGGCCACTGTAAAAAAATGGAACTGGTTTTGCCTCAATTGGAACAACTCACCAAGCAAAACATTGGTAAGATCCACGTGACGTTTAACGAGAGTGCGCAAGTTGGTGCCATGATCTATTACAGCGCTGAAATGCAACTGGGTAAAAAGCCTGAAACATCGATGATGAATGAATTGTTTACCGCGGCTCAAATGGGCGACGACGCAACAATGGCAACGAGAAAGCAAGCCATCGATGATGCTTTCCACTCTCGCGGACTAACCAGTCCTTACGAGCTCAAACAAGACCAGCAAAAACAGTTATTCAGAGCAATGCAAGTCGCTGAAGATATCACTGAAAAAGGTCAAATTAATTCAGTTCCGACCTTTATCGTAAACGGTAAGTATATGGTGCTGACATCCGGTCATAAAGATGTTGAAGACATTGCCAAGACAATCAACTATTTAATTCAAAACAACCTTAAGTAAAAACGGAAAGGACTCATGTCTAAAATAATCATCCCAATCGTCGTTTTAGTGCTAGCTGGCTTCATGATTTATCGCACTATGGTGACCAGCAAAGCTGGCGAACAAAACTTTGCAGCAGGACAAGCATTTCTTCTTGAAAATGGGGAAAAACAAGGTGTGGTAACAACGGAAACCGGACTGCAGTACCTTGTGCTTAACAAAGGAACTGGTACGGTCAATCCAACCGCTAAGAGCAAAGTGAAGGTGCATTATCACGGTACGCTAATCGATGGCACTGTGTTCGACAGCTCAGTTGAACGTGGTGAGCCAATTTCATTCGCTCTTAACCAAGTAATCAAAGGTTGGCAAGAAGGCCTGACATACATGGTAGAAGGTGACAAGTTCCGCCTGTTCATTCCTAGCCCTCTGGCCTACGGCAAAGGTGGAAGTGGTCCAATTCCACCAGCGTCAACGCTAATATTTGATGTCGAGTTGTTGGAAATCCAATAATCAACAAGGCCAATCATTCGTGATTGGCCTTTTTTCTATACGAGCTCTTTTAACTCTCTGCAAAGATGCTTATTCAAATGTTGTTGAATAAAGTTAACATCAGCTTTATAGAAATCGGTCGTCGGAATTTCCTCCGCTGTCATCCAATGAAAAGTTTGCTGCCTATGTTCTGAATGGGCAACAGCTAGCGTCGATTTATCTGCATGAAGAACAACATAGTATATTCTTCCACCATATTCATTAATATCGCTGTAAGTCGCAACGTGAGACAATCCACTCAAATGAGTCTCTTCATACAGTTCTCTGATCGCGGCATTGGTACCAGACTCATTGCTGTCCACTTCACCGCCGGGAAATTCCATAATCATACCTTGAGCAGGTCGGTAGCGCTCCTGAATCAGAACTTTTCCATCTCTGATGACGACGGCCATCGCTAAATGCTTCATTGGGGGCTCCTTGGATTAAGCTGACTATATCGGCGCTTCAGGCTCAGACGAGTTGTGTTTTTTAGATTAGAAATGTCTGACACCGATACTGAATGTTAAAAACCAGCGTAGAGTAACCGAATATGCAATTCAGTTCTTTCACTACGTTCAAAAAACGCAATGTAAAATAATAAAAACGGCACCTTATGGGTGCCGTTTAAACTGAGCGATATTTTTTATTTGTGCTTTTTCTGTACAAACCTCTTGCTTACATCGACAATGGCGACATCTTTGAAGAAGCTACGACCGAGTAACAACGGAAACGTGAGATGTGTTCTATCTGCAAGCGTGAATTCTGTTTTTTCTTTCAAATCTCCAATCTGGATCCAAGATTCAACAACAGGGCGACGCTCAGCTTCATCTGCACTCGACTGACGAATTTTCACCCAGCGCTGCACTGGAAGAGCAATCTCTTTACTCTTGGTACCGTCGTGTTCGATCTTGAACTTCACCCAGTCTTTACCATCACGTTCAAACTCAACGATATCGGTAGCACTGATTGATGACGTTGTCGCACCGGTATCGATACGCGCTTTAAAGTTCTCTTCAAGCCCAGGAATATACACCCATTCCTGTTCACCGAGGATCAGTTTTCCATCCGATGTTTTCTTCGGTTGTGGTTTTGGCGGTGGTTTTTTCTCTGGTTTCACCTCCGGTTTGGGTTCCGGCTTACGCGGTTTCTCGGCTTCTTTATCTGACTGCTCTACTTTAGGCTTTTCAATTTGCGGTTTTTTGTCTGGTTCTGCTGGCTGCGGACCTGGCGTTGAACACGCCATTAAACCGCCACTCAGCATAACTGGAATCAGGAATTTCCATGTTTTGTTCATTCGATCACCTAATTCAATAACAAGATAGGACCACTTTAAAAAAGGCCCACATCAGTGTGAGCCTTAAAGCGACACTTAAGACACTTTAACTATCGCATCGGCTACGTAAGGAATGTCTTTTTCAGTCAAACCTGCGATGTTAATTCGACCATCTCCAACACCATAAATACCATATTCTTCACGGAGTTGCGTCATTTGGTCTTGAGTAAAGCCTAGCACAGTAAACATGCCTTTGTGGCCTTCAATGAAATCGAAATGTGACGTGTTATGGGTATTTCTCAATTCATTACATAAGGTTTGACGAAGGTTCAGCAGGCGCTGCTGCATTTCGCTCAATTCCTGTTTCCAAACACCGGTCAGCACTTCACTTTGTAGGATGGTTTTTACCAGCGCAGCTCCATGGTCTGGCGGCATTGTATACGTTGCACGTGCGAGCGTTAGCAACTTGCCTTTTGCATTGCCAACATCTTGCAATGACTTGCCAACCACTATGGCGGCACCCGTACGTTCACGGTAAAGGCCAAAGTTCTTTGAACAAGATGTGGTAATCAGCATCTCTTCCACATTGTCCGCCATAAAGCGTAAACCTTTGGCATCTTCCTCTAAACCGTCACCAAAGCCTTGGTATGCAATATCAACAAACGGAATAAAACCGTTTTTCTGTGATAACTCCGTCACCGCCTGCCACGCAGAAAAATCAATGTCAGCCCCGGTCGGGTTGTGACAACACCCATGTAGAAGGACCACATCTTTTGGCCCCGCCTGAGACAACTCTTCTAACATTCGTGCCGTATCAACCTGTTTGGTTTCAGGGCTAAAGTAACTGTACAGCTTCACTTTAAGGCCTGCGGCTTCCATTACTGGACGATGATTAACGTAACTTGGGTTTGAAATCCAAACCGTCGTTTCAGGCTGAGCGACTTTCATCAGGTCGCCTAACATACGCAGTGCGCCACTGGCGCCCGGCGTTTGGATAGCGGCGACGCGATCCATGGCTGAAGTACCCGACAGCAGTAAATCAACCATACTCTGGTTAAACTCTTCACAGCCAGCCAAGCCGACGTAAGATTTCGTTTTTTGCGTTTCGACCACAATATCCTGCGCTTGAGATATTGCTTTCATGACTGGCGTTTGACCAGTACTGTTTTTGTAGACGCCAATACCCAAGTCCACTTTGTCAGGACGAGGATCATTGCGGTAAGCGACTGATAATGAAAGGATAGGATCCAGTGTAGGTGTTGGTAAATGAGAGAACATGAAAGTCATAACCCTTTGAAATTCAAGTAACGGTATCCAACTTATCATTTAATCCCCTAATTCAGAAATAAAATTTTAGTGCCTAAGAGCAAAACAGGATAAAAACCTTTTACCATTAACATATTTGCAACATCAAGAGACCTGTCAGAATAAAAACCTACTAGGTGGATCTAAATCTTGAATCGGTGAATAATCTGATTGGAGCTACCACGCCACTCTAGGTTGAGATCTTTGCTCTCCTGCTCAAACTTACCGTCAACTAAGACATCAAGTAGTGCGACCACTTCTTGTTGCGACACCGTCAATTCGGCTAGCCTATAGCCTGTCCACATCCAGATATCCTTATCCGGGCACTCTTTACGTACCCGCTTAACCAACCGAAGAACATCAGCTACATTGGCTGGATGGAGTGGATCACCACCGGACAACGAAAGCCCCCGTCTTTTAATACGAGTATCTTTCAAATCCTGCAGAATTTGGTCTTCCACTTGTTGAGTAAACAATACTCCTGAGTCGATTCGCTGTGTCGATTGGTTATAACACCCGCGGCACTGATGTATGCAGCCAGAGACAAATAAAGTACAACGTGTGCCTGGCCCGTTAACTACATCCACAGGATAGTATTGGTGGTAGTTCATGACGTTTTCCGATGTTAGATACTTGAGAAAATGCTTTCGTGCTGATGATAAAGGGCGAGTCACTCCCGCCCTGTTTTCGTCACTGAATCCATTCATCTATGGATTCTATAGATGCTTAACCCGACGCTTAACTTCTTCTTGCTTACCAAAATTAAACGGCCGCGCATCAGGACTGCCCAAGTAGCCACACACTCTACGGGTTACAGAGACTTTAGTGGAATCGTGATTACCACAGTTAGGACACGTAAATCCTTTACTCGTACAATCAAATTCACCGTTGTACCCACATTCATAACATTCATCGATAGGTGTGTTGGTACCATAGTAAGGAACGCGGTTGTAGCTGTAGTCCCACACGTTTTCCAATGCTTCAACATTACGCTGCATATTTGGAAACTCGCCGTAGCAAATAAAACCACCGCTCGAAATCTGCGGATAAGGCATTTCAAAATCGATTTTGTCGTATGGGTTGACCTTCTTCTCTACATCGAGGTGGAAACTGTTGGTGTAGTAACCTTTCTCTGTGACCCCTTCCAGTACACCGAACTCTTTTGTATCTATGCGACAGAATCGGCTACATAAATTTTCGCTAGGCGTACCATACAAGCTGTAACCATAACCCGACTCTGCAGCCCATTGGTTTACCGTATCTTTAAGATGCTTGATGATATCGAGCGCTTTCTGTCGAAGTTCTGAGTTGTCATAAACATGTGTCTGCTTGCCATACAAAGCATTAATCGTTTCATGAACACCTATGTAACCCAAAGAAATAGACGCGCGGCCATGTTTAAAAATGTTAGCAATAGGTTCATCAGCCTTTAAGCGAACGCCGCAAGCGCCTTCCATATAAAGAATTGGAGCCACTCGTGCTTTGACGTTCTCTAACCTAGCAATGCGTGTTTCTAAAGCGCGACGAGCCAGTGTTAGCTTCGTATTCAAAATCTGATAAAACTTGCCCTCGTCACCTTTTGCTTCAATTGCAATTCGAGGGAGGTTGAGACTAACAACACCTAAGTTATTGCGCCCTTCATGGATCAACTCACCATTTTCCTCATAGGTTCCTAGGAAACTACGACATCCCATTGGCGTTTTAAATGAACCCGTCACCTCAACCACTTTGTCGTAATTGAGAATGTCTGGGTACATACGTTTTGATGCACACTCTAGTGCAAGCTTCTTAATGTCATAGTTAGGATCGTCGGCTTTATGATTCAATCCATCTTTTATTCCGAAGACGAGCTTAGGGAATACGGCCGTTTTACGGTTTTTGCCTAAACCAGCAATGCGATTTTTAAGAATCGACTGTTGGATCAATCGAGAAGCCCAACTGGTCCCTAGGCCAAACCCGAAGGTAACAAAAGGTGTCTGGCCATTATGTATTATAGCAATCAACTCTCACGAATTTAATAAGAAAATCATTTAGTTGATCTTTAAATTACAGTGAGTTAACGTTATATAAATACAAGTTTAAGTGTTATATATACTCTCATGAAATTAAAGAATCTTACATACGAAACTAAACATCAAAAGTCTTTTGTAGACTCTTGTTTAATCGAGACCACCACTCATCACCTATATAGGGTTAGTGACGGTTCCGAGGTCGATGAGTTTCGTGCATATGAGGAGGAAATGGCTCGCCTAGCAGAGACCACCACTAAAAAGCAAAACCTGAGTGCAAACACACTAGCTACTTATCGAAATCCTGTGATTAAATTTATCGACTATTTACATGAAGCAGGAGTGGTGGGAACAGACACTCCCTTGAATCTGCATCATGCATATAGAATGGTCACGAACTATCCCGCATACATTCAAAAAACAGTTCCAATTAACGCCTCTCATGAGCTTCAGACGATAAGAGCACTGATGGACGGATATCGCCCCAAGCTTGGGAATAATTCAGTTAATGTGCATTTAAATGCGATCGAGCACTATATCAATATCTCTGAGCGGTATGGCAGAGCGGTACATGACAGACTCATTCGATCCATGGGAATCTCACCATCAGAGTCTGAGTACCAACCAATATTCAAACAGGTTTGGAACTCTACCGAGATATCACAGGCACAAAAACTATTTTGGCAGAAATACACAGCACTGGGAGGAATTCTAGGTTTACAAAATATGCATGGTGAAACAAGTCAGGTATTTTCACGCCTGCCCTCTGAAGACTCCCCTGTCAGAGATAAGATCGCAATCACACAGGAGCAAATAGAGTCATTTCTCAATCAGGAGTCGCTTTCAGATCGTGATCGCACCCTATTCGCATTAGCTTTCGCAGGGGGCTTGCGTATCAGTGAGGCATTGATGCTACAGCTCAAACACATCGACTTCACGCAACGAAGAATATTCTTGACCAAAAATATTTCTAAGCGAGGTCTAACCACTGAGGAACAAATGCTATGTTCAGCATGGAAAGGCCGTAATACTTTGAACAATGAGGTACACCTGTTTGGTGTAGCTGAAGAGATATTTTGGAAATCACTAGATAAGCTGCTAGTGAATATGGTCACTGATTATAGTCACGACTTTTTGTTCACCTATGAAAAAGATATCAACAGGGGACGACCGTATCTTCTGACTCAACGTGCCGACAAAAAACGTAGCCACTCCAATATTGTCAAGCGTTTTAAAAAAGGCTTAATGGCAATTGGAATTTCAAAGAACTCGCTTCACGGGCCGCATTTCGCTCGTCACGCTCTGGTCTTCTACCTACATAAAGAGTGCCCACGTCTAACCGAGGATGGAGAGTTAGAATTTGGTTATGAGATGCCAGATGTCAGTAACCTGATAGGTCATGTCAACTACACCAGCACCGTAAAATACAAACGTGATGACTCTGAGAAACTGAGTAGCCAACACAAATTATCTCGTGATATCACACGCCTTAACCTCGACGATCAAAAGGCTAAGTTGTTAACGGAACATCATGCATTGCTCGAAAAAGCAAAAAAAGTCAATGAGATGCTAATGAAACTGGAGGCACACCAATAATGATATTCAACACTACTAGTTCCGCCAACTACCCGTCAGGTAAAGAAAAGGCAGATAGACGCTGTACTGAAATAGCCCTTCAGCTAGGGGGACAGGTCTCTACGTTTTTTTCCAATGTAGGTGTTGAAAAAAATTTTTGTGTTCCAGAGATGGATATCCTGAATCGCAGCTCCAATCTCAGCATAGGTAAGGCTGATGTACGTTGTGTGATATGTGAGATAGCAGCAAACATCTCTGATACAGAAACACTACTGAATATTGCATCTCATAAAGCCAGCGCTGCCAATTTCACTACCAGGAAGGCCCATGCACGAAAACCTGACTATAAGGGTTATCACGGAGCAGTAGAGTTCGTTAATCAAATAGAAAAATTATTCCTATCAATAGGAATTGAGTCGGTACAAATCAGTAAAGGTGTCTACCAAACCGTCATCCTATATTCCAGATTGATTCTTATTAAGCTTTGGAGAGAGGGCTTGGTAGTCCTTCCGATTACTGTCAACTTGGAATTAAGTTCCGAAAAGTTTGGCGAGTTTAGTAAGTTCAAATCTTTTAACCATCTTTCTCGCCCCCCTATGTTTGGCGCGTCTGACGAATACTGTGAAAATCTGCAACTTGAGTTTACGGAACTGATTAATGACATAGGTAATGCTCCTTCGTTGGAAGTAACATTGTTGGAACGAGAGGATGGAAAGTGCTATGACAAATTAGCAAGTATCCTCTACTGTAGCACACTACACACACAAGAAGACGTAACTGTAAGTTCCTACGACGACCTAACACGTCTATTCTGTCTGTACGATACGTATGATTCCCAAAAGCCGTGTGACGCACACACACTAAAGGAATTGTCGAACAACACAATGCCATTCAAAGGTGCAAAATCTGCGTTTAATGAGTTCAGAACAGCCGCCTCAAGATTGGGCTGTCATAAACGGGAGAGTCTATCTGGTCATACTCACGCCATTACTAATGCCTATAGATCTGAACTGCTCCAACTCAACACCGCTACACAATTCAACCTTGAAGAGGTTATGTACGAACAGGATGAAGAAGCACTTTTTGAGTTCTTCGCTGACAATGACTACCAATCAACTCAGGAGTTTTATAATCGTGGTTTGATTGATGAGCCTGACCACACTAATTGGGATGTGTACAAGGACAAGCACCTCAGCTCAATGACTGCAAGCTCTTCTAGTAACCCTAAGTGGGGTTGGAATGTAATCTACCAGTACCTTGGGTACATATCCTGCTGGTGCGCGATGTTTCCAGAACAGGCTAAAAACGAAGCTATATCCACACCTACGACACTAAGAGAATTAGATAGGGAGACGTTCGTAGTTCGCTCGTTTTCCAATCAGGACATCGACACAGACCAATGGCCTCGCACATTAGGGGAGTTTTTACTGCGCAAGTCGGTTTCAGTTGCTACATGGGTTAAAGCAGCCATAAACTCTGTTGAAACCAATTTTCGTTTTGACAACGAACACGTAAGCTCCATTGGTAAGCTCTTACAACCTAAGGAGTTCACTAATGCATGGCATAAGTCGCAACGTGGTATCAAACTCGGTTCTCTGAGCGAGTCAGTGAAGAATGTATTTACACGGGATGAATACGCAGTATCTCTGCAAGTAGGCTACGCCCTAGAAAAATTTGGCTCATACCTGCAAGAGCGAATTCTCGAAGGTTATACCCCTGAACTGCTAGGTTTCAGATCCGTAAATTCCTACCATACTGACAACCCATTTAGGCTGATTGAAATTGGGGCTAAAATTACTGCGCCTGTTGGAATATTGAGATATCAATTACACAACTCCCCTTTAAGCGGTGATATTGCTAAGAGTAAGCCTTTAGCCAATGTTTTCCACTGGGCAGTACCATTGGAGCACTATCATAACTCTCTTCGTGTTGGAGAGAACAATAATAAAGCGCTAAGAAGAGCTGTTTACTCTCATGATTGTGCAGGATTTTCCCCAATCGTTTGGTACGTCGATGATCAACTGAAATACTCCTACAAGCGGCTGGACGCAACCTCGAAAATAATTGAGAACCCATTTTCGATGACTAAGTATGGAACCATAGATATGGATAAGGCGCAGTTAGTCACTCCTTTACTTGGGCCAATCAGGGGCATTATTGTAGCTCTTGAACAAGGAATACGACACAAACATATCCGCTACCTAGACAAACGTCATTTCGACAAATATGTAGATGATGCAAATGAGGACGGTATTGTTCAGCTATTGGTAAGCACTGATAAAAGTCGTCGCAAACCATGGAAAGCCAGTTCTCATATTGATGTTATAGCAATGCTAAGAGCAGAAAGAGAATTTCAAAATTTGAGAACAGATGTTGACCACCTAGTACCTTATGATGACGAGAAAGAGATAGACGTCCTTTTTCGCAACGCACCAGGAGAGGCATTTTCAGAACTGGTATGGAGCGACATTTGGAAAATATTCCTTACGATTTCTCAAGGTATTATCAATAGCTCCTTCACTGATATGATGGAAAGTTGTGAGTTTGTTAAAATGGTGCCTCTATCCGCTAAAGACTCTATGACAGCACAAACTGTAGAGAGAACCATCACTGCTGATAGTGAATTCGTCACGCGAGCTAAGGTTTCAGGTAAAAATCGAACTCTTGGATTTGATGCTGATGGGCATCGTGTGAAATTGTTGGCGATACTAACTCCTCACTCATCTCGAACGACCTACGTTAGCCACAGGGTTGGTTATATACCTATAGAGACTGTCAGTAAAAACATCGGTCACATGCAAATCAGTACAACCGCCTATTACAACAGGGAGACTGAAGAGGATCGAGCACGTAAGGTCGGGGAGTATCGTAGAGCCAACCTAATGGTAGTGCGCGGTAACAAAAACAAGGATGAGATAATGCCTATGTGCACTAGTGATGTTTCACAGGAGCAGGTTCGGGAATCGTTCAAGCAGAACCCCAGAGAGACGATGAGCCTGTACGGTTTCACATCGATTCCAATTGTTACTGTTGACGATGATGGTGATGAAATCATTAAAGATACTGGTATGGATCTGGTTGCCTCCACTCCTTTATCCATGATCGCATTTTCATCAACCCATATCTGTGTTCACAATATGGAATGCCCCTCAGAAATCATAGCTGAAAATGGTGGTTATCAACGATGCGGCGTTTGTCGAATAAAGATCTGCCATGTAGATAACCTGATTTCTATTTCAAGGATGGTGCAACGACTTGAGTTAGATTTGAAGACTAATGTGACATCACTGATTAACTTAAACCGAAACAAAGTTGCTGACGAAACTGTACATAAAATCGAAGTGGCTCAGCTAAAACGCAACGAATCTGTTTTAAAGTCAGAGCTACTCGGTTGGCAGGCAGCTCTGAGGATTGTTGAACAAACACGGATCAGTCTGCTAGGCAAAAAGAATACTAATAAGTTTGTTGTACCTGCCCCTCGCCTGCTCAAAGAATCAATATCATGCGAAACATTGAAAATGTCTTTAGCTGAGTTGTTACTCAACCATATGACCAGTATGAGTGACGTGCCTTCACTGAATAGCCCTGAAATCCAAAAAACTGTAGCCAGGATTGAGAAGAAAATCCTAAACGATTCTAAGAACGCTAATGATGAGATCATGAAAAAGGTTGAAGCCTGTTTCGTAAATGATTCCTTAGACCCTCGACATATTATGTCCCCAATCATGAGTATGCTAGACGCGAATATTATTACCAAATCTCAGATTCTGGATGTTATCGAGAGTGATTTATCAAACACTCAACCTCTAATGAGAAGTCCCCTACAAAACAATGTAACAAAGGCGTTATCTAATGGTTAACAAAAGGGCACAATCCCTGAAAGGGCGAATCGAGTTGGTTACTAAAACTCTAGATACATACATCGCAACGCCTGGTCTCAAGGCTGGTATTTCTAATATGGATCAGCTTGCAAAAAAATTAGAGCGGGATACAGGGATTGGTTATTCCACTCTTCTAAAAAGTGAGGAGAAGGGTGGATACTACCGAGGATACCTTGAGACCGCCTTGATAAAAGTCGCGCCTAGCACGAATAACCTTGGCTCCCTAGCAGAACCTCAGCCTAAAAACTGGGTACATCAAGAGGCTATCTATAGGTCAAAGATTGGGCTTCTAAATAACGAGATAAAAAAGCTGAAAATTGAACTAAGGCAGGCAGAACTTGCTATTTCTGATGCATCGAACTCACAACTGACGCTACAAGATGCAACTGAGATCAGACAAGCTGACATTAATGTCGAGAAACTATGCAGAGCGTTAGCTCGAATTCTTGATCACGAGGATGTAGGGCTAGACCTGATGCCAGATGGGCGAATTGAATATTTTGGTGAAACCCTAGTCAATTCAGAGCAGACACAGCCATATCTAGCATGGCAGGCACGAACCACACCCACCTCAAACAGGGGTTAAATTGTTATGGAGATAGAACCTATTAAATTAACCCCAGAACAAGAACAACTGAAAGGTACTGCTAAATCTGCTCTATACGTCGAATGCTATAAACTAGTTATTAGCCAGATGCAGGAGAAGGGAATCAGATTTCCACGAGACGAGCGTGGCACGAACGAGCTAGGAATCAATGCCAGTAAATTAGCTAGATGGTGCGCGTTCAAGGATCGTGCAACTCTGTACAAAAACTCTGTAATTAGGAATGCGCTTCCCAGAGATGTGAAAAATATCGGTATTGAGGACTCTCAGCCAAGATCCATAACTGAGAAAAAACGAGATGACCTAGTTACCAGTCAGCAGTGCGATATTAACGAACAAGGTCAATTAATCGTAACGCTTAACGCTCAAATTCAAACACTGGAACAGAAGCTGAAAATAGAAGTTGATGAACGGGATGCACGGATACATGAGTTGGAACTGAAGTTGGCTGCCTCAAAACAATCTGTTGATGACCATATTAGGTGTCATGCGGAGCAGGTTAGAAATTCTATCCTCAGTGGGGGGCGAACATTTGACCGAACTTAGATTATTAGTTACCAGTGTACATCCTCTGCTAAACGCATACATTGTTTATGGTAACTGTATCAATACTAGCAAGCGATTGTCAGTTCATATCAAAAAGGCTTTCGCGTATAAGGCTCCGAGCGAAGCGGAAGTGTGGCTATTTTCATGTACCAATCAAAAGGAATTGATTAATTATCGCCCACAACATCACGCAACCTCAGGTAAATTATTACTTGTCTCATTCGATGTAGAGGGGGAGCTTGCGCTCTTCGAGCGAGCATTAAAACAATATGAACTGCCAACTCTAACTAAAAAGCTATTCCTCGGACATCCAGAGTTCCGAGGTATCGGATGTGGCAAGTCTCGCATTATGAAGGCGATCAAAAGAGTAGGCTCTGCAAGGCAATTTCTGAATGAGTTAAAAAATGGAAATCTCGCTGCTCTCGTTGATGCATTCAACAGCATTGAACGTGGCATGGCGTTTTTAACAGCATACCAAAATGTACATGCTGAGTTTGAGTCTATTGAATTCATCGACCAGGCTGGTTATGACAAACGAACAGCACATCGGCTATTCAGGCTGTTAGGTCGCTCAACAAAGAGCTTGTTAACAAGTAACCCTTATGCTCCTATACGCATGGGAACCCGCTTTAATAATGCATGGGGCGTTGCTGAACGACTAAGAAAGACGAGCAAAATTAATATTCCTGACGACTCCCCTGTTCGGTTGATTGGTGCTATTGACTGCGTGGTGTATCGCGCACTGAAGCAAAACCATACAGCTATCACTAAGGAGAAGTTTAGGGTGGCCCTTTCATCGTTGATTGGTGAGAGCTTGATTGATATTGCGATTGATACGGGTCTTTCACTAACAGCCATATGCAGAACGAATAGAGGCGACTATCAGGGCGTTGGGCTAGCAAATCTGGAGAGTATAGTCGAAAGATCAATGGCATCAAAAATCGCCACCTCTAGGGAAGGTAAATTCCCTAGTGGACGCATATTTTCTCTCATTAATGAATTTGACGAATACTCATCAAGGGTGAATGGGTTTTACCTCACCGAAGAGCAAAAAAAACTCGCTTTCAATACCCTGACCAATGACCTGTCAATCGCGCAGGGTGAAGGCGGTACAGGTAAAAGCACAGCTATGGCATGTGTTAAGTACACATGTAACCGTTTAGACCGACCTGCATATTTTGTGGCAGTAGCAGGCATAGCTAAGAAAAGAGTTAATGATGAATTAGAACGAATGTGCGTTATCCGAAAACAAAACACAAACCTTTTCGGCGAGAGCGAATATGAGGTCTGTAGCTATACGGTTAGAGGGTTAATTCGACAGATCGAACTAACCTTAAATAGCCCTGACATCAAAGGGGCAATACAGCTTAACGATAATCCACTAATTGTTTTTGATGAGTCGTCAATGCTTGATTTATCCCTTGTGGTAGAGTTTTTGTCACTTCTCGATAAGCACGCTTCTAGATATAGCATTTCAATGGTTGGCGACATTGCTCAAATAGCCCCTGTCGGGTTTGGAGTAGTTTGGCAGCATGTTGTCAGTCTTGGTGCATTAAATGCCGATACAGTGCCTTACTGCGAGCTTAAACGAGTTCACAGGCAAGGAGCTGGCAACCCAATCAAAGAAGTTGCAACATTGGTGCGAACTGTGGGTCACTCAATGAAATCAGAGTGGAGCAACAGAACACATGAGTTTTCAAACAATCCTTTATCCGAGCTAACAGACCTGAGTTCTTTTTCTGGTCAGGCTGGCGTGTACTATTCGCAAATTAGTGACTCACAAATTATCCAAAATGCTTATTCATTATCTAAGCAACTAGGCTTAGATAAATCGCAAGTTATCACGCCTTACTCTAATGCTGATAACCCATTATCGACAGTGTCCATCAACAGCCATTTTATAGCAAACGAGCGATACAGTAGTAGTTCTGATACCCTGTGGGGGTTTGCCAAGGGTGATCGCGTTATTGTCACTCAGAACTTCGCATCTCTTGACCTATACAACGGTGATATGGCAACTGTCGCTGATATTGTCTACTTACAAGAAGATGCAGGTGAAAACATACAAAAGAAGTTAGTCTGCCAGTTTGCTGAAAAGACAGTCTATATCGATGAAGGTGCATGTTTTGATACTGGGTTAGTACATTGTTACGGTATCACAATTCATAAAGCCCAAGGCTCTGAGTTTGCATATACTATCGTTCTACTACCTAGTTCTACCTCCACATCATTTGTGGAGAACAGCATGATTTATACGGCATTAACACGTTCAAAAACGGCTACTATTTTTATCGGAGATACGGATACCCTTAAAAGAGCCATTAACGATAAGCCAGCCTATAAAAAAATTTGCACTGGGTTTGACCTTGAGCCAGAGTGCCATTTTCTAGATGCTTGATGAATAAGTACCCATTACTCCTGCGCTTTTAAGCTAACGGCGCTTTTCAAGGTAGTTGTCATTATTTGCTTGCTTATTAAGCAGGTTTTCTTTTTGGGTTTTAGTGAACCTCACCAACAGCTTCATAGTTTCTTAGAGCACTTGCCTATCGTTCAGGATTTCGCTGTTTTGCAGCGAGCCATGCCTCCGCACGTTGACTCTGTGAAGACGTGACATAATTTATGTTTACTGTACTAGCGAAGGAGGCTTCAACCCATTTTCGGCCCGCACGCAATGTACTTTGCGTGCGGGACAACGACTCGACATACGAGTTATCATCACCGACCTGGGGGCTGCTATACTATGAGATAATGCCTAGCTCATCCATCTTCTCTTTGAACCTGAGCGACTTCAAAGGCGCACCGTTACGGCGTTTTTATATTTAGACTGCAATATCCGCTATTTTTGCAATCTCGACCGCAACTTTGCCCAAAGCATGTATACGTGCTTTCAATTCAGCCTGACTAAGGTTTTGTTGGGATGCCCTGAGCACGACAGCTTTTAATTTTTCGTACTCCACAATATTGACTGCTGTATGTATATTTTTAAGTTCTGTGATTGACAATCCAGATAGCTTAGTTAACTCCGCCCCATACCTACCATTGAAGGTAGCTTCTATAGTTTCAAAATCGTCGCTGAGTAATTTATCTAGATCTTCTAGGCTGCTCATACTTAATCCTTTATTGTTTGAAGTTCAGTTTATCGATTGAGTCTTGAAGCTTTGCTCGTGCACCTTCAACACCACCTATTCCATTCAATTCTGTCTCACTTTTTTTCGAAAGTTCAGCTATCTCATTAGAGGCTTTAGATAACTTTGTCGCAATATACCCACCAACATCAGATTCAATACCAATCTCACTCAACAACTCATTTTGAGCGTCATGGACTTGAGCTATTGAAGCCAAATGCCCCGTAACAATTGAGTTAGCTTGATGAATAGCTAAGTAAGAGCGATTAGTAGAAGCCAAGAGTTCTCTCTCTTGTGCATTTAAATTATCGAGCAATTGCTTGCGCTGCCTATCTACTGACTTAGTCACATTTATTACAAGAATTTCCATAGCATCTATAGCCTGTTCTTGTTGTTCTGAACTTGCATCAGTGGATAGCCCATTAGAGATCATCCGTATAAACGAGGTATGGCCATTTTGTAGCCTAGCACGATCTTTTTTTATCGATTCTCGGATGGCATAAGGTGTATAGACATTATCTATAAACTCATTCACATCATATCTCATTCGTGAGTACAAAATACTAATGGTTTGAACGTGAGATTTATGCATTTTTTCTATGTCACGCCCAACTGTCGCAGAAAGCTCGACAGACTGAGTTGGAACTTGGGAACATCCACCAAGTACTCCGAGCAGAACTAATAAAAGTGTGCGCATCTAATCATTTCCATATATTGAGTGATTAATTCAATTGATTAATTGAAAGTCTCTTTAATGACTGATTAAATGTTACCCACATAGGAACTTGATTGCAAAAGAGATTGTTGAATATGTCTATATTAGAGAGTGTTAATGTTGAACCAGATCGAAAATCCACGTTATTAGGCTTAACACAACCAAGTTATCGCCAAGCATACAGCGATAGAACAGCTTGGTTAATGGCTACTTTTTCAGAGCTAGCGTATTTACGTTTTAATCCAGCACTACCAAGCAGGTTGCAGAAGATAGGATTAAGTGAAGCATTGAAACGGCTCGCAGATGGATCTACTAGCATAAATGTGTCTAAAGCATTATCTACTATAGAAGGTTTACTCTGGGATCATGACGAAGAAAAGAATAAACTAGTCAATGAGTTAAATACTCTTAATGAGACTCAGCTAATAAAAACCTTCAGTACTGAACTAGGAACCCAAGCAATATTGGTAGAAACCCCTACCTTCTATGTTTTGGCTTTTAGAGGAACTGAAGCTACGAGCCTTAACGATATAAAATCAGACGCCAAAGCTACAATAACCAAATGTAAAAGCCCAGGAAAAGTACATGAAGGCTTTCATGAAGCTTTTGAATCGGTTGAGGAAGAACTTAGTGTTGCTCTGAGTAAACTGACAGAGGCTAAACCATTGTTCATTACAGGTCATAGTTTAGGTGGTGCATTAGCAACAATTGCCGCGAAACGGTTAAAATTCGATTTTGGCATAGCAGCCTGCTATACATTCGGTTCACCAAGAGTTGGGGACAAAGAGTGGATTTCTACAATAAAGACACCGATTTACCGAGTTGTCAACGCTGCGGATTCTGTGACGATGCTACCACCCAATGGCCTAGCAATTGGTGCTATTAGTACGGGGGTTAGTTTCATACCTTGGGTTGGAGTCAAGGCAAAGGAGTTCTTATTAGAAAAGTTCTGTGGATATATGCACGGCGGTAATATGCGTTACTTGACAAACTGTAAGAAGGGTGAATATGAAGATGTTCAGCTACTTTACTCAGTCTCTTTGTTGTTCAGGCTAAAAGCCCTTTTAATAGGAAAACTTCCATACAAGAAGTTTCTCTCTGACCATTCAATCAGTATTTACCGCAAAAAACTAGAGATCGTTGCCATAAAGCGTAATTAAGCTTTTAAAGTATAATGTGGGCCTTGATTCCATCAAACTAATCTATGTTCCCTTTACATAGATTAGTTTGAATTAGGTGTTCAGCCAAAGTTAGACTCAACTAACTAGAATCCCCATCAAAGGCTAGATTCATATGATCTAAACTAAACATAAAAGAGCTAGTTTGCCTATGTTGCTATACAAAGCTAACTATCAACATCCTTTATTAGTATGACGGGAAATTCTAGCACGAATATAAGCAGTCTGTTTTCTATAGGCCAATACCATCAAAATCCCTAACCCAGAAATAACAATAACTTCCATATTGTCATTGAGCCACGAGACGTTTAACGAGTATAACTCCCATACCTTGGCACAACTAAGGCAAAACATCACAGAGCACAAAGTTCGAAACATATTGTTTTGCTCTGAAAGAGTAACAATAAGCCCGTCCTCTTTTGAAGCGGTTACATAGTCTGTGTAGTCTGCAAACTTAACAATTCGTAGCTTCTTGAGTATTGGTTCCACCAATACTGAGCCAATACGGCTTATGACCAAACCTATGAAATAGTAAAAGAATACACCTAAAACTAGATCCTCCTGCCTTAACGAAAACTGTGTAAGTTCCTCCAACAATACAATAAATAATGCCCCTGGAAACAAGTAATTAAACAAGTTATAAGATGATATCTTAGCGAGTAATTCATTCATTTTAAGTCAAAATTCCTGTTGTACCCTACTTTCAAGTTGATACCATCAGCTCCTTTGATAAGCATCACAAATGGCAAAGGTTGTTTTTGTTTCGTAACACCTCTCAATGTACGCAAATCCGTGCCCGACTCTTTAGATGTTGAACAAGGATGTGAGTGCCATGTGCCTAGTGGCAACAACATCTCATTGCAATTGTCCATTAAATCGTTACATTCCCTATCTTTATCAATAGGTTCCAAAGTCAGACCTATTGGAGTTGACGTAAATGTGCCTTTCGATGCAAATACTATTGAGATACGGTTTAACTCCATGCTCACAAGTCCACATAGGTAGCCGCCTGCTTCATTTGGTGAATACTCATGTGTCACTAAATCGCATTTTTCAATAACAGAAGAGTGAATGGTAATATACCACTCTATTCCATTAGCATCAGTAACCTTTTTCTCCTCAAAACACAATTCGCCTTGAAGTGCTACAGGGACATATCCGCGAGGTAGACCATCATCATCTAAAACATTGACTCCCAGCATTGCTGTAGACTGAGACATTTGCTTTCTAATTAAAGGGACGAAGGTTGAAGCATGATTAAGTACCGAAGACCACGGTAAGGCCAAAGTTTCGCTACTACAACTCAAGCCTACTAATTTAGATTCTAGGGCGGCATCTCGAACTAACCATTGACGCAATGCTTCTACCCGACACGAAGACAAGAGCATATATGCATCAAGGTCTAGGATATCTGCACCTTCACCATTACTTTGCAGACATTGGATTACACCAATACGACCACTATCGGAAACATAAACTCGCGTTACTGCACATGAAGGACGTTCTTGCCATGAGCCGATGAGGTCAGTGCCCGTCGTATCTACAAGTAAATCTAGCTTAGAGCAAATGAGTTTTTCACTTTGAAGTTCAAAATGCTTATCGAACCCTTCAACCCCCTTTCGATGTTCTTCACTCAACTGTTTTAACCGATCAGCAACCATTCTTGCTTTAGTGGATAGCACGGGTGTTTCAAAAGTAGGATCGATACAAACATGACGAGCAGAGTTGTGTAATTCTATACTATCCCTATCCCATTGCTTAATTTTGAAAACACCAGATCTAGCCAACTGATCTGAGATAGCAGACCCTAAAGCTCCTGCGCCAATAAAACCAACTGAACTTTCGTTAGATTCAACCCCTGAAATTTGAGCTAACTCTCTTGGTCTCATTCGAGAACGTAACGACAGAAAATCTACCTGAATTTTTCGTTTACGATAGTGGATTAGAAATGGAAGTAACTCAATTTTTCTATGATCTTCATTTTGAGAAAGTCCCATAATTTCGGAGATCAACGCCTTAGGTCTACGTTTAGCAATAACAATAATAACTGCTCGCTCTTCATTGAAGCGAGAGAACTCAGACTCTACAATATCAGCAAAACTGTTAAACCTATCATCACAAGTAAACGCTTTAAGATCAGCTAAAGATTCTATTTCTCGACAGTCGTTAACATCATCTACACGATCATGATTGGGTACAATAACAAACGTACTTAGAGCTTCCAGCTTTTTGCCATCTATACTTGCCTGTTGCGTAGCACATTGACCACTTTTTCTTGCATTTACATAACTGCTAATGTTTTTGAGGTTAATATCTGAATTGCTGGCAGAAACACCAAATAGCGTCCCCTTAAACCAACTAAAAAAGACCTTTGTACTGAGTTTAAGTAACATCCCTTCATTCTTATGATTACACACCATCTCTTGCAACTTAGGTGCATTCACAACTAGGCTTGCACAGCTCGTTCGAGGGGATGGCTCCCATCCGTCAGTATTTAGATCCCCCAAAGATGCATCAACTAACCATTCTCGAAGTACATCAATAAGACTTTCGATACCTTTTTGCATGTATAAAGCATCAGTTCCACCTTTTCGCCATAGGCAAATTGAAGCTGGAGAAGTCACCTTAGTTGGATTTAAGTGAGGTAGATCTCTAGGGAAGTCGTTCCGTATCGCTAGAATATCAGGCGCATTTCTCACGTCAGTTTTTGAGTAACTTAATTTTATTTTTTCTGGATTATGAATACGCTTGTCGCAAGCTTGAGGATAATGCGGGAATTTGATATCAAAACAAACCTCAATCGTATGCTCCAATACCTTAACAGAAGAAAGCAGCACTTCTTCATGCTGCTCTAATACCCTCACATCGTAACCAATCCAATCAGGTAGAGTTGGCATTTCAATTATCCGTATGTTGTAGGCTTGTTGACTGCGGACGCTTTAGTCGCATTACTGCTCTTTGTCTTCTTCTCTAGGGTTATACCTTTATCACTTAATGTAAAAACTATCGGTGCTGTTTCTCCTTCGTGGTCTGCTGTACAAAAGAAACGTTCTTTAGATTCATCGCTCTCAGAAGTCTTCAATATTGAGATCCACTTATTTTTAGCTTTGTAATGAGGTGGATTATCATCATCACGCTTAATTTTCTTGGAAGAAGAAACAACAAATGCTTTGCCTAATGGATGACTAAGGGCGCTAATCGCCTTGTCATTATCTACGTAGTCACTGTTTTTATCTGTTTTGTCATCTTTCTTTGCAAAAGGAGTCAAACTACAGTGATGTGGTGCCGAGCACAAATGCCAATCAAGATCTTCTTTTTCATAGTCAGTATCAAGGCGCTCCCATACCTCACATTCAGCGTCGCCGCCTAAAAGTATCTTTGTATTGTTCTTTTCGCCACTATAGATCCAACGCACCACAACACTGCTATTATTTCTGCTTTCGCCTTCAACCTCTTCGCTATTTGGCGCTAAAACCTTACCTTTAAGTTTAGTGCCTACCGAAAGGCTGTCACCTTCTTTGACGATATTTAAACGATTCCCGTCCTTATCAGCATCCTTAGTGCCTTTAAGTCGATTGCGACGGCGAATTTCATTTAATATAGCTCTTGATTGATCTGTTTTCTCTTCTGTCAAAGCTCTCTCGGAACATACAATTTCACAGACTAACAGGGATTTCCCATCGTTTTTCCAATTGTCAGGAGTACCGCAATGAAATACATCGGAAAAACCCAAAACATGATCTTGATCTTGGTGAGTAGACACAAACAGGCTTAATTTGTTATCTGAACATGAACCTTTAATGTCATTATAAATATCATATACATCATCATCCGAAGTACGGTATTTAATATCGGTGAGTACTGCTTTGTAACCCGACTTAATTAAAATGCTATCACCATTGTCAACTGGTAAGTACTTAATATAATCTGCCATGGCAGCTCCTTGTCTATCAGTGGTTAAATGTCTTTAAAGCGATGAATCACCTGGTTGCTAGAGCCACGCCACAGCAACTCAGGATCATAATTATCTTGTTCAAATTTCCCGTCTATTAGCACATCGATATTGTCCACGATTGCCTGCTGCGTTAGATTCAATTCAGTCAAAATGTAACCAGTCCACATCCAGATATCTTTGTCTGGGCATTCTTGTTTTACTCTTAAAACCAATTGATAAATTTGCTCTAAATTAGCAGGATGAAGAGGATCACCGCCAGACAAAGATAAACCGCGCCTTTTAATACGTTTGTCTTTAAGATCTGCGATTATCTGATCTTCCATCTCTTGAGTAAATGGATGACCAGAATTTGGATTCAATGTCGATTTGTTGTAGCAGCCACGACAGTTATGCTCGCAACCTGCAACAAACAAAGTGCAACGTGTACCCTCACCATTTACAACGTCAACTTGCTGATATTTATGGTAATTCATAATATACTACATGTGCTTAACACGTCTAATAACTTCTTCTTGCTTACCTGAATTAAACGGGCGAGCGTCAGGAGAACCTAAGTAACCACAAACACGGCGTGTAACTGATACTTTTTTAGGATCGTGGTTGCCACACTTCGGACACGTAAAGCCTTTACTTGTACACTCGAACTCACCTGTAAAACCACACTCATAACACTCATCAATTGGCGTGTTAGTGCCGTAATATGGCACTCGGTCGTAGCTGTAGTCCCACACATTCTCTAGCGCTTCGATATTACGCTGCATGTTAGGGAACTCGCCGTAACAGATAAAGCCACCACTCGCTAGTTCAGGGTATGGCATCTCGAAGTCTATCTTGTCGTATGGATTAACTTTCTTCTGCACATCAAGATGGAAGCTATTCGTGTAGTAACCTTTGTCAGTCACGCTATCTAGTACGCCGAACTCTTTAGTATCTAGTGCGCAGAATCGAGTACACAAATTTTCAGAAGGCGTGCTGTATAAGCTGTAGCCCCAGCCACTTTGCTCTTTCCAATCATCGACTTTGTTCTTGAGGAACTTAACGATCTGGATACCTTTCTGACGAAGAGTTTCATCATCAAAAATATGCTCACCATCTTTAGCGTAAAGAGCGTTGATGGTCTCATGAATACCAATGTATCCCATCGAGATTGAAGCACGACCATTCTTGAATATGTCCAACACTTCGTCATCTGGGTTCAGTCGAACACCCAGAGCGCCTTCTGTATATAGGATTGGTGCGACTCGTGCCTTTACGCCACGGAGTCTGTCAATGCGTGTTTCGAGAGCACGACGAACAAGCTCAGTGCGCTCTTCCATGATTTCATAGAACTTCGCTTCATCGCCATTAGCCTCAATAGCCATCCGAGGTAGATTAAGGCTCACTACGCCGAGGTTATTACGTCCTTCGTGAACTTCATTGCCATTCTCATCTACATAACGACCTAGGAAGCTACGGCAACCCATTGGTGCTTTGAATGAACCAGTAACTTCCACTACTTTGTCGTAGTTCAGAATGTCTGGATACATACGTTTTGAGGCACACTCTAGAGCAAGCTCCTTAATATCGTAGTTTGGATCTTCTTTTTTAAGGTTGATGCCATCTTTGATTGTAAATAGCAATTTAGGGAAAACCGCAGTCTTCTTGTTTTTACCTAATCCTTTGATTCTATTCTGGAAAATTGACTTTTGAATGAGCTTAGATTCCCAACTTGTCCCTAGACCGAGGTTCACACTCAAGAACGGAGTCTGCCCATTACTTGAGAAAAGCGTATTGATCTCGTACTCAAGAGATTGGAATGCGTCGTAAACTTCCTTTTCTGTAAGTTTACGTGCATAAGCCTCAGGATTTGGTACATCCCACTCTTTTGCCGTAGCGAGATGCTTCTCATGACTGACTGTAACGTAAGGTGCTAGTACCTCATCTAGACGGTTCAATGTAGTACCACCATAAGTATGGCTAGCTACTTGCGCTACGATTTGGGCAGTAACGGCTGTTGCTGTTTGGATTGACTTAGGTGTGTCGATTTCTGCATTACCCATTCTGAAACCGTTCTTCAGCATGTTCTCTAGATCTACAATCATGCAGTTGAACATCGGGAAGAATGGAGAGTAATCCAGATCATGGTAATGGATCTCACCAATCTCATGTGCTTGAACAATATCACGCGGTAGCATGTGGTGTTTTGCATAGTGCTTAGAGATAATACCTGCAAGAAGATCGCGCTGTGTGGGAATAACTTTGCCATCCTTATTTGCATTTTCATTCAGTAGGTCAGCGTTGCTTTGATCTACCAAACCAGAAATTTCAGCACTTAATGCACTTGCTTTTTCACGTTGTATATCACGGTCATGACGATACTCAATGTAAGCACGAGCTACATCTTCATCTACATGCATTAATTCTTTTTCGACTAGAGACTGGATCTTGGAAATCTCTATTTCGACTTTACCATTCATCTTCTCGCATACGTTAGCGGCTACAATATCGCCAAGTTCGCGCTTAGGGCTGTTGATGCTTTCCGCTGCTGCTTGAACAGCATTCTTAATGAGTTGTGCGTTAAAGGTTGCTTTTGCACCGTCACGTTTAACCACAACTGCTAATTCGTGTTGCTTCATAATCATATTCATTTCTCCTTATAGTTTTATTTTCTGAGCTGCAATTTGAAAGGCTTGTTTTTGTGAGTTTTGTTTCTTTTGAAGATTACGAGAGTACTCTCTCGAAAAAACAGCCAACTCAGTCAGGTGAAATGAATTTTCTATTATAGAAAAATCCAACATTTTAGAGGCTTGAAGGGCTAAAGTGAAATCTCCTTGCTCTAGATAGTACGCACACACACATATAATTTTCATAAAGTGCTTTACTACATAATGCCCATTGGCGGTATGCAGCGTATTCACTTCGTATTCCAGAGACTGAAAAGCGTCATAACACTCTTTTTCGGTGCGCGCGCGTGCAAACGCTTCCGGTTCATGAATGTCCCATTCCTGAGCAATGTTAAGGTGCTTCGCGTAACTGGCCATAACATAAGGCTCCAGCACTTCATCAATACAGTTAATCGTCGTGCCGCCGTATATATGGCTGGCGACTTGGGCGATGATTTGCGCGGTCACTGCGGTCGCTGTAGAAATTGATTTTGGCGTATCTATCTCAGCATTTCCCATTTTGAAACCATGGGTCAGCATACCTTTTAAATCTATTAACATGCAGTTAAACATCGGAAAGAACGGCGCATAGTCCAAATCGTGATAGTGAATATCGCCTTGCTCATGAGCCTGAACAATATCGCGAGGCAAGATGTGTGTTTTCGCGTAATGCTTAGCGACTATCCCCGCTAGTAAATCACGCTGAGTCGGAATAACCTTGCCATCTTTATTGGCGTTTTCGTTAATCAGGTCGACATTGCTTTCTTCGATTAATCCTTCGATCTCACGAGTCAAAACGCTTTGCTTCTCTCGTGCAATATCGCGATCATGCCGATACTCTATGTACGAGCGGGCGAGTGACTTATAAGGCCCCTGCATTAATTCATTTTCCACCAACGTCTGAACGTCCGTTATATGAACTTCATCGTGATCTTTAAGCTGCAGCTCCACTGCTAATGCGACATTCAACGCGTATATAGCGATTTCTTTATCTACATGCTCTGCCGCTGCTTCAACAGCAGCCTGAATGCGATCCCTGCTAAACGGAGCTCTAGAGCCATCACGCTTGATTACGACTGGTTTCACCTTCTCTCCTTACCCTTTACATACTCACAGACTTATCCACAAATACACTATATAGGGTTAATTTTTGTTATTCCGACACAATATGTTGTGGCGTATTTAACGAAACGAATCAAACTGATGTATTGATTTCGATCAATAAAATTAGGCCCTAGATTAAGAACAAATCGATCTTAGTGGCAGTGATCTCAGCTTGAAAGAAATGTATGAAAAAAGTGATTTTTATTCGATTTTAACTTGATTTTTGTTGAGTACTTATAGAATAAAGGCTGTACCAGAGAACAGAGTTTATAGCGTATGACCAACACTAAATTCAAAGCGATTTTGGCTGTCCTGTGGATAACGATCTCAGCCACTTCTTTTGCCGCTTCTGCTCTAACAGTCACAGCATGGAATTTAGAGTGGCTGACATCTCACCCTTCAGACAAGTTTTCAGAATCACAGCGAAGCAAACATGATTTTCAAGCACTTGCTGAACATTTTTCGACAATCAATAGTGATGTACTCGCTTTTCAAGAAGTGAACGACCAACAGGCTCTGCGTAAAGTGATTGGAGATGGTTATCGCGTTTATTTCTCTGACCGCGCATCAAGCACGTATGTGAAGCGACAGTTTGACGAGATCAACCAATATACGGGGTTTGCAGTCAAACAAGATATTGAGGTGGCGGACAAGCCAGACATTCAACTCGATGAAAAACAAAATAGTAAACTTAGATTTGGCACTTACATTGTACTCAACCCAAATGGCTCACAACCCATACATGCCCTATCCGTCCATCTAAAAGCGCGCTGCAGCGGCGCCTACAAAAACAGCCGGGACTGTAAAATACTCCAATCACAAGGTAAAGCATTAAACCAATGGATTACTGAGCGAGAGCGACAAGGAGAAAACTACGCCATACTGGGCGATTTCAATCACCACCTCAGTTACAACCAAGATTGGTTATGGAAAGTCATTTCTCTCTCTTCAAAAGCCATATTAGCGACAAAAGGCACACCGGCAAGATGTAAGGTACGTTCACGCAAGAACCCGAATAAAACACACCAGTTTCGTTCGCTTATCGACCACATTATTGTCAGCCCCGAGTTGACCACCACTCAAACCAATCAAGATGTGTTTCCCACTTCATTGGTTCTCCAACAACGTTTAAGTGACCACTGTCCCATCAGTACCCAACTGCACTAAAAGACGTTCCTATGAGTGCCTTGTGATCAGTTATTAGTTTTGCGAAGCCATTTGGCTGCTCGGCGCGGTCACATGCCTAGCGAGCAATGACCCCGATACCATAGATACTAGGAAGATAACGATATCAACATTGCCGAAAGCTAGGCTCGTAATAGCGGGGCCTGGACATATCCCCGCGAGTCCCCAGCCGACGCCAAACAATGCTGCACCATAGATGAGCTGACTGTCCAAGTGCGCTTTCGTAGACAGGGAAAATACGTCTCCGGACAGTGCTCTGGCTTGAGGTTTTATCAAGAAATGATAGGCCGGTGTAAATACAAATAATGCTCCCCCCATTACAAATGCTAGGCTCGGATTCCATGCACCAGTGACATCTAGAAAACCAATTACATTCTCTGGATTTGTCATACCTGACAACGCCATACCAATACCAAAAAGCAGACCACTTACTAATGCAGAGATTCGAAGAGTAGCGTTACCCATAGCGTTTACCTTAGCGAATATAGACAGTCATAGCCGCAACCACCATAAAAATGGCTGTCGCGACAAGTGAACGAAAGGAGAATCGACCGACACCACAGACGCCGTGCCCGCTGGTGCAACCGTTGCCTAGTCGAGTCCCGAACCCAACCAGCAAGCCTGCAATTATCAGAATATAGGTGGGAATAGATTCGGTGCTTGGTATTTCTACGCCAATCACTATGACGCTAAGAGCCCCACCAGCAACCATGCCAATAACAAACAGCAAACGCCACAAAAGATCATTGTATTTTGGTGATAGCAAACCGTTGACGATGCCACTAATTCCCGCCACTTTACCATTAATCATCAACAGCATAGTTGCAGATAAACCCAACAACGCGCCCCCGATCAGTGATAACCAAGGAAAAGATTCGAATGTCATGATTCCCTCCGACAAAAAACCGCATGGAAACACTCAATCAAAGTTTCGATTCGAGCGTCAGCTAGAGAGTAAAATACTTGTTGAGACACCTTACGGGCCTTAATCAAATGGTTTTTGCGTAATACCGTCAGATGTTGGGAAAATGCAGATTGGCTGAGGAGAGAACGGTTTTGCAGCTCACCAACGCCAATTTCACCTTGTGTCAGTTGGCAAAGGATCATTAATCGAACCGGATGAGCCATTATCTTCAGGATACCCGAAGCTTCCTCTGCACTGTCTCTCATCTGAATGATATCAAGAGTATTTGAATTCATATCGATCTTACATTAGACATTACTTAACTAAAATTGTGTTCCAATCAAACAAATTAGTCAACACTAAATTAGTATTTTTTAATTTAGATTTATTTATTTTAGGTTTTACTGATTATTATGACATCAAGAGCGATTATGGGTAGGTATAACTATGAATTGAGTTGTTATCGTGCGTAGAGTGCGGGGAAAGAGCGTTCCATTAAGCGAGCAAAATTTATAACATGAAGCGTTGCCGAATTGATATCACAGTCTGAACTACACTTACTTACTACAGTGACTAATGTTTTTAGGTGCGGCTATGTATTTTGACGCTATGTCTGTTATCCAGTCTTTTCTTGAGCATAGAGAAGCGTATCGTGTCGCTTTCGACACGGAGGAGTTTGTTAGTTGGGTCCAGCAACTTGAAGGCGCCAATCAGAGAATCACATTGTTAGAAGCGAACGAAATACTCAAAAAGTTAAGCGATACTAACGACCAAATTGAACTCGCATTCTACTATACCCCAGAGAACAATCTTGGTTGGTTTTACTCCAAGTAGCGCTTGTTTACCTATGCTTACTACACTAACGGCTCAAACCTATTTCGTCGACTTTTGGCCAAATCAATTAGGCTTTCTGTGTCAAACCTCCAAGCTATTTATTGAGATTTTGGGAAAGCTCAATAAATAGCGCCCAAGTTCTATGTATTTCCTTTGTTATATGCTGGTTCTCACGTTCTTCTGTTACAACTTCCTTGCCCTATTGAGTTATTCAGGCCTAGGGACTTATGTTACCTACCTAGGTGCATCTACCCTACAAGCTATGGGTCTCCAACAATACCCTGCTTTGATGTTGATTGGCTTTATCATTACTACAGCACTAATTAATCTGCTTGTCGGTGGCTTGACGTCAAAGTGGATGTTACTGGGTCCAATTTTTGTTCCTATGCTGTATCAGGTCAACCCAAACATGACTCCTGACTTAGTCTCTGCCGCGTATCGAATTGCCGATTCTTCGACCAACATCATCACTCCAATGATGAGCTATGCAGGTGTCGTGCTTGCCTTCATGCGCAAGTACAAACCGGAACTAAGCTTTGGCGATGTCATCGGAATGATGGTACCTTATTCCCTTGCCTTCCTAACAGTTTGGACGGGGGTCCTGCTGATTTTCTTTGGTTTTAGTTTACCTCTTGGATTTTAAGATCAGCGTTGACTAATCATAAGCGCCTTATGGCGCTTTTTTGTCTTTAGGCCATACGATAAAATAAATATATCGTCTACTCGCCGCTATTTTCGACTCATCAAGGCCTTCAGACTCGTTAATGATTATTTAATAAAATTAGTTATTCAATTGGGATAACTATATAGATAACAATAAGGTCAATAGAAATAAATAACCTTGTTTACGTATTTTGTTGATCCGTGAACCAAGATCTTGCCGAGCAAAAAATAGCCATTGCATTTAATAACACTTAGTTATATTTTGTTTCGAAACATTAATATCTTATAAAAATAAAATGAAATTTGTCAGTTATCTGTTAACAGTTATCTCTTCCGCTGTTATTGCAAATCCACTCCCTAATGATGAGAAACTTCTTGATTCTTTAATCGAACGAGGTGTTATTTGTGATAACCAAACCTATGAAGAGAAACAAGAATCTCTCCAGATTTATCTTGCTAAAAGATTTGACAAAAACAAAAAGAATAAAAACAACAACAATAATAATAATAAGCAAAATAACCCGACTGAAACAAAATGCATCTCAGCAGATAAGAATAAATAAGCTGAAAATTCATTAATTCATCTTCCCTTTGATTAGGGATTTTGTTGTTCACGCAACGTTATACCCACTTTATTAAGTGGAATTTGGCAATCAGAATATAATAAGGAAATAATATGAGTCCTATGAGGAAAACACTGCTGGCAACAGCAGTGCTGACCCTTTTTAGTGTCAGTGGTCACGCCAAAACACCTATAGACTTAGGTGTAATGAACGAAGAGAAAATCATCGAAATGTTGGTTCGAAAAGGCCTTCTTGATGAAAACTCTTCCGTTGACGAGCAGAAAACTGCACTTAACAAATACCTCAACGCAAAACTCAACAATGGCTTTAAAGGTGACGCGCAGTTCGGCAAAAAAGCACTCGAACAACGGGCGAAGATCCTAAAATCAATAGAAACCAAGCAAGGTCAACATAGAGCACACATGTTTGCTTTTGACCTCTCTCAGAAGCGCACTGACAAGGTACTGGCCTTATTGGTTGATTTCCCAGATTTACCATGGAATGAAAACCGATTAACGTCTGAGCATACCGAGATGCTTTACGATAGCTATAAACCTGAACACTATCAGAACTTACTTTTCTCAGGTGCTGGTTATCTTGGCCCGAATGGCGAAAATCTTATCTCAATGCGTCAATACTACGAGAGTGAGTCTGGAGAAAGCTATAGCGTTTCAGGTCAAGCTGCTGGCTGGTATCGAGCTTCAAAAAACGCGTCATTCTATGGTGGCAACTCGTCAACAACAGACAACGATCTCAACGCTCAGGAATTGGTTCGTGAGGCATTGAACCAGTTAGCACAAGATCCAAGTATCAACCTTGCCGACTATGATATCGAAGACCGCTATGACTATGATGGTGACGGTAACTTCCGTGAACCAGATGGCGTGATTGACCACTTAATGGTGTTCCATTCTTCCGTTGGTGAAGAAGCTGGTGGCGGTGTATTGGGCGATGATGCGATTTGGTCTCACCGTTACAATCTAGGCAAATACCATGTGCTAGAAGGTACTTCAAGTACGGTACCTGGTCGCTTTGACGGCAAATACGCCGCTTTTGACTACACCATTCAACCTATTGACGCCGCGGCGGGTGTTTGTGCCCATGAGTATGGACATGATTTGGGCTTGCCTGATGAATACGACACTCAGTACACGGGCAAAGGTGAACCCGTATCGTACTGGTCAATCATGTCCTCAGGCAGCTGGGCCGGCAAGATTGGCGGCACACAGCCAACGGCATTCAGCTCGTGGGCAAAACAGTTCCTGCAAGAGTCGATTGGCGGTAAGTGGATTTCGAACCAAACCATCGCGCTTGGAGACCTGACAACAAAAGGCGAAGAAATTACGCTTCACCAGACTATCGACAACGATAAGCAGAACATGGTCCGCATTGACCTACCTGTAAAACGTACCGAAGGTCATAAACCTTTCTCCGGTAACTTCAGTTTCCACTCAGGTAAAGGTGACGATCTTAAGAACAAGATGTCTCGTCAGCTTACTCTTCCTCAAGGGAGTAATGTCAAACTGGTATTTAAAGCTTGGTATCAGATTGAAAAAGATTACGATTACGCTCGCGTGTTAATCAATGGCCAGCAAATTGCTGGTAACATCACAACGATGGATGACCCATACAACACAGGTCTTGTACCTGCTATTGGCGGCGAATCTGATGGTTGGGTTGACGCGGAGTTTGACCTGTCACAATGGGCTGGGCAAACCGTAGAATTAAGTTTCGATTATGTGACGGATGGCGGTCTGGCAATGGAAGGTCTGCATATCGACAACATCTCAATTGAAGCTGACGGTACTTCTACCTTGATTGACGACGCAGAAGGAAAATCTAGCTTTGCACTGAGTGGCTACCGTCTAAATGATGGCTTTAACGAAGCTGCCCATTACTACCTACTTCAATGGCGTAGCCACAACGATGTCGACGAAGGTCTGAACAACATTAAACGCTTTGGTCAATTAATGTCATTCGAACCAGGTCTTATCGTTTGGTATGTCGATGAATCAATGACCGACAACTGGGTTGGTAAGCACCCAGGTGAAGGTTGGTTGGGAGTCGTCGATGCTGACCAAAACGCAATGATCTGGGCTAACTCAGGTGCAGCGGCGCAAACGCGTTACCAAGTACGTGATGCAGCATTTTCGATCAATGACCAAAAACCGATGCGTCTTGAAAACAAAGATGGTGACGTACTTGAAGATGTCAGCCTAATTGGCAATGCTTACTTTGCTGACAACCAAGACTACACCAACCCTCAAGCCCCTGATGCTGGCCGTCTTTTGGCTGAGCACGGTGTTCAAATCGAAGTGATTGAGCAAGCTGCCGACAATACTTACGGTGTCATTAAAGTATCGAAAGCAGAAGCACCTAACCAAGTTCCAGTCGCGGCGTTTACCTTGTCAGCAGATGGCCTGACTGTTACTGCGATTGACTCAAGTTCTGATAGTGACGGCTCAATCGTTGCGTACAACTGGGATTTTGGTAACGGCGAATCAAGTTCTGAGCAGTCTCCTTCTTGGACTTATCTGAATGACGGTAGCTACACTGTTTCTCTAACTGTGACCGATGATCGTGGTGATCAGCATACGGCGACAGAAACAATTACCGTTGAAGCAAACAATGTGCTTCCGACAGCAAGTGCACGTTACATTCATTTAGGTCGCTGGGTCACTATGTGGTCTACCAGCTCGGATCCAGACGGTCGCATCGTTGATACAGAATGGGTTCTACCAAACGGAAAAGTAAAACGCGGACGCGTATTTACCTCTATCTTCCCAAGCTACGGCAAGCAGGAGGTTCGTTTGACCATTATGGATAACAATGGTGACAAAGTGTCCAAAATAATCACTGTCGATTTGTAAGGATTTCTCCGTTCCTTAACTTCCCTACTCCTCATATTTGAGTGAGATTTGAGCGCAACTCTGGTTGCGCTCTTTTTTGTCTTTAATTCTTGGTGTTCTCTATCATTTGCCATGCTCCAAAACTCATTCAATACACTGTTAACTGAATATTTATTCTCATCTCTCAATCCAAGTTGACTTCTTCAAACAATTTAGCCTAACGATAACTAGATGTGTCATTCAATTTTTGGAGATTAAATATCTTAGTAAAACTAAAAAATGAAAGTACACACACTTCAACCAAGCGCACAATAAGTTCAAAAAACCACCACATCGCTCATTAAGTAAACTTAATTATTAACTAATCATTTCTGTATAAAGTTTGATCTTTATTCAATCTCAATTCATTTAACACCTGAATATTTTGACTCCACCATAGTAAATATGCGATCAAAGATGAGTAAATACTCTACAACCAGAATAATAAGTGAATAATTATGAAGAAGACATTAATTTTGGCTGGCTGTATGTTTACAACACCAGCTTTCGCAGATGAACTACCAATCACTCCTGAAACCGTAAGCGTGCGCTACGCGTCAGAAGTACAAAACCAACAGACATACACTTATGTTCGCTGCTGGTATCGTCCAGCGCAGAACCATGACGACCCTTCCACTGAGTGGGAATGGGCTCGTGACGACAATGGCGATTACTTCACTATCGATGGGTATTGGTGGTCATCTGTCTCCTTCAAAAACATGTTCTATACCAATACCCCGCAAACAGAAATTGAAAACCGCTGTAAAGAAACACTAGGGGTTAATCATGATAGTGCCGATCTTCTTTACTACGCGTCAGACAATCGTTTCTCCTACAACCATAGTATTTGGACAAACGACAACGCAGTAAACAACAAAATCAATCGTATTGTCGCATTCGGTGATAGCCTGTCTGACACCGGTAATCTTTACAATGGATCCCAATGGGTATTCCCCAACCGTAATTCTTGGTTTCTCGGTCACTTTTCAAACGGTTTGGTATGGACTGAATACTTAGCACAAAACAAAAACGTACCACTGTACAACTGGGCGGTCGGTGGCGCCGCCGGCACCAACCAATACGTCGCATTGACAGGCATTTATGACCAAGTGACGTCTTATCTTACGTACATGAAGATGGCCAAGAACTACAACCCAAACAACAGTTTGATGACGCTGGAATTTGGCCTAAATGATTTCATGAATTACGGCCGAGAAGTGGCGGACGTGAAAGCTGACTTAAGTAGCGCATTGATTCGCTTGACCGAATCAGGCGCAAGCAACATTCTGCTCTTCACGTTACCGGACGCAACAAAGGCACCGCAGTTTAAATATTCGACTCAGGAGGAAATTGAGACCGTTAGAGCTAAGATTCTTGAGTTCAACACTTTTATTGAAGAACAAGCGTTACTATATCAAGCTAAAGGACTGAATGTGGCCCTCTACGATGCTCATAGCATCTTTGATCAGCTGACATCCAATCCTAAACAACACGGTTTTGAAAACTCAACAGATGCCTGTCTGAACATCAACCGCAGTTCCTCTGTCGACTACCTTTACAGTCATGAGCTTACTAACGACTGTGCGTATCATAGCTCTGACAAATATGTGTTTTGGGGAGTCACTCACCCGACCACAGCAACACATAAATACATTGCCGACCAAATCATTCAGACCAAGCTAGACCAGTTCAATTTCTAACTAAGCGAAATAAGGAGGCAGTTTACTTGCCTCCTTTTTTGTTTTCATACCGTGCTAAACTGTGACACGTTTTCCCCTGACAACGTTAATGCTAAACAAAGCGATAACAGCAAGCACAAAGGGCAATACGTAAACATTTAAGCTCTGCCACCCTAACGTTGCTTCAAGCCAACCCGATAACAACGCAGTGATAGTCACGCAGCTAAAGACAAAGAATTCATTAAAGGCTTGAGCTTTCGATTTGTTGTGTAAGGCGTAAGATTGGCTGAACAGTCCAGTCGCGGCAATAAACATAAAGTTCCAGCCTACACCAAGTAGAACCAGAGCAAACGAAAAATGCCAAATAGACTGGCCATGGATATTGATCGCAATGCAAAGCACAAATAGGATACCACCGGTGAGAATTATCTGCCTCGCACCAAACTTTTCAATCAATTTGCCAGTAAAAAATGCGGGTACAAACATCCCAAGCACGTGCCATTCGATAACCCCAGCCGCCTTCTCAAAGTCGAAGCCACAACCTATCATCGCAATTGGCGTTGCTGTCATAAGAATGTTCATCACTGCATAAGCCACCATGGCAGCAAACACCGCCAACATAAAGTTAGGTGCTTTGATAATATCAAGCAGTGGTTCAGCGTTATCCTCAGAAGCTCCTGTATGATGAGCCGGGAACTGGATCGTTTGTAGTAAACACAATGCCATAATATTAAGAACGATCAACGACATGAAAGCGCCGACGTAAAGCGAATCTCCTGTCATGTGTTGTGAGTACACGGCTAAATTAGGCCCAAGGATAGCCGCCAACACACCACCAGCCATGGATATAGAAATAGCACGATGTCTTGCGTTTTCTTCACACACTTCAATGGCCGCAAAACGGTACAGTGTACCAAACCCAATGCCAATACCGAGTAAGAAGGTCCCAACACAAAAAAGATAAAATTGCTCACTATACAAGGCATAAGTCGCAACGGTAGCACCAGCAATGCCGACCAAGTTACCAAGACTAAAACCTTTACGCCGGCCAAACTTGCCCATAATCAAAGAGGCAGGGATAGTAGCAATCATTAGCCCTAAGAATTGCAAAGCAACAGGTAAGGTGATCATGCTTTCACTGGGTGCAATTTGTTGTCCCACTAGCCCAATCACAGAGATAAGTAGGATATTGCCCGTCATCAGTAATGCCTGACACAACGACAAAATCCAAACATTCTTATTCACTTTAACGCCTCATTAACCGCTACATATGCGTGTATTTCAGTGGTATCAAACAATGGGATATCGGTATCTTGCTCTGATATCAGTAAGCCGATTTCGGTGCAGCCTAGTATCACGCCTTGCACACCCTCAGCGGAAAGATCCTCAATAATGGTTTTAAAATCTTGCTTTGAACGCGCGTTAACATCACCTAAGCAGAGCTCATCGTATATCACATCATGGACAAGCCTGCGCTGAACGCCATTTGGCACAATAACGTCTATTCCGAACTTATCGGTTAAACGCTGTTTGTAAAATGCCTGCTCCATTGTAAAGGCCGTACCAAGTAAACCTACGGTGCTGATCCCTTGTTCTACTAGCCGCTGACCAGTCGCATCGGCAATATGAAGCAACGGAATTGATACGGCTGCCTCAACCTGATTAGCCACTTTGTGCATCGTGTTAGTCGCAATGATTAGAAAGTCTGCGCCCGCCTTTTCCAGTGACTGCGCCGCTTCACTAAGAATAACTGCCGTTTTATCCCAATCCCCTTTGTGTTGCAGCGCTTCTATCTCGGCAAAGTCGACACTATTCAGAATGAGTTTGGCTGAATGCAGCCCCCCTTTTTCTCTCTTGACGCTCTGGTTGATGAGTTTGTAGTAACTTGTTGTTGATTCCCAACTCATCCCGCCAATAATACCGATTGTTTTCATCACGACTCCCTTCATATAGATATTGTTTAATTAATCAAATGCATAACGAAATTACAAACAAAAAATGATCTGAGTTGGTTAACCGATAGCCTGTAAGATCCTCACTCCATAAAAAAACCCTGAGCGGTTCACTCAGGGTTTTCGTCTTTTCAGTAGTGTCACGCTAGCTAGTGACTTCTTCTTTTACGGGAAGCACTTGCTTTACATAGTTACCCGGTGCAGGCCCTAGTACAGGGAACTGTTCATTACCTGTGCTGAATGGCTCCACTTGCTCTTCAGGGCTAAAGCCTAGCAACCACTGATGCCAATGTGTCCACCAAGAACCTTCTGTGTGAGTGGCATTACTCAACCATTCGTCTGCATTCTCATCCAAACTATCGTTGGTCCAGAAACCATACTTATTCTTCGATGGATGGTTAACAATACCAGCAATATGTCCTGACTCACCCAAAACAAATGTTTTGTTTCCACCCACATTCAGCGCACCACGATACGTCCCTTGCCATAAAGCAATGTGGTCTTCTTTCGTTGAAACAAAGTAACTTGGGATTTTAATTTTATTCAGATCAATCCAAACGCCGCCAATTTTGACACCTTTGTCCTGTACCAGTTTGTTGTTTAGATACAGTTCACGAAGCATAAAGTTATGACAACTGGAGCTAACATTGGTGCTGTCGCTGTTCCAATACAGAAGATCGAAGTCTACTGGGCTTTGACCCTTGAGATAGTTATCTACGTAGTAGTTCCAGTAAAGACTGTTCTCACGCAGTAAACTAAAAGTAACGCTTAATGAACGGCCGTCCATATAGCCTTTTACATTGTTTTGCGCTTCAATGGCACTGACAATGGTGTCATTAATATATGCACCAACTTCACCAGGTTGCGAGAAATCTAATAAGGTGGTGAAGAAGGTCGCGCTCTTAATACGCTTCTTCATACGCTTAGCTGCATAGTAAGCAATAGTACTAGCCAGAACCGTACCACCAATACAGTAACCCGCAGCATTGATTTGTTCCTGACCCGTGATGTCCTCTATTGCTGATACTGCTTTCGCCACACCTTCAGTCACATAGTCACCAAATTCTATCTGACTTTGCGCTTTGCCCGGGTTGCGCCAAGACATCATAAATACCGAGTGTCCTTGTTCAAGCAACCAGCGAACCATAGAATTCTTCTGACGCAAATCCAGAATATAGTATTTGTTAACGAATGGCGGCACGATCAATAACGGCGTCGCATGAACTTTTTCAGTCATTGGACGATATTGAATTAGCTCAAACAGTTCGTTGCGATACACCACTTCACCTGCCGTATTCGCAACATCGTCGCCCAAGCGAAAAGCGTTATTATTGGTCATGCGGATCTTAAGAATATCTGCACTCGATTCAACATCTTCCTTCAGTTGTTCTAAACCTGCCAGCAGATTTTCGCCATTTTGCTCTAGAGTCAGCTTCAACAACTCTGGGTTAGTTGCGATGAAGTTACTTGGAGACATAGCGTTAATTGCCTGACGAGAGAAGAAACTGATGCGCTCTTTTGCTTTCTCATCGAGGCCTTCAATACTATCGATTGTCTGTAGGTATGTTTTGCTGAAGAGTAAGTATGACTGCTTGATGAAGTTGTAAAACACATCATTTTGCCATTCTTCGTTCGAGAATCGCTTATCACCCTTTTCCGCTTCAACAATGGATTCACTGTTTTGCGCAAGAGCGACGTTTTGCCAAATTTGCAACTGCTGTTGCCACCATTCAGCTTGGATTTTCAACATTGCAGCTGGTTGGTTCGCAACACTTTCGAAGAGCTGAGTCGTATCTTCGAAATTCACTTCTTGCATTGCTTTATTCAGAGGGGAATTGACGGCTGCCCTGCTAAGTTCTAGATCTTCCCACCATTTTTGATTGGTTTCCTGGAGCTTCACAAGGTAGTCCGAAAAGAAGTGTTGATACATATTGCTACTCCTATGATCGGAAAAAATGCCGCCTTGCGGCGGCACAAACAAGTCAGTGTTATGCGGGCGTCACTGTCTTAAGATTTTCCGTTGTTAGCTGATCAACGTCATCTTTGAACTCTTTAGCAATAGACTGAAGCTTGTTGCTATCATCCATCATTTGTTGAGAAAGCTTAGTTAAAACTGAAAGCTGCTGGCTGTTGAATGCGGTTAGAGACGTCACGTCTTTGATTTCACTGGCTGCTTTCATTTGAGTCAGACCCATTTCGCTGTATGTGCGAATGGCGTTCAGTTGAAGTTCAGTCATGACTTCAACATTCTTAGTCACAAGTTTGTTGAACTTTAGGTATGGTTCTAGGCTCTTTTCAGTTTGGTCTGTGAAAGATTTGAAAAAATCAGTGTACATAGTCTTACTCCTGGGTTAATTCCATTTTAATTTGGCTAAAATTCAGGCTCGATTTGAATTTAAGCGATAGATTTGATAACGACTGCAGTTCCCATACCGCCACCAACACATAAGGAAGCGACACCATAAGTACCGTTACTTCTGTTAAGTTCGTGAACAAGGGAAACCAAAATACGGTTGCCTGATGCACCTAGAGGGTGACCAAGAGCAATTGCACCGCCATTGACGTTAGCTCTGTCTAATATTGAAGATACGGATACATCGTGTTCTTGCGCTAGCTTGTGGATGACACCGAGCGCTTGCGCAGCAAACGCTTCATTCAGTTCATAAACACTAACATCACCTGTTGTGATGTCGGCGTTGCTCAATGCTCTAGTCACAGCGTCTACCGGACCCAATCCCATGATTTCTGGGTTTAGACCAGATTGTGCGTAACTTGCAATCTCAGCAATAGGCTGCAAACCATGCTTTTTAACCGCAGTTTCGCTTGCGACTATGATGGCACTTGCACCATCGTTAATACCCGACGCATTACCAGCGGTGACAGTGCCTTCTTTTTCGAAAGCCGGACGAAGCTTTTCTAGACCACTCAAGGTTGCATTCGCTTTTGGGTATTCATCCGTATCAAACACAATCGTTTCTTTGCGTTTTTTCACGTCAACAGCAACAATTTCGTCAACAAACTTACCTGCCTCAATCGCCGCAACGGCTTTCATTTGACTCGCCAGTGCGTATTCATCCTGCTGCTCACGGCTGATGCCTACTTCACGAGCAACATTTTCGGCTGTTTTGCCCATATGATATTGATTAAAAACATCAGTCAAACCATCATTAATCAGCAGATCAGTCAGGTTCATGTTGCCCATTTTGTGGCCATCACGAATGTTGCTAGAAACAGTGAAAGGAATTTGCGACATCACCTCAACACCAGCTGCAACTACTACGGAAGCATCACCAGATCGGATATGGCTGACGGCGTCCATCACCGTTTTCATTCCACTGCCACACACCATGTTGAGAGTGTATGCAGGTACCGATTCAGGAATACCGGCATAAAGAGCTGCCTGACGGCCAATACCCATACCTTGTCCCGCGCCTACAACGTTACCAACGATAACCTCGTCAACCAGTTCAGGAGCAACATTGCCTTGCTCTAATGCCGCTTTGATCGCAATTGAGCCAAGGTTTCCTGCCGAGATATCTTTTAACGTTCCGCCAAATGCACCAATTGGCGTGCGCTTCGCTGCGACAATATAAACTTTTTCCATTTCTCTAATCCTTAGTGCATGTATAAGCCGCCGTTCACAGACAAGGTTTCGCCTGTGATGTACGCGCCGGCATCACTTGCTAAGAACGACACTGATTTAGCAATTTCTTCCGGCGTTGCGAGGCGTTTCATTGGGATTTGGGCTTTGATTGATTCAAGCACTTCTGGCTTCATCTGCTCAACCATAGGCGTACCTGTGTAACCTGGAGCAACAACATTAACCGTCACACCGCTTCTTGCACCTTCTGCGGCAAGCGCTTTAGAAAAACCAATCATGCCCGCTTTTGCCGCCGAGTAGTTTGCTTGGCCAAACTGACCTTTTAAGCCATTGACTGAAGAGATATTGATAATGCGCCCATTACCTTTTTCACACATCGCAGCAAACAGTGGCTGTGTGACGCTGAACACACTGTTGAGATTCGTGTCAATAACTTCTTTCCAAGCCGATGCTGTCATCTTTTTAAATACGCCGTCTCTAGTGATGCCCGCGTTGTTAACCACAACATCGATAGTCCCTTCCTCTTCTAACAAAAGAGCTAAGCGTTCAGCGCACTGTTCAGTATTGGTGACATCCAACTCGAACAAGCGAACTTGATCTTCATTGAATCCTTTGTCGTTAAACCAATCTAACGCACACGGATAGTTACCTGTAAAATAGGTGGCAATAACACGATAACCATCGTTAACCAATTGAGAAGAAATTGCAGAACCAATTCCGCCTTTAGATCCAGTGATCAAAGCGATTTTTTTCATTAAGAGACTCCATTCTTAATAGCAACAATAATAATTTACTTGCCATTAACCGGTGCCAGCAATAAGCACCAACCAACGTTATTAATAATATTTAAATAAGGAACCTTCCGCCCTTGCTCTGTTATTTAAAACTAATGTCTTAATATGACAGTTCAAATACTTTTTTAATTTAGTTGCATAATGTTGAACGAGATCTCATAAGGAATGTAATGTTATACAGTTGTTAAGGTGTTATAAGTTGTTGTTTTTTATTGGTATTTATTAAGAACCACTTTTATCAGCAATAGCTAAAACACTGTTTTAACTTGATTTTTCCTTATTTACACCTATTTCATCAGTCTTTATCACCTTTTATGATGTATTTATTTTCGTTGCCGATGGGTGCACATTGGTATGATAAAATAACCATTTTGTTATTAAACTTTGGTTTAACTATGTAATCCATTACTATCTACAATGTAGTTAATTAAACTCATAAGCCCATGTTTATTTTAATATATATTTAAATTGACGTTATTTATACTAAAGTAGAACGAAATCATCGAACACTGTGCTTATTTTATAAAATCTAGACGCAAAAAAACCCGGTAAAACTTACCGGGTTAGCCAATATCGAACCGTTTTCCTATCAGTGAATTGATACGGCAGAGGGTGGTTTGATTCGATAAAAAATGGCAAATAATACTGGGACGACGATCAGTGTTAACACCGTCGCAAATCCTAAGCCAGCCATGATTGTTATTGCCATCGAGCCAAAGAAAGCATCGAACACAAGTGGAATCATTCCTAATATCGTTGTCAATGCGGCCATACTTACTGGACGTACACGAGATATCGCGCTGTCAAATATCGCTTGATAAGGCTCTTTACCCAATTCCAACTCAATATTTATTTGGTCCAATAGAACGATACCATTCTTGAGAATCATGCCACTTAGGCTCAGCAAGCCAAGGAATGCCGTAAAACTAAAGGGCATGTCAGTCACCAATAATCCTATAGAGACGCCAATGATTGATAGCGGAACGGTCAACCAAATAACCAGTGGTTTGCGCAGTGAGTTAAATAAGAACATGGTGATAATAAACATCAGCATGTAACCCATAGGTAATGAACCAAACAATGCTTCTTGAGCATCCTTAGATGATTCATATTCGCCACCCCAGCTAATGCTGTACCCTTCAGGCAAGCTCATCGCCTGTACTTTAGGCTGAATACGAGCAAATAGACTGTCAGCCGTTTCATTCCCCAATACATCATGGTCAGCTAATACCGTCAAAGTACGCTTACGGTCGCGACGCTGGATAAGTGGTTCTTGCCATTGAAGGCGTACCCCATCCACCACCTGCTCCACTGGAATATACGTTTGTAATGAGGGGCTCCAAATCTTTACATTGGCCAATGATTCGAAGTCAACGCGTTCGCTTTCAGGTAAACGAGCGATAATCGGCAACATATGCGTTCCATCTCGCAACAGGCCAATTGGTGTTCCACCAAATGCCATTTGCAGGGTATTAGATACCTCTTCTTTTGAAATACCCAAACGACGAGCTTTAGATTCATTAAACTCAGGTACGAGTTCCTTCGTTCGTTCACGCCAGTCGTGACGAACATTTCGAGCACCAGGATCGGCTAATAAAATGTCTTCAACCTTAGTCGCAATCGAGCGTAGAGTCTTAGGATCAGGGCCTGTAATTCGTGCTTCAATCTTAGAGGCTGGCGACGGACCAAACTCCATCAACTTAAACTGGAACGTAGGTTGATTGAACTCAACGGAGAGTTCTTTATCAAGTTCCTTAAGCAGCGAGAACATCGCTTCTCGATCTGTTGTCCTGACCTGCAATTGAGTATAAGCTTGGTAACTTTTTTCTGGCTGATAAGTCAGTGCGAATCTTTGCAAGCCTTGACCTGTTGTAGTGGTTACAAATTCAACATTATCTTTAGCACGAATGTACTGTTCGACCTTCTTCGTTTCTTCGACTGTTTTACGAATGTCCGTGCCTTCTGGCATCCACATATCTATGTAAAACATGGGGGTATTTGAAGGTGGGAAGAATGACTGCTTAACCATGCCAAAGCCAATCACGGCAACCACTAGTAGTCCAACCATGCTAGCGACCGTTAACCAACGGAACCGAAGTGCCAACTTCAAGCATACGCCAAACACGGTAAACAAGATTCCTTTGTACGGATCTACATCTTCACCGTCAGCATTCGTTTCATTTTCCTTAAGCAATAAATTGGCGAGAAAAGGGGTCAGTGTAAGAGCTGTGATCCAGCTTAGGAATAGTGAGAAACACAACACCCAGAACAAAGACCCCATAAACTCACCGGTCGCATCTTGCGAAAGACCTATGGGTGCAAATGCGGTGATAGCGATGACTGTGGCACCAAGCAACGGCCATTGGGTCTGCTTAACAATATCAATAGAGGCTTGAAGCTTAGTCTTGCCTTTCTTAAGCCCGACCAAAATACCTTCAACAACAACAATGGCATTATCCACCAGCATACCCAAGGCTATGATCAAAGCCCCCAGAGAAATACGGTGTAGTTCCACATCGTACTGTTTCATTAAAATGAATGTACCCAATACGGTCAGTAGCAACACTGCACCAATGATCAAACCACTACGTAGACCCATTGCGAACAGAAGAACGATAATTACAATCATAACGGCCTGCCCTAGGCTGACAATAAAATCACTAACAGAATTATCAACTTCAGTGGACTGATTGTAGAAATAATGGATGTCTATTCCTGCTGGCTTAATGTTCTCCAATTCTACCAGCTTGGTCTGTATCGCATTCCCCACCTCGACAACATTGACACCAGATCCAAAAGAGATCGCAAGATTGATTGCTGGTTTGCCGTTGTATGTTATTACATTAGAGGGTTTTTCTTGTATTCCACGCGACACCCTTGCCACGTCTTTCAATCGAATTAGGTTACCTGTATCACGGCCGTGAATAATCAGGTCTTCCAGCTCACGTTCCGAGTTCATGGTGCCGTTTGGTCGAATCGTCAACGACTGACCATTTACCATCACTTCACCTGCAGCTTGTACGCTGTTTTGCTGACTAAGCAAACCGACTACAGTGTTCATATCCAAATTTAGTGCAGCGAGTCTCTCGAGAGAAACTTCCACAAATAATTGTTCCTGTTGATCACCCGAGATAGTGACCTTGCCAACCCCGTCAACGAGTTCCAGCTCACGACTTAGATAGTCTGCATAACGTTTTAGCTCGATATAGTCGTAACCATCACCAGTCAGCATTAACATAACGCCATATACGTCACCAAAATCGTCAATGATCTGGACAGAATTCACGCCATTTGGCAACGATGGTTGAAGATCATTAATTTTGCGTCGCATTTCATCCCAAATTTGTGGCAACTCATCTGGGCCGTATTCCATCTCCATACTAACCATAATCTGTGACATGCCATTGGAAGATGTGGAGGTGATCTTATCGATATAGGGCAGCTTGCGAATTTCTTTCTCAAGTGGGTAGGTTAATTCTTCTTCCACTTCTTGTGAGGTTGCCCCCGGGTATGTCGAGATGATCATCGCATCTTTGATCGTGAATGCTGGATCTTCTAAGCGACCAAGATCCATAAATGACGTGTAGCCCCCCACAGCCAAAATGACCAGAAATAGCCAACTGATGACTGTGTTTTTTATTGAATACTCCGCAATGCTCACTGCTGCGCTCCTTTAATTTCCATACCTTCACGCAGCTTGCGTAAGTGAGAGTTGATAATCACGTCACCAGCATTAATGCCTCCGGTGACCAGCGCACCAGAGCCGTTAATCTCGCTCACCGCAATCGGATAGCGATGGGCAATATTATTTTCCAACTTCCAAGTAAAAAAGTCCTGTGGATTAACACCTGTGTCGACCGCCGTGATTGGCAGTTGATATCCTTGAATGGTATTGAGCCCAGCTTTAACCAAGTCAACCGAGACTTGTGCGCTCGTTCCCGGCAAAACGCGTTGCTCGATTTGAGGCATAGACAACCAAAACTCATACGTTTTGCTATCAGGATGCAGTTCACTCGTGTGCTCAAGATAAGATATGGTGTAAGTGCCATCATGGCCCGCAAACGTCACCGTCGGCTGGTAGCTGTCTGAGCTCAATTCAGGTTTGAGCATTGCGAGCACGGTATCAGATACATTGAGCTTGACGTAAACTTTGTCTTCTTGATAGACGGCGACAACCGTCTCGCCAGGGCTAGTGTTCTCAAAGTTTTGCTTATCGACGCTTGAAACGACACCATCAAATGGCGCTTTTAGACGCGTGTAAACAACTCGAAGTTTAGCGGTGTTTAAATTCGCCTCCGCCAGTTTGAAATTGGCACCTAACTCATCAAGTTCGGCACTTGAGATCATCTTACTAAATCTTAAATCCTGACCACGCTTAAACTGTTTCAGTGCCAGCTCGTATTTTGCTTGTGCATCGGTAAGGTTTTGCTTTGCTTTAGCATCATCTAGAATGGCAACGACCTGTCCTTTTGCTACAGTGTCACCTTCCTGAACCAATATAGAAGAGATCTCTCCATCAAGTCGGAAAGATAGCGGGGTCAGCTCAGCAGGCATCACCTGCCCGTTAAAGCTTCGGTGCAGACTGGTGAGAGGCGAGCCAACTTCAAAAGTATCAACACGAAGCGGATTTTTGTCTCTGTGCTCTACAGAAGGTTTACAAGCCGCAAGAGCTAAAACAGAGGTTGCGATGAGGGAAACTTTGTACCATTTCATATCAGATCCCTCCCTCTTTAATCCAAGCTTTAACCTTCTGGCCAGAAACCAATTTGTCCACGCCTGCTTCCACAACGAGGTCACCTTTTTCCAGTCCAGAAACCACGTCACCGTTTTCATCTAGTACTACTTGAATTTGCTTGATGGTCTGATATTCAGAATCAAATCGATACAAATGCCCAGTATTGTCGAGCTTTGAAATCCAAGCAGAAGGTGCAATTTTTATCCTTGCTTTCTTTTCAGCGTTGACCAATCGGACTTGGCCCGTCATACCGGGTAATAAATTTAATTCTTGTGGTCGTTGAATCGTGACACGTGCACGGTAACTGTTGGTGTCAGCGTCAGGTTGCGTCGAAATTTCTTTAAACTGCGAAGGGATGTTAACGTCGCGATGACTGTCCATAGAAACGCTCAGAGTAGAGGCACTGAACGTATCTAATCCATATTGTTCGATGTAGGTAACTGGGACAGTGAAAACCACATCCATTACACTGTTATCAATCAGATTTAGGATCGGTTGATTTGTGCCAACCACTTGATGCGCTTTTGCAAAGGTAATAGAGACAACACCGTCAAAAGGGGCAGTAATACGGGTATAGTTTAAGTCTGTCACGGCTTGCTCATAGGCCGCTTTTGCCGCTTTAAACTGAGTTTCCATCTGGTCAAAATCATCCGTACTGATGAGTTTTTTTGCGTACAGTTGGTCAGCACGATCAAACGCCGTCGATGCTAAACGATACTCTGCCTGACGAGCATCCAACGCGAGCTGATAATCGTTGGGGTCAAGAATAGCAAGCACATCCCCTTTTTCGACCACACTTCCCATTTTGACCTTAAGACTCTCGATTTCACCAGCCACCTGAAAAGAGAGAGTCGCTCGGTCAGTCGCATCGATTTTAGCAATAAAGGAATCGATCTGGCTTTGGGTCACATCTGGTACTTCCATCAGCTTTACAGGTGTCACAACGGATGTTGTCACTTCTGACACGGCTTTATTGCAGCCAGCAATCATCATTCCCATCGCACCAGCAATAAACAACTTTGCTGCTGGTTGAATTCTGAATACAGATTTGATCATGTCGTGATCTCATTTTATTTTTACTACACAAGCGTGCAGTATATAAATAAAACATATGAAATCAATGTTTATTTTCCACATGTACAGTATAATTTTTTAGTAAGCTTGTTTTATAAGTGATGTATGAGATGAAATGCGCTGCGATTTCTGATAGAAATACCGCGTCACAAGCAATTGAATGAGAAAATGACTGAAAGAAAGCAAGGCCGCCGAAGCGCCCAAGATGCAGAAAAGACAAAATGTGCAATCATGAAAGTGGCAACAGCACTCTTTTGTGAGCTCGGCTATGAACGTGTGTCACTGCGAAACATCAGCGAAAAAGCAGGGGTTTCGCATAGTTTGATCAGGCACCACTTCGGTAGTAAAGAAAAAATCTGGTATGAAATCAGTGATAGTCTCCATCGCTATATGGAAACCTATATGCGCACTATCGTCGAACACATGCCACAAGACATTACCGCTAACGTTAAGCTATATTTATTTTCTGTCCGCCTACTCGCGCATCTGTTGACCTTTAAGCAACCTATCCAACTAATCGCCGACGCGGTACGTCAAGAAGACACGCTGTTCGACTATTTCATCGATAACTCAGGTGAATTAGAAGATATGGTCAACCGTATCGCTGATGACTATAACCAAGCCTTTCCTCAAACTCCGGTTAAGATCTGGGAAATCAAATGGCAAATGATAATGTTCGCCCATGGTGCCGCAAGCCTAGGGCCATTTATGCTTGAAACCTGGGTTGACGAAACGCAAGATTATCAGCAGTGTTTGCTCAATCACTGGGGTATGTTTAACCAAATGATGGCGTGCCGTTTTCACATCCCACAGGAATACATACTTTCCCCAACCAAAGTCGCAGACTTGGTCTTTGACGTACCTTGCGAAGTGTCTGAAACGCCTGCTTAATGACGTTATACATTGACAATACCAATTAGAGACAACCAAACCCTTTATATGTATCAATGACTTAAACAATTGGATGGTTTGTGTTCAAAGATAATAAGCCCAAGTGCAGTAACACTTGGGCTTAGCAAAAGACTCATTGCTTATATTAACAAGGCGATTACTGGAAATTAGAGATTAGGTTTTGAAAATTGGTATCAATGATCAAATACGTGGCCGCATACATAATAGAAAATAGGATAGCTGAGACGCCCAGAGTCACTCTTGGAGGGATCACTCGCTTCAAAGGTTGCTTAAGGTATTTCGCTTTGAGGTTGACGAGAGAAACTTTTTCATTTTCTGCCAATCTTTCATCTTTAATCAGACGATAAATCGTATTGGCGATGTCAGCAAGCTTCTCTTGCCCACGCTCCTCTCGACCATACTTGCCCTGAAAACCTAACTGAATAAGAAGGTAAAGTAACTCTATAACATAACGATAACGACGTGGATCCGCTTTCAAACGTTCGAGAATGGTAAAGAACTTATCACCACCAGATGTTTCGTTGTGGAATTCGGCCAACAAGCTATTTTGGCTCCAATTACTGTTTGTTCCCCACTCTTGACGACATACCGCCTCGTCAATTGCGGCACAAAGACAATAACGGATCACCAATATAGAGGCACGATCCACTTCCATTTCGTTTAGCTTGCGCTCACCTTTGCGTATTTCGCGCGCGATTTGCTCACGAAAAGGCATCGGATCTTCTAGCCACGGGATAGAAGACATACACGAAAGACTAGCAATAAGCCAAGAAAATTGGTCTACCAACGGGTTGACACCCATCTTCTCAATATTCGGGTCTTTAACCGCGATATTTCTCGATAAGTCAGGCGCGGGCATCACCTCCATAGGCTTACCCGGCTCTGGCTGGAACAATACAACGGTTACATCGTTATCTATGTAACTCATGCTCTAACTGCCCATAACTGTAGGGATAAATTCGCGAATTCACCTGACACATGCACAGCAATTGCTGATGCACTTTCTAAACCAGCCCATTCTTCACTCGCTCTGTCGAGTTCAAAGTATGTGTAACCAGCATGATAAGGAAGTGCACGTGGAACAACTGGCATTGGTTTAATACCGATCCCCGGAAGCTGTAAGTTAATAAGGTCGCGGATATTATCGATAGAACCAATCTTAGTCTGAGTAACAAACTGAGTATGAAGGACATCAAGCGTGACATCCGCTTTAACCGCAAGAATAAAGGTCGCACTCTCGACCACCTTCTTATCTGGAATAACAGCAGTACGAATACCGAAGTTCTGTTCCTTAAGTGTCAGCGGTATAGCACGTTGTTCAGACATAACGCTTAACGTACGCTTCGCATTCTCCAGTGTATGAGACAGACAACTGGTCAAATCGCCATGATTGTACTCGATAAACTGAGGCGGTCTGCGCGATGTTGAACACAGAGTCGAAAGCTCACCTTCAGCCTGCAGCAAAATGCGATACAGAGATTCAGGGTGAACCCCTTCGACACTCGAAAAATGCCAGAATAGCGGTTCATAGCGATTCAACGCTTGGAGTAACATAAAATCAGATACCGTCGAAACACCTTGCTGATCGACAGTCCCCAGACGCTCTACAATTGACTCCGCGCGATGTTTTAGCATGGAAGCAAATTCCTTGGTGAACTTGCTCAAAACTTGAGAAGCGTTGATATCAATACAAGTAGGAATATAGCGTTCATCGAGCACCACGGTGCCATCCGGTTTAACTTCTGCGATTTTTAGAATTGGAATCGCAGTGTACGCGCTCCGATCTTCATCTTCGGTCATCAAACGGAATTTAAGCTGCCCAACAGCAATATTCGCGGTATCTTCACTTGCGTAAACGGCATCGACAGCATCTTGGTGATGAACAAGATAGCGTGCGCCGTCTTTGTCAGAGCCGAACAGCTCTTCCCTTTCGGAAGGAAGTGGGCAACAAAGATAAATCACTTTATCTGTAATCGAAGGGTCGACTTCTTTGACATCTGGCACCTCGGCCAACAAAGGCAGATCGAAAGGCGTTTTATCTTGAAGAACACCAATAGCCCGTGTGACTGCGATCTTTCCTTGAGTCAATAATTCAGTGTTAATCTCAATTTGATTCACACCCCAGTGCAATGGCGAACTACTGGCGAACAGCATTGTGCTCAGTTTTGTCTGAGCACGGTCAAATTGCTGAAAATGCTGTGGTTTCATGAACATGCCATCTTGCCACACTACAGGATTATATAATGACATCTCGTTGTCCCTTAAAAGTAAGTTTGTTCGATTCCACGGGTAGAGTTGAACGACAACTCGCTTCCCTCTAGCTTCAGTTTTAAGAAGTACTCCGACTTCTCCTCAATTATTTCGACTTTTCTCCATGACGAACCGTTAATGTCGCGAAAAGCCGCTGAAAAGCCCAAGGCTCTGGTTCCAGGATCAAGAATGAGCATCTCATGGATTTTTTCGCCTGGTTTCAACTGATATTCATACCGTTTAATGTATTCATCACCCAATGAGGATTTGTCATTTTCAAACAAGGCAAAAAAGTCTAGATTTCGGAACAAAACCGGAGAAGTCAATTCATGAATTCGAAGTATGACCGGAGAAGGCTGCCCTCCCTCACGTATATTCAACTGGGGAGAAGCTTCAATAACAAGCTCAATAGATGACGTTTCGGGCGTAATGCCGCTCGACTCCTTGAACTGGTCCCACATCGAGCAACCTGTTAAGGAGAAGAATAAGAAAAGGACGATAAGTTTACGCATATTTTTCTTTTAGCAGTCGATTATAGTTTTCTTGAACGAGTTTCTTGGTGCCTACACCGTGCACACCTTTCAAACTCTCCAAATAATGCAGTTTGTAAGCATCCCACAACTTTTGTTTAGCCAAAAAGCCTTTATTTTCGCTTTTCTGCTCAAAGTTTATTGGATCATATTGGCTAATACTCTGCTGCACATAGTTATTCAGTGCCTGCTCATACAACGACTTATGCTCACTAATCTCATCAAGCATTTGTTCTACCAACTCATTCGGCGATAGCATACTTTGCTTGTTAAGGTCGAGCATCAAACCAATCAAATCTGTTTCAGCGGGCGTAGGAGACTGTTTTAATTCCTCTATCTCGACAAGTTCATGTTGTAATCTTGTCATACACAAACGAAGGCAGACTCCCATCTGTTCGAACAAGTGAGGATCTGCTTCTAACAGTGCATCATCAGTCACACCCAGCCCCCTCTTAAATGACGACAATAAGTCGCTTTCAGAACGTTCAGGAGTCGCGACACTAAACGGCTTTTCAGAAACGTCTGGAGATTGAGCATCCGTCGTTGGAGCGACTTCTTCCCACTGCTCACTCTGTACCTTTATTTCACTTGGCACCGAAGTCATGGTCTGCTTCGGAGTCGATACTGAGGCAACTGTTGTTTTAGGTTGCGCTTGACCAGCCAAAGATGAGGGTGTCTTCTCTACTCGCTTAGGTTCTGCATCCGCGCTGCCCAGCCAGTCTTCAGGAATCATGCTTGGCGCATCAAACTCCGAATAAACACTCAGGCTATCATCGGCTATTTGACGATTGGATTCATTGGTCACCGCAAACTGATTAATTTCATCGTTTTCCGAGCGGATCAAATGGTCTTCACTTTTATCCAATGATAAATCTAAATGTGTCATTGGATCAGAAGCGTCGGACTCATCAGACTTAGTCTCAAGAAAAATTTCTTCTAATGGACCTTGCTGTTCAAGTTCAGCAGGCACTTCATCCAAGTTTGCCAAAGGATCGGTAGTATCTCGGTCAGGCGTGATATCAAATGCAATATCAGCTGTGTTTGTAGTACGCTCCACACTCACTGACAATTCATATTGCCCCAGAACAATGCTATCCCCTTCGTGAATTGGAATAGGTTGATTTTTCAGCAACTTATTCCCATTAACAATGAGTCCATTGGTACTCACATCACTGATGTAGTAAGCGTCACCATAGATACTAACCAAGCAATGTGTACTTGATATATAACGATTGTGGTCTATCAAAGGGACGGAACATCCTGGATTTCGGCCAATAGAGCCGCCGCTTTCCGGCAACTCTACAAACTTTGCTCCTGTGTACTCTTCAGGATGCTTTGATATGACTATAACCAAGCGCTCTAACAAAGCTCTTATCCTCTAAAATAGCAGTGATACTGAGAACTCGACACCACCTAGACCATCGTTATAAACAGGCAGGATGTACGAGGCCTGTGGGATAATCTGAAGGTGCGCATCTGGGTTACTACCTAGTTTGATAACCGTACCAATGGTCGCTACCGCCCCTACTTCAAATTGATCAATATCGTCGAGTTGAGAGCCATACTTGTAGCCCTCGCTATCCACTACCCAACGATTAGAATACTGGCTATAACCCGCTGATAGACCGGCACCAATATATGGCGTAAATACTGACCAAGTGCCCAAAGCGTATTGAGGGACAACACGTAACTCGTAGTTTGTGGTTTCTTGATAAATACCGTTAGCTGGCGCATCAATTGATTCGTTGAGGTAGTTAAAGCCCAGCCACCATCTCCAGCGGTTATTGTCTTCATCGATTGGTCGAGTATGGACAAACCCGTATCTCATCGCGTTCGCCGTGCCGCTATCTCCTTGTTTGTAATCCATGCTGTCAATACTCAGCATGTTGATGGAACCACCGTAGCGCTCCCCTTTCGCGTTAGCCGCGACTGACACTGTACATGCCAAAGCTAATAAGCCCAATTGACTTAACTTGTTCATCCTTTTATTCCTCAAAAGGTCTACAGCCAAAAGATAAATTTAAGATTCAACAAAATAACAGGCTAAGTAACAAATTCAATAGCGAAAAAAAATGCCAGTGCAATTAAGAGCATTCGACTAGTATTAACTTCTTTTCTCCTATCAAAACGGACATTTTAACGGTTGCTCAAAGTTCAACCAAAGGGCCAAATAAACCTAAAGAGATCGGGGGCACTAGATATAGATAAAATTGTAATCAAAAAATTTATAAAATGACGCTTAGTTAATCATACTGTAAATTTATCATTCTCCTTAAATTATAGTTTTATCAATTAAACTTTAGTAGTAACGGATAGTCGTCACATTTAATAAACTTTAACTAGTTTTAATCAATATCTTATCTACAAATTACTTTTCTCCCACGTAAAATCCACCCCTTGATAATTAATCATTATTAAATAAGAAACGATCAGAAGTGCGGATACATTTTTATAACTAATGTCATTTGGGTAGGATTTAATGTACTTTTCAGACTTTGCTCGGCGGCCAGTGGACGAGCTCACTCCTTGTGGAGTAAACCCAAACAATCTCGAAGAGTTTGAGGAAATAAAGCGTCAGATTAATAATATTAACAAAGTTACTGGTCGCGTCTCATGGAAAAAGGTCCAGCAGCTTTCCAAAGATATTCTCAAGAACAAAAGCAAAGATTTACGCTGCGGTTGTTACTATGCCGTCGCCTCTGCGCACAATGACGGCTTAAACGGATTTATTGATGGCTTAAATTCCATCCTAGATCTGTGCGTTATCTATTGGTCATCGTCATACCCTGAAGTGTCTAAAACCAGTGCAAGAATGGGCGCCTTTGAATGGCTAGTGGAACACGCAGAGAGACGAGCTAAACAATTCAAAGTCGGTATTGAAGACCGCGCTATGCTCGAAGCTGGGCATAGAGTCTGCCTAAGATTAGAAGAAGAGCTGAGATTGCATTACGGTCACAAAGCACCGTCGTTAGGTACAATTCGCAGACTCTTTAGCCAATACATCGAAGAAATTAAAGAACTCGAAGATAAGAAAGAAACGGCACGGCAACAAGCGAAAGAGCAAAATGCAGCCAAGGTACCGGCACCCGGTGGTATTACTGTTAACGTAAAACCGCCAATCGCAGAAAAGCCTGTCCAGGCTCAAACAGAAGTAGAAAAAAGTCGCTCTGCCGTATGGACAGTAGCCATTGTTGTCGGGCTGTTTCTATTTTCTTTAAGTGCTTACTATCTGCACAAAGACCAAAAGCTAAACAGCTACAAACAACGGATCGCATCAAACAATATTCAAGTCATCCTTCAAGTCACTGAGAGCTTAAGTCTAGAGAACAAAGATACTCTAAATAACCTTAAGGATCCCTTAATTAGCACAATTGATGCAATGGTTTATGACCTAGATAAGTCACCTGAAAAAATTGGCCAGATATCAAGCTTAATTAGCATTACTAACAATCTATCTGAGCTTTATGCTGATTCATCATCGGTTCAGGTTTTATCAGCAGAGCTTCAGCGAGTGAAAAACCAGTTAGAAAAAGACTTTCTCGACATCAGCACTCGATTTTCACGTGCGAGGACCGCGATTGCTAATCTCAAGCTAAATTCTGATGACAAGAATACTAAGCTCGCCTATCAATACAGTAATTCTCTATTCCCATTGTTGGGGCGAATAGAATATGCAGAAAAGTCAAACAACACCGATGAACTAGACCGTTCATTAGTTTTAATCAACGTTTACTTGCATAAGATCGCTCAATTAAAAGCGTCGCATGAGAGTCAAGCATTAAACCAAGTAGTGGCAGAATAACCATGTTAAAAAATATAATACGTCATCCGATATTCATATCTTCGCTACTTGCTATCGTTTTAGTCGGTGTTTTAACAGCGTTACATATGTTATACCCAGATACCATTTCTGAGACTATCTTATATTTCGGTATTGGCATCATTGCTTTGGCATTTTGTGCTTATCAAATCGTTCTTTTCGTTAAAAAGAGAAAACAAAGCAGAGAACAGCAACTAGAAACAGAAGAAGAAGCTTTAAGCTTAGTCTTGAGACCATTGCTAATCAGCTCCAAGAAAAAACCAATTTATCTGATGATTGGTAACAAATCAGCGGGTAAGAAGCAGTTCCTATTCAGTTCAAATGCAATCAAATCGATTGATACTGCTCGTTCGACAAAAAACGACTTTTTCGAATGGTATGAATCTGACGAAGCCGTCTATTTAAAACCTGACCAGCGTTTAGTGTTCCAGGAAGTCTCCGCCGCTGACTCTCTGCTCTGGGATGCGATGGTGTCGGAGGTCATTCGAAATCGCCCACGTAAACCCTTTGCTGGCTGTTTGTTCTTTACAGACATAGAGTTTTTGATTATTTCGGAAGAAGAACAGGTCGATTACGCTCTTACCGCTTTGATTGAACGCATTACCTCTATCTGCGAGCGCACCAATACGGCACTGCCTGTGTACATGGTGATGTCGAAGCTGGATAAGCTTCAAGGTTTCAAAGAGTATGTGCAGCTTAGCCCTCTAAAACACAATGTCGAATATCTATCCATCCCACTTAAGGATTCGAAAGGTATCTTAGTTGACTACTACCGTGATAGCTTCAACAACTTAGTCAAAGTCATTGAGCAAAACGCACTAGACTCAACTTCTCAGTCTAATGACACCAAAGAAAAACAAGCCATTCTGTCATTCCCAAAACAGTTGGAAATCTGTCAGAAAGAGATCGAGTATGTCGTTCAGAGATTAAGTGAAGTCAACCGCGGGGCATACTTTCTTGATCTACGAGAGATGTTTTTTTCTTCTTGCCTGCAAGGGGGAAGAAAGTACAACTTACTTGCCAAAAGCTGCAGTACTTACTTTAACTTGCCTATTATCGCGTCTGAGCACACTCAATTATCTGAAATACCGTATTTCACGCGTTTTCTTGTCGAGTCTCAAATTTTACCAGAAGCCGATTTTGCTGGTGAGAACAAAACCTACCTGAAGAGAATACTGCGCCAGAGCCGATTGGCTATGGTGGCTTCTATCGTATTCTTGGCGGGCGGAGCATACATGCTTGGTACGACACTAGACAGCAATCTAAGAGTTATCTACCAGCTATTGAACATTGAGACTGACGATCGAGCAGCAAACTCAGGTCGCTTACTTGATGATAAACTCGCTCGTGCCATTGCTCAGATTCAGCCAGTGTATGGCGCATGGGTTGAAGGTAGTGAGGCCCTAGACCAAGAACTAGTATCCCTTAATGTCAGCCGCCTAGAGCCAACAACCAAGATGGCATATCGAACACTGCTGAAGTCAATTCAGCAAGAATTGATACCAGTGATCGAACAATCGTATCGTGTTCAGTTAACTAAGTACCAAGACAAGCCGATTCAAGCGCTTCCTGTCCTAAAAGGATACTTAATGTTGAAAGAACCGAGCAAGCGTGATTTGCCCTTTATGACGGCGCAGACTCAATTAACTCTTTCAAAGGTGATTGGCAACTCAGAACAAGTCAATGACGCGATGAAGTTTCTTAATGCTTACTTCAGAACAGACTTCGAGCCGGTCAATATCAACATGGGCATCGTACGCGCTACTCGTCGCAGCCTATTGTCACAATCAAACGTTGACTTGGTTTATGCGCAGTTAATCAACCAAGCAAACACTATAGACTTGGGCACGTTGAACATTGAACGCGCTGTTGGTTTCGACTTCAATAACATCTTTAATGATCAAATCGACCAAGAGCTCCTTGATATCAGCAAAGTGTATACCGCAACTGGTTTCAGCACTTTCTATCGTCCTCGTGTTGATCTGATGTCAAAAGATGTCATCACCAACAACTGGGTATTGGGTCTATCTAAGAATGTCACGCCAACCAAAGAAGAGCATGAAGCATTTAAAGATCAAATCCGTAAAAAATACACCGACGACTACATTAGTTACTGGCGCAATGCGCTGAGTGAACTTAAGGTGAAAAAATACGACTCGATTGGCGATTTGACCAACGCTATCGATCTGGTTTCTGGTCCATCTTCACCATTGACCACGGTATTGAAACAAGTCTACTCAAATACTCACTTTTCTCCAGTAGGCGAAAAAGAGCTGCTCGCAAACAAATTGCCAAAAGTCGCCACAGAAGCGATCGACAAACTCACAGATTCGGCAGAAGAGCTTGTTCAACCTGACTACCTGTTAATGCAGCGTGTCGAACAAGCGTTCTTTCAACTGAACCAGTTACAGATCAACGAAACGCCTAACTCCCCTACTCCTTGGGATGAAATTGTGACTGCGTTGAGCCGTTTGCGAACCTACATGAAAGATATCGCTGACTCACCGGATCCACAAATGGCATCGCTCTTGGCAGCGCGCTCACGCATGCAAAGCTCAGAAGCCGATCCAATTATTCGTTTGAAACAGATCGCACAAAAATCACCAGAACCTGTACGTAGCTGGTTATTAGGAATGGTTCAGCAAAGCTGGTCTGTGATGATCACAGAGTCAGCTAAAGGCGTTCAAACTCAATGGTATAGTGATGTCTATACAAAGTATCGTGATTTGGCTCTGAACAAGTATCCATTCGATTTAAATGCTGAAGAAGAGATTGCACTAGAAGATTTTGAACTGTTATTCGCTACAGGTGGCATAATTGATACCTTCGTCCAAAACAATCTAGCATCGTTTTACGATACTAACCTTTGGACACCAAAGCGTGTCGATGGTGAAACCATGCCATTAACACCAGAACTTCTGGTTCAACTTAAAAACTACAATGTGATACGCGACACTTTAATCAACAAGAGTACCAACCGTGTCTCGATACCATTTAGTACCAAGATTCTCGACTTAGACTCTAGCGCTATTCGTGCAACCGTGAAAGTCGCAGATTCTCAAATGAGCTACTACCACGGTCCAAGTCGCATTAGGGAACTGGAATGGCCACCTAAGAGCGGCGACTTCAACGTGAGTATTACTATCCAAGACGTAACTGATGAGGGCAAACAATACGTACTAAGCAAGAATGGCCAGTGGGCAATCTACAGGCTATTAGGCCAATCCACACTAACGAATCAACATGATGGAAGTTTTGTTAGTGATATTACCGTTTCAGGTCGTGACTTGAAACTACGAGTGAAGCCACTCTCTCAAAGGAATCCATTTACCTTAGCGGAGCTGTATAACTTCTCTCTACCCGAAACCATCAACCTATAAAATATACATATAAAAACAACGTAAGGCAGGATATATGATGTCAACTACTAACCTTCAGGGTTTAGACAAACTAGATCGGAAAATTCTATCTACTCTTTTGTCTAATGGCCGAGAGTCAATCGCTAACTTATCGCGAAACATTGGCTTGTCGCGTACCGCCGTCGCTGAACGTATCAGCCGACTGGAAAAAACCGGTATTATTAAAGGCTATACTGCGCAGATCAGAGTGGAAGAAGAAAGCGGTAACGCAGCCAGTTACTTGCTGATTTCATGTGAAAAAGGCAAGAAAAATGATGTCACGGAAGCACTTAAAGAGCTTCCTGAGGTGAGACTAACCAGTATTGTTGGTGGTACTTACGATATTATTGCTCTCATTGAAGCGCCGGATCTTCAGTCGATACATACCCTGTGTAATGAAATAGAGTCGTTTAGCGGCATTCAGTCACTCAACAACACAGTGGTTTTACATCAACCTATCCGACGCTAACCTTTGTCAAGGTTTGTGTAAGACATATAAAAAAACCCGCGGATGCGGGTTTTTTATTACTGTTAAAGCTGGCCGATTTGTTTGATTGAGGCATCTTTTGTACCTGGGTCGCCCAACCATATCGTCTGACCCAGTAAATTGCCCTCACCCTGTCCCAGTTCATTTTTAGGGATGGTATCAAGCCGAACTTTCATAATCAGATCCCATGCCAGCGGATCGCGTAAGATGAATTGCATTAAGCCTATTAAAGTCTTGTAGTTCTCTCTACCCGGCAGAAACGTTTGGTAAGTTGAAAAATCTATATCTTCTATACGTAGATGAAACTTACCCACCAAATCCGGCACCGTTTTTCCCAAGTGCAGATCCTGTCCAAGCACGCAATTGACGTGATTCAGCTTGTTTCGTTGCGACTTGTGGATAGAGACCCGGCGGTAGATCCACTCATCCACATTCACATCATCCAAAGTAAAGTAGTGCGCCACAATGCCTGATATCAATTTCGGAGAACGTGTCCGAGTGGATAATTGACTTACGTATGAAAGAAGCTTTGCTCTGTCCAGCTCACTGACTTCGGCTTCTTGCATAACTGATGACAAGCCAAGTAGGTGTAGCATCCGTCCAGAAAACGGATCTTTGGCTTCACTCTGATATTGAATGTGGTAGCGGTACTTCTTCCAAACCCGATAAACCAACGAAATATGGCGATTGTGGAAAAAGTCAAAAAACTGTTTTACTGGGTTTTCTTCATCCTCACGCCCAGCCAGTTTCTCGGTATAAGAAGAAGGTAAAGGGGAGCTTGAACCATGAAGACCAAGAAAAGTCACCTCTACTCGTGAATAAGGGTTACCGTCTACTTCATAATGCGACACATAGTCGATATCACTTCTCGGAAAGGCCAAGCTCGGCGAAACACTGAAACGAATATGTTCTTGCGAAACGTACTTGTTCTGCCCTATCCCGTTATAAGCGAATTCTGTTTGAGCTTGATAGTATTTTTCCAGCAGTGATACTGCTTGAAAAAAGCCAAACTCATGAGTTTTGTGTTCAATTTGAGTAATCATAGAACCGTCTGTTGCCCAGCCAGACTAGGCCAATGGTAGTTTTCACCCGTTTTCTCATCGAAAACTTCTAGCTCAGTGAACGAGTTTAAACTTGAGTACAAACGGATAAACTCGTTCAACACATTAACTAATAGGAACATATCACCTTCGTTAACAAAATGTGCAGAGTCAACCGTTAACGTAAACTGTGTTCCTCGAATTGCAGTACCTCGGAACACCCGATCTACTGGTTTCATTTCTGATTTTTTGATGCCATCAAGACGTTGTATCGACGCTCGGTGAGCTTGACGATCCACCCTAGAGTGGAAATCATAGGTAGACAATAGTACTTTAAGTACATCAATGTTGGCGAGTGATAGATAGTTAAGCGACATATTAGCGATCAACTGCCATTGCAATTCACCATTAACCTGTGGGCTCACAGATTGAGTCGGTTTGGTAATATTGGAAAAACTCGCGAATGTAGTAGAGTTAGGTGACATGTCTTCCACATGCCCAACAGACAAACGCTCAGCAAGGTCACCATTGCTACAAGTTAACTTCATCAACACCGTTTCGGAGCCCAGATCGGCGATATCACTGTTGTGGGTATGGAAAGAAATATAACGCTCCAAACCTCGCCCACTGATTCGTTCTGAAACCTTAGTTTTATAAAACTCGCGCTTATCACGCTGATTCACCTGATGTTCGAACGATTCAAACTCGATTAGCTTCTTACGGGTTCGCTCACTCTTGCTCCAAGTCTCTACATTCTCAATCGAGTAGACTTCGTAGTGATCCTGATTAGAGCTTTGTGGTCGAACCTTATACTCACTGCGGCGATGTTCGAGACGGATTGGGTCAGCATCTATGTCGAAAAGGTTAACAGCAGGCGTACAATGTAAGCGTAAATGCTTGTTCTTTATCACAACTTCAGAAGGTAGCGCTCTTTTGAACACAAACGACATGGTGAGGCTAGAACGGCTAGGCACACCACTTAACCAATCCAAATCTGTCACGTCGAAAAACATGAACTTCTCTGGCAGAGAAAAATACTCCTGAAGCAGACGATAACCGGCAAAAGAGTTGGCACCATAAGGTAGCAGGGCTTCGTCATCGCCAAAACCGACAGGTTTAATACTGCTCGCAGGGAGTTTTCTCTTGACCCCACCGCCTACATCGACCTCAATGTAATCAAGGTAACGGAACAACCACAAGTACAACGTCCGTGTCACATGGACTTCGCCATGTAAATGGAAGCGCAATGAATCCATTTTTAGCCTAGACAGCTCCTGCCCATATTCGGTCGCAATCGTCACATCGACGTTTGAGCTCGTTCGGCTATTTGACTGCTCGATGTTCGTTAGGGTAATAGGATACAGCGAGATATCGTAACAGGTACGAAATAAGCACTCTGTCTCTTCAACCGGTTTACTCGCCATCTCGACGCCGCGTTTAACGACGATTTTCTCGGTCATACTTCCGAGATGTGGCTTGAATTCAGAAATACACATCGAAGGCACAGAACGCATGTAATGAGGCCAAAGCAACGTCATCAATGACTGTGTCAACTCTGGCAATTCATCGTCTATTTTTTCGCGAATACGTCCGGTAAGGAAAGCAAAACCTTCAAGCAGACGCTCGACATCGGGGTCATAGACACCTTCACCGAGAAAGTTGGTCAGCTTTGGATGATACTTTGCAAATTCACTCCCGGCTTCTCGAAGATAGGAAAGTTCATCTTGGAAATATTTACTGTTGCTCACGAAGATTTCTCCTGAATTTACACGTTGAACTGGCCATCAACGCCCATGAACACATTGATAGACATTGGTACCTGCCCACCGTTGTGAGAAACCTCACCGGTGATGCCAAAACTCAGCTGCAAGGGATTATGGAAGTCCTGTCGATACGTGACTTCGATATCACCCAAGCGAGGTTCAAACTTAGCAATGGTCTCGCGAATATTCTGCTGAATATGACGCACCAAGTTTGATTGGCTGGCTAGGACATCATTAAAGTCAGGAAGACCATAATCATTGTCTATCATTGCATTCCCGGCATGCGTGTTTAGCAAGTCAGCGAGATGAATGTGAATAGATTCAATAAGATGTTTGTGAGAAACAACTTTTTCGTAGCAATTCTTGGGTTCACCCAATTCAATGCGTTCGAGTAAGCGATAACCTTTTTCCATACTGAACTCTAAAAAGAGCGGTCAGAAAAACTGACCGCTCGAAACTTAAACATATGCTCTGATTACTGGTCCAGTTTACCAACTAGAGACAGATCGAAGCTCGCACCCATGTACTTGAAGTGTGGACGAACAGACATTGATACCTTGTACCAGCCCGGATCGCCTTCAACATCAGATACTTCAACCTTCGCAGCGCGAAGTGGACGACGACCACGTACTTCTGCTGGCGGGTTTTCCTGATCTGAAACATACTGACGAATCCACTTGTTGAGTTCGATTTCTAGGTCAGAACGCTCTTTCCACGAACCAATTTGCTCACGCTGTAGAACTTTGATGTAGTGGGCAAGACGGTTGATAATGAACATGTATGGCAGCTGAGTACCCAGCTTGTAGTTCATTTCTGCGTTTTTACCTTCCGGCGTATTCGCGTAAACCTTAGGCTTTTGAATTGAGTTAGCAGAGAAGAACGCTGCGTTGTCAGAACCTTTACGCATAGTCAGCGCAATAAAGCCTTCCTCTGCAAGTTCAAACTCACGGCGGTCAGAAACAAGGATCTCTGTCGGGATCTTAGTTTCGATTTGTCCCATTGACTCGTAGTTGTAAACTGGTAAGTCAAATACAGCACCACCACTTTGAGGACCGATGATGTTCGGACACCAGCGGTACTTTGCAAAAGACTCACTGATCTTAGATGCCATCGCGTACGCTGAGTTACCCCACAAGAAGTGGTTGTGGTTGTCTGTTACCAACTCATCATAGTCAAATGCTTTGATTGGGTTGTCTTCAACTGAATAAGGGTTACGTAGCATGAAACGCGACGTACACAGACCTAGGTAACGTGAATCTTCATGTTCACGCAGACCACGCCATTTCGTGTACTGAGGACCTTCAAATACCGACTTCAGGTCTTTCATGTTTGGCAGCTCTTCGTAGCTGTCTAAACCAAAGAACTGAGAAGATGCAGACGTGATGAACGGCGCATGTGACATTGCACCAACGTTCGCCATGTATTCCATCAACTTGATATCTGGGCTAGAAGACGTTAGCTGGTAATCACAGATTACTGCACCAACTGGCTTACCACCAAACTGACCGTACTCACGTGTGTAGATCTGCTTGTAAAGGCCTGATTTTACAACCTCTGGAGCGTCTTCGAAATCATCCAGCATTTCGTCTTTCTTAGCTGAAATCAGTTCGATAAGGATGTTCTCGCGGAAATCCGTGTGATCAACCAAGTACTTAAGACCACGCCACGTAGATTCGATCGCTTGTACTTCTTCGTTGTGAAGAATCGCATCGACCTGCTTTGATAGCTTTTGGTCAATCTCACCAATCATCAAATCAACCAGAGACTGATCAACTTTTTCGGCAGACTTATTACTTAAGAGTTCACCAATGAACGCTTCAACACCACGCTTTGCAACTTCAAAGCCTTCGTCCTGAGGCTTCAGGCGTGTTTCGGTAAGAATGCTATCCAGAAGAGAACCAGATTCGACCTGAGTCTCACTTTGTTCTGGAGCTTGTGCTTCTGTTGTCATAATATCCTCTTATTCGGCCTTTTCAGCATCTTGGTTTTCACCAATGCTGAGTTCTTCTAGTAATTTCTTACGAGCTTCTTCATCCTGAAGAACAGCAGCGATCTTCTTACGGAATGCAGGTACGTTGCCTAGTGGACCTTTTAGTGCAACCAGTGCTTCACGAAGCTCTAGCAGACTGTTGAGTTCTGGAACACTTTTAGCAATCGCCTCAGGAGTAAAGTCCTTCATGTTCTTGAACGTTAGATCAACACCAAGCTGTGCACCCTCTTCATCAGAAAGACGGTTTTCAACATTAACTTTTAGGTTTGGAGCATAGCCTTCCAACACTTCGTTAAAGTTGTCTTTATCAATATTAATTGGCGTACGTTCTTCAATTGGTGTCTCATCAGCACGTGCTGTGAAGTCACCAACCACCATCATATTCAACGGCAGTTCAACGTCTTCTTGCGCATCACCAGTCGCTGGAACGTAACGGATATTAATTCGCTCTTTAGGAGCTACCGAGCCATCGCGTGACATAATTAGTTCCTTATCTAATTGTGTTGTTTAGTTATAGATTGACTCCCACGCCTCAAACTTTGCAGGCAGCAATTCCTTGTTTGGATACAGCTGCTTCAGAATTTTTTGAGTTAATTCGTCTAATTGCAAAGAGAGGTGTGGTTCCCAGCCGCTAAGACTCATTTCGTCCCTGATAACCCATAACTTTTCAAGATAAGGCAAACAGAGCGCATAAAGACCAACAGCTTGGTAAGCTTTTACGATTTGTAAATGCAGCATAAATTGCCCTCGCCCTGAGCTATCCAGTTCAAGGTTTTGCGCGACTTCTGCTACGCGTTCTCCCAAGTTTTCGAGAGTTACATCGTCCATTGACACCAAATCGCCTTCTTGCACCACGACGCTAGGCAGTACTTGCTGCCCGTTACCGGTGGCCGATGAACGCGCTTTATTCAGCCATTCAATCGTTGCTTCGTTGGCAAATGGAATCGAATTCTTAAATGACAGCACTTCAATACCCGGCAGAGACTGGGCGAAGGCTTTTACCTCTTCCGAAACCGCTTGAGCCGCTTCTTCAAGGTTCAGGTTTTTTAACATCTGATAAACGTAGAAATGCCCAGTGAGCCAAAAAGGCGCATCCGTCAAAGTACGTTCAAGACGTTTAATCGTATCAAGATCACTTTCTTGCTTGGCTTTATCTCTATACTCAGACTGTTTGTCTTGCGAGACAGCAAGGATCAGCGGCGTTTCGTTATTCTGATGGTCTGGTAACTCTTCTATATCTGACCAGGTCAAATGCCTATGGATACGATAGGACAAAGCCAACTCAGGCTCTGCACTTAATAGGGTTTCGGCTACTTTTTTCAATGTACGCTTCGACGCCGTCGGCGATGAAAAATCGGTGTCGATGTCCACTTCTTTTGCGGGGCGTCTTGTCGGTGCAGCGACCGAAGGCTTGGGTTGTGCAGGTGTCACCTGAGCAGCTTTTGGCTCTGGTTGAGTTTCGGCAGGAGCTGGCTCGGTAGCCACTGGCTCTTGCGCCAGTTCTGGCTCAGTAGACGCCGAGTGTGACACGTCAACATTTGCGGATTGCATCAAGCGGTTGATCTCAGTGCGTAGTTCAAAGAAGTCCGCTTCCGAGTCTTGAAAGACCTCATCAAAGTGACGCTGAATCTCTTCAACACGATCATTACACTGTGACAACGCTTGCCAAGTCAGTTGTTCATTGGGCAGTTTAGGCAAGGCAAGCTTAAGCTGATGGTTAAGCCACTCTACGGCGCCGTCTCGACCACGTTTACGACGTGGGTACAAATCCGCACCAAAGCGCGCTAAAGACTCAGCCAGCAGTGAGAGCCCCTTTTCGAGACCACTTAATCCGTCACTTTCAACCATAGCGCGCGACAGGTAGCACATGGCTTTGAAGTCTTTACTATGCTGAGTAATCACTTCAGTGGCATGATTTTGAACCACTGACCAGTCAACCGTTTCACCAAACAAAGAACCAAACTTCTTAACTTCCGCTTCCATCATTTCGAAGCTAAATTCGTAGCGGGCATCTTCACCGGTCGGTGATGCCTCATTGATAGGTTCTAAAAGCGCGTTAATTTCAACAGACATCCGTTAGCTCCTTGCACCTGGCTCATAATCGCTAATTGCACGTTTGACCGCCAACGCGCCTCGTGCAGGCTTGGATTTTTTATGACTCTTGCGGATAGCATCACTGGCCATGCTATTCAGTAATTGAGTGACTTCGCTGAATTTTTTCGGCGCATTCACTTCGAGATCGTTGAGCGACGAATTAAGCTTCGCCTTCTCGAAAATCACTTGCTCTGTCACCGTGCTGAATAGAATGTACTCGCTACGCGCAACCTTGAGTGCACGAACCTTAGCGTTCAAATCGGCAGTATTACCAAAATACTGTTTGGCGGCTTCTGCCTGCTCAATGGCGCGTGAGTAATAATGCTGTTCAGCATTAGCATCAATGGTTGCGTAAACCTTATTCAAGACAGCACTAGGTAACACTTGGCTATAGTAATAAGATTCAGCCTGATGATTGGCCCATGCACTCTTCATGTAATCATCAACGGCTCTAGCTTGGCCACTCAAGATCAAATTGACTAGTTCAGCATCCTGTTTACCCATGTAACTAGTCATTTTTTGCGCTTCAACCGTTAATGTGTTCAGGTTTGACATCACCTTGTTAAATGAACGCTCGGATTTAGCAAACAATACGCCATCATTGTTCAAACTTGCATGAAGCGAAACAAGTTGCGAACGCATCTCCTTGAGCACCAGAGGAAGATTACCCGCAAGTTCACGCCTCAAGTTCAATGCATCTTCATTCTGCTGATAAACAGTAAGTAGCTTGGTCTGCTGCACTTGATAAGCATCCTGATAAGGAGCCATCATGACGACATCATTCGACATGTCATTTAATGCTTGCTCAACCTTCCACGGCGGTTGTGCAAGAAATGATGCAGTTTGAGCCGGTTTGATGGTATTGACCAAGGCACTCGATTCACTAAAGCCAGGCTTGGCTGAAGGCTTCCACTCGGGCTGCATATAATCGTAAAAGTAAGTCCCCGTTACCAGAAGAACCGAAGCCACTAACGTCGCTTCCAAATACTTAAATCGACCGAAGGCAAATTTGTCACTCACGCTGTGCTGCGTCAGTACCAGATCGGCATTTCTAAGATTTGAAAAAATAGGCGCACTGTTATCCGACTTTAACGCCTGCGTATCAATACGGGCCAATGCCTGTGCAAATGAAATTGCCGTGTAACCATGGGAGCGAGGTTTGTTAATAACATTTTTAAGCAGCGACCAAACATGTTTCGGGATCAGCTGGCAACGCTTGTTTTGTCCCAACAACTGACGCCAAACGTCGCCGTAAGACGAGCCGAGGAAGAGATGACCTGTCAATAGGGCCAATGAATAAACGTCATCTTGCGGTTTCGCTACGCCACTCTCGACATACATAGGTGAGGCGTAATTCATACTCACCTCTGCTGGGCCCTGCGATTCCTCAGTGTAACGAGCTGCGCCAAAATCAATCAGTTTGACGCTATCATCTTCAGCCACCAGCACATTGGCAGGCTTAATATCTAGATGGCATACGCCTCGGGTGTGCATGTACTCCAGCGCACCAGCAAGCTGATAAATCAGCCAGGCGATATGATCGTGACGGAAGCCCTTCTTCGAGTGTCTTTCTATTTTTTCAGCTAAGGATTCACCATGTATCCATTCATACATGATGTAGGGGCGATCAAACTCGTTACCGATCTTAATAAAATCAGCTACGCTTGGATGCTGAGAGATTTCAAGCTTACTGGCTTCACTAATCAGTGACGAATGTTCATGGCTAGAAGTACCTTCATTGGCAACTTTACAACACACCTGTTTATCAGGCTCACCTTGTTTTGCTAGGTGATATAAGGTTGTATTGCCATTTTTTGAAGGAAAAGATTCAAGCACGTCGAATTGTGAGAATAAAACATATTCCAACTTGGGCTTGTTTCTCTGCGCTTCCTGCAGCTCTAGCTGTTTTTTTCTCTCAATCGCTTTATGAACTAGCTGATTGATATAGCTGTCGCTTGATCCATTTTGATCAGACACGTTCCACTCTTTAGCCAAATGATAATAATAACTAGGGAAGCATAATAATTAGTTTAAATATTGCTTTTCAACCGCATAAAAATAAAAAGCCCACTATCCCTATCAATTTAGGCATAATGACTGTAGAACCGACCTTACGTGTTTCTATTTTGACGGTTTTAGAGCAACACTTTTTATTCAAATTGATCTACCATCTAGTAGATTTGAACCAATTAAGCATCTTCACACCGAGATATTCTTAATAAACCGCGATCACCATCTAGCCCATACATAAACAAGCAAGCTGGGTCCGATGAAGGATGCATTTGGGAGAAGCTGCACAGCAAAGCCATCGCAGACGATTGCCCTAATGTTCCCCATAAACCATTGATAAGCACAGGCTGATCAGGGTTAGTGAATTTCTCTGCTCTTGCACCGAGGGCAAAGCCATAATCCTCGGTATGATGTCGAGAATTATTCAAGTCAGAATAGATATAGCCTAAGTGTTCAAAAGCCGCTCCAGCTTTGCGAACCAAGCGCATCATACCTCTGCGATCCGACGTGTTCCATTCAGCCACAAAGTAGTCAAGCGATGCAACGGGCTTTAACTTGAGAGTGTCAACAATGTTTTTCTTAGTGAAAATGACACCCCCACCACCTTCACTGGGGATCAACCCCCATGGATTTTGACTTCCTTGCACATTGTCATCGGCAATAAGTGGGGCTAACTCACTGAATAAAGAGTCAACCGCGATACAAAGAACCGCATCTTGCTGGTTTAGGATAGTCAGGGAATCATGGATAAAACGCGGTCCGCCGATATGGGTAATGTCGATCTTTGACAACCATTTGGCGTGTTTACTCGCCTCTACCCAAGCTTGTAGACGGTTATTATCCGTCGACTCAGGGACAGAGATCACCACGGGAACAGGCCTAAGCGTTTTGGGTAGCTTAGCTAACATAGAAGAAAGCAGCGAATCGATCATTTCGACTACCCTTTCTTGCTTTTTGTCTGCTTTAATAAAGTCCGCTTTAGCGAAAGTAAACTTATCGATACCATTTTCAGCGGGTTGCTGATTGAATCGTGCAAGGTCAGCTTTGGCGACAGCGAGTGAAATATCTAGGTTCATGCCCATTGGCGTCAATACATCAACATCAAGAACGTATCGACCATATACATTACTCATGCGCTTTCTCTCGCTTTAGAAATCGTGGAAGACACCAGCAGGTGTTCTTTGCCCTGACAAGGGAATGAAGCGTTGTAGCTAATCGTAAGACGTTGTTCTTCAGTATCAACAAACAGTGTGTACATTGCCATAGCAGCGCTTAGCTTCTCTTCACCAAAATCGGCCACAGCGACATACTTCTCAGCCGGAATGCGAAAAGCCAACACGTCGTCATGAGAGAAACCACTCATCATCAGGCGCTCACCACCTTCTAAGAAGCCATTGCACTGCTGATCTTCAGGGGCAGATTGGTAAAACTTCGGGTTAAAGTCTTCTGGCAATAAGGGGCGTCTATGCTCTTGCCAAGCATCATCAAATGTCCCAGCGTACTTAACCCTCTGAGTAAAAAAGGGCGGGATAGGCCCAAGGCCTGCTACGCGCAAGTTTTTGGTGTTAGGTGCCCATTCTTCATTAGGATAAAACACTGACGGAACTGGCATTGCCATCAACTCAGCACTGCTTTTCGCCACGCCACAACCAACACGGTTACGCTCATCCCCACCCAATGCTCTTGAGTAATCAATCTCAGCTTCAACATACGCTGTTGGATGAGAAACCGTCACTGTACCACCGTGTTCGACCCACTTACGTTCACCATGAACAGCAATCGTCTTGTCGATATGACTATCGATGAGGAGACGACACTCGTGATAAGTCACTGGGCGCTTAGCGTAAGCGCGTGCTTTGCCGTACACCAAAACGTCGGTATTTTGCTTTGATACTGGAAACTCATGGTCGACTTTCATCGCCGACATACCAGCTTCACCGAGATAAACAGGGTCATCGTAGATCTCCTCAGCCGGGACCTCTTGCCATGAACCCTCGTTGAGCTGCCATTGTCGTTTAGCCGCTATCACCCACACTTCGTGGCCATTTTGATCACGCTGGAAGCGACCTTTTACTAGCAATTCCGTTTCTTGTTCAATATCCCAAAGTTGCATTCTGATTCCTTAGGTTAAATCGTTCAATCGCAGCGGATTGCTCAGATAGCTTACTAAACAGCCAGTTTTGTTGTATTGCAGGCATGGCCCAATTCCAAGGAATGTAGACACGACCATGAATACAGAGATGACGCCATATCCAGGTTCGGTAGTTAGCGGGGATATTGTGATCCATCATGGCTTGGACACTCGATTCAAACGTCACAGGCACGCCATGTCGAATCGCTGTGTTGACATCGCTTTCACCACAATCACACCAGTTTTCAAGCACCGCCACCGCTTGTTCCCATTGATACTCAACCCCCAACAGATGTGGGTTGAGCGGGAAGCGCTCACCGTAGACAACATAAAGGGCAAACAACCACTCCTCCTGCCCATCTTCCAGCGTCATGAGGTGTTCCAAAGCCGTTTCAATCCAGTCTGGGCGGCCGGTTAACACCATCTGGATTGGCGCCATTTCGAGACTAGGATCAAACTGGTCAAACTCGACCAACTCAAGCAATTTAGCGTATGTCGCCACGTGCTCACTGAGCAGCGCTTGCTGTTCAACACCAAAACGCTTTCTAAACCAAGTTCCACGATCATGCTTACAGAGCAACAACTCAAACAAGTACTGTTCATCGTTGTCGATTTCATTAATCCACTCGATACTGTCTTCGACATCAAACTTGGCTAACACCGGATGCACTTCCTGTGCTTCAAGCGAGGTTTCCTTCAACCAGTGTTTGGCCAAACCAATACTTAATGTCTGACGCAGCCGCAACGCTTCAAAGCACAAGCTTCTCATTGAGACTTTGCCCTCGACAAGCTGCGTTAATGTGATATCCAGCGTGTGTCGTTTGGAGTGCAGTAGCAACAGAGTAGCTTCATTGGCGTCGATGGCTTCAGCCACCTTTATTGCTGCAAGAAGGTAGGCCGTGTGCGGCTCGAATTCAGGCTCTAACATCAGCCAAACGAAAAGCGCTGGTGCGGTGTCTTTTAGCTCGTACACCAGCCCCGGATGAAGCTTATAGAAGGCGATGTAAACCTGCTTAATCTCTGCCATCTGGCGTTCAACCAAACGGAGGTAGTCCTGCGAAGTCGCTGGATAACCTTTGCGATGCAACCTTACCCATTGCTTAAACAGAAAGGACAAGGACTCTATCGCGACCGCTGATTTCTCATGACAAAACTCAAGCCATGCTGGGCGCAGATCGCTCAGTAGCGCTATTTGCTCATCTAATGTTTGTATGACTTGGGTTAAATCACTGTCACTTAACGCTGAGCTAAGCTGTTGTTTGGTAATTCTTTGTCTCATACTCTATCTGCGTAAGTGGTTAGTTGATGGCAACCGTACCACCCTGAATTTTCTGCGCTTTTTCTGCTTGCGAAGTCACATACTTCGCTTCAGTCGTCACTCGCCCATCTCTGCCGCTGTAGCGAGTTTGGGTATCACCACTTTTTAGCGTCAGTTCTTGATTGGTTTCTATTGTCATCTTCTCCGCGCGGAGAATGATCTCTTGATCCTCGCTCAGCATAGAAAAGAACACATCCGTCACTATAGGTAAGCTGATATCTTGGTTAACGAACTCAATACGACAATGAAGCTTGTTATCCATAGCAAACTTAAGTTCTGATCGAGTAAAGCCTCGGCCTAGCTTTGCGGAAAGAGGCTGACCAAATGGGTTTCCTTCAAAATCGACTCTGACGCTATCTTTTGCTTCATTCACGCCGACTATCGTGCCAAAACGGGAAAAGCAAGCCGATTTCTCGGCTTGCTGCGTTTCTTGTTCAAACTGTTGTTGGTGTATTTGTTGTTTCATTAGTTAATCGCTACATTGCCACCTTTAATCACAACTTTGTCGCTGCCTTCAACCGTAATCGAAGAACCAGTCAGCTTGATACTTCCATCGCTATTCATCACTAAGGAAGAGCCACCAGTCTTAAGGACAATTTTGTCACCACTGACCACCTGAGTTGCAGCGTCGGCTTTATACGATGTGTTGCCTTTTACTGAAACAGTGAGGTCGCCACCGACCGTTTGGTTATCGTCTTTACCAATGTCAGCAGAGCGCGAAGCACCAACGACCAGGTTGCTGTTCTCACCGACGTCTAGATCGTCGTTTTTGCCAATCTTAGTCGAGCGGTTATCGCCAATCTCAAGTGTTGAGTTGTTCTTAACAGACTGTGTTTCATTAGCGTTATAAGTAACGGTCACATCCTGTTCAACGGTTTCAGTAAAAGTGCTGTTCACCTGAGTGGTTTTGTGACCATCGATCGTTTCTTTATGGTCGCCATGAACTTCGTTAGTCTGGTTGCGGCCCACTTCAAGGAACTCATCCTGACCAATATCGCGGTAACGGTTGTTGAGTACCTTAGTCGCCATGTCTTTTTGAGCATGGAAGTAAATCTCTTCCTGATTCGCTTCATCCTCAAAACTCATCTCGTTATAGCCCGTGCCCTTGTGCGTTTGGGTACGGAATGTGGTACGAGTTTTGTTCTCTGGCAATGAATACGGAGGATAGTGCAGACCATGGTAAACAGCGCCTGTAACCAGCGGACGGTCTGGGTCGCCTTCAAGGAAGGTGACCACGACTTCATGGCCAATACGCGGCAGGTACACTGCCCCCCAAGACGGCGCTGCCATCGATTGGCTCACACGAATCCAACAACTTGAATTTTCGTCATTGTTGCCGTATCGATCCCAGTGGAACTGAACTTTAATTCGTCCAAGTTCATCGGTATAAATCTCTTCGCCAGCAGGCCCGACCACAACCGCAGTGTGAGGCCCCTCAACTACAGGTGGAGACGGTTTTTTTGCTTTAAAAATCACATCACGTGGGATGCAAATAAAACTGTTATCGTAATGCGTCGGCAGACCACTGTTTTCATCTTCATGAACTTGGGGATCATGACCATTGTGGTTGACAGACAGCATGGTGTAGTCACGATTGACTGCACTGCGTGGATGCTCACTAATATTGAAGCTATAACCCGGCACCACGCGCATAATGTTCGACACCGCGGCGATCTGATTATTATCGACCTGATGCTCAGCGATCCATTCTGATGCACGCACCTGCCCCATCACTGGGTCGACGTAACGACCTGGATAGTCGAACAATTTAAGATCCTGATCTAAAGTGCCGTCACTCGACATTTGTTGTGGGATCTTTGGCTGTTCATAGTTGTAATCGGTGTAAGTGGTGCTTCCGGTTCTCACTCGGTTGATGGCCGTCAAATCAACAATATGTTCCCGATCAGCAACACCACCCGCATCTGAATGATAAACCAACGGGCCTAGGTAAGAGGCGTTAAGCGGAGTACTGAGCAATTCTGGAATGGCATCGTTGCTATCGACGATCACTAAGGTGTGATTGCTTTCAGTATGCTCGTAGTAGTACCACATACCATGTTCAGCGAGTATTCGGTGCACGAATACACTGTCGGTTTCACGATACTGAAGAACGTATTCTTTTTGTGGATACACACCAGACAATTCAAGACGATAGTCAGTAACAGACGCGTCGTCCAAGACTTGAGAAATGATATCTGGAGCCGCAAGATTTTGGAAAATGCGACAATCTTGGCGTTGGGTCAAGAACCAGCTTTGTGGCACCAGAATAATCTGGTAACGAGAGAACCTCCGGCCTGTGCCAAGGAATCGAACCTCATTGACCACACCGTGGAAAAAACGAGCAGAACCCACACCTTGACCAAACAGAGTCAGCAGTGCAGGTTTGCGGATAAGTTCTTCAAATGTAATATCAGCATCAAGTGAAAGTAATGAGAGGCTGACTTGAAAGTCTTTAGACAGTTCTTCATTCACTTGAAAACTTTCAACACGAAATTCATGCTCACTGCCTTGAACTTCAAACTTAAATTCTACGTCTATTGTCATACCTTTTACCTGATACAAATAATGAGATCAGGGCCAACATAAGTTGGCCCTTAGCGTTTGGTAAGACAAGCTTACGCTTCGCGTGGAGCACGCCAGTCGTCGTTACCGCCTTTACCCATAACTTCGTGAGTTACTTCGATTGCGCGGTAAGTGAAGCTAAGTACTTCTTCAGTTACACGGTCAGAAGTTGCAGCATCTTGACAGTGAGCCATGCGAGTTTGCATATCAACTAGAAGAGCATCAATCAGTTTGATTGTGTAGTAGTGCTCTTGCTTACCTTGTACAGAAGTACGGTAGAATTTGATGTTACACTCAGGTAGTTTCTCACCAGAAACTAGTGCGTTGAATAGAAGCGGTGAACAGCAGTCTTGTGCTTTAGTCACAATTACTGGCTTGTGAACGCGTTGACCTGTTGGCTGACCGCTTTGTGGATCACGTGGAATAGTTAGTACGTGATCAAGTTCTTGAACTAGGAACTCATCAACGTGAGCTTCTTGCCAAGAGTTACCAACTGAGTCAGCTGAGTAAGCATCTTTTGTGATATCGCCTTGAGTTTCACCTGTGATAGACATATATGCAGGAGTTGGCATCTTGTATTCCTTCTAATTTATTTAAATTTACCAAATCGCTTAACCGCGACGCTATTAACCTAATACAAAGAGCGTGCCAACTTTACAACCTATATAAATCAATAACTTAAAGTGTTTATCTTATTATTAGATAACCTTATCAATTCAATAAATTGGAAAATTTCACAACTTCTTGTGTTCAGCAAACAATTTATTGTTACTTATCCATTTTGATAAAACAACGATAGGCAATCGAGTAAAAAAAGCGTTATTAACGGGCATTTAAGACAGAATAACTAACACAATAATCATAGTGACTATTACATATATCAAATTTGGTTTTGATCTAATCAATATCGCCTGAAAAACAACCATAAAATAGTGGTTAAAATAGTCTGTCAAAAAAAACTATTTTTAATATTTAGTATAATCGAGCCAATTTTAAACAACCCATAAGCTCGATAAAGACAATGATAAATATTAATCTCTCTTCATTAATACAACGTCTGCACCCTATCGCAAAAGTCGCGCTAGAAGACGCAGCAGCTCTAGCTGTATCAGAAAAGGCTAACGAAGTTCGAATTGAACACTTACTGTTAAGCTTACTTGAAAGACCAAACAGTGATTTCGACGTTCTACTCGCACACTTTGACTGTTCGGAAAACATTCTACGTCAATCTATTCGTTCTACTTTAGATACAAGCCCAACAGGTAATGGTGGCAAACCTGTATTTTCTGCTTTGTTGATCGAATGGCTACAAGAAAGCTGGCTAGTGTCTTCTTTAGACTTATCACAAACGCAGATCCGCTCAGGTGCGCTACTATTGACTCTAGTCAGCAACCCACTCCGTTACGGCCAGCATAGCTACTCTGACCTTCTCGACAATATCAGTGCGGACAGCTTGAAGCGTAATTTTGGCGAACTGACTAGCCATTCACTTGAAGCACAAGTGGCAACATCTGAAAAGACACAAGCTCGTGAAGAAGGTTCAGCGCTCAGCAAGTTCACCACCGACTTCACTGGCAAGGCACGTAAAGGCGAGATCGATCCAGTATTCTGCCGCGATCAAGAGATCCGCCAAATCGTTGATATTCTTGCACGTCGTCGTAAAAACAACCCTATCGCTGTCGGCGAACCTGGTGTCGGTAAAACCGCCGTGGTTGAAGGTCTGGCACTAAAAATCGTACAAGGTGAAGTGCCTGATAACCTTAAAGGGGTAGAACTTTATGGTTTAGATATGGGCCTACTTCAAGCGGGCGCGAGCGTCAAAGGCGAATTCGAAAAGCGCCTCAATGCAGTACTCGACGAAGTGAAAAACTCACCAACGCCTATCATCCTCTTTATTGATGAAGCCCACACGCTTGTCGGTGGTGGTAACCAAGCTGGCGGTAGCGATGCCGCTAACTTACTCAAACCAGCCCTAGCCCGTGGCGAAGTAAAAACCATTGCCGCGACAACTTGGTCTGAGTACAAGAAGTACTTCGAGAAAGACCCTGCACTAGCGCGACGTTTCCAACTGGTTAAACTCGATGAGCCGTCTCCACAGCAAGCGGCGCTTATCATCCGTGGTCTGCGACCAGCGTACGAAAAGTCCCACAACGTTTACGTACGTGACGACGCCATTACCGCAGCGGCAGCGCTTTCCGCGCGTTACATCTCTGGCCGTCAACTACCGGACAAAGCCATCGACGTTCTAGATACCGCCTGTGCACGGGTTAACATTAGCTTAAATGCGGTACCAGCGTCGGTTGAAACCTTACAACAAGAACTCGCCGCGCAAACTCGTGAGCTAGAAGCCTTGGAACGTGACCAACTGCAGCAAACGGGCGACAAACACAGCCTAGCGTCTATCCCAGATCTCAAAGTGGCGATGGAGAAAACCCAAGCTGAGCTCGACGTCCAAGAAGCCCAGTGGAAGAGCGAGAAAGAGCAAATCGAACAGATGATCGCGTTGCGTACTCGTCTTCATGAACTGGTCTCTGGAGAAGAAATTGAAGTTGCACAAGCGGATGAAGAAGGCGAAGAAACAGAAGCTTCCCCATATGCGGAAATGGACGAAGAAGCGGTACGTATCGCCATTGCCGCCTGTCAGGAGCAACTAGATGCAATTCGTGGTGGTAACCCGCTGGTGCATTTCGAAGTTGGCCCAGATGAAGTAAGCCACGTGATCTCTGACTGGACTGGCATCCCTATGGGTAAAATGCTTCAGGATGAAGCCGAAACCACGCTGAAGCTAAAAGACAGCCTTACCAACAATATCAAAGGCCAAGAGTACGCCATCGATGCCTTAGCAGAAGGCATTCAAACTGCCAAAGCTGGACTCGGCAACCCAGATGCACCAACAGGCGTATTCTTACTTGTCGGCCCAAGCGGCGTCGGTAAAACCGAAACTGCGCGTGCAATTGCCGACCAACTGTTCGGTGGTGAGCGCTTTATGACCACCATCAACATGTCTGAATTCCAAGAGAAACATACGGTATCGCGCCTAATCGGTTCACCTCCGGGTTACGTCGGTTACGGCGAAGGCGGCATGCTGACCGAAGCGGTGCGTCAACGTCCATACTCTGTAGTCCTGTTAGATGAAGTAGAAAAAGCGGATCCAGAAGTACTGAACCTTTTCTATCAAGTATTCGATAAAGGCACACTCAACGACGGTGAAGGTCGCACTATCGACTTTAAAAACACCTTAATCATCATGACCAGTAACCTTGCAACTCATGAGATTGAATCACTCGTTCAGCAATCGAAGGACATCAACGCTGGCGTGATTGCCGAGGCAATTCGTCCAACGCTAAACCAGCACTTCAAGCCTGCGTTATTGGCGCGTATGTCAGTGCTGCCGTTTGTTCCTCTGTCTGACGAAGCCATGACTGACATCATCCACCACAAGTTGGGCAAAGTGTCAGAGCGCCTGCAAAGCCACCATAAACTGTCGTTGAACTACGAAGACACCTTAGTGGAATTCGTACTTGGCAATTGTCGCTTGGCAGAAACGGGAGCACGTAACATTGATGCGGTGATTAACCGTCAGTTACTTCCTCAGCTATCCACGCAGCTGCTCGTGCACGACAGGGATGAGTCGCACAGTCAGATCACTGTATCTGTCGATGAGCAAGGAACGCTATCTTATGCGTTCAGCTAATCAGAACGATCTGAGTAATGCGTTACTAGCGATCAGCCAGTCTCTGGCTGATCGCACTCAGCTGGCGCAAACTTTGGACGCGGTGCTCACAGCAGCGCGTCAGATGACGTTTTCTAAACACGGCATCATCTACGTTCTTGATCAAACGGGACAGGCACTCATACCGAGTATTGTTCATCACAATGAGCAAGCTCTCGTTTCTCACCCATGGCAGCCGCTATCGTTTAACCAAACCAGCCAAACCGACCCATTCAACTACGCCATCCAAAATGGCGAAGTGGTGTTGATCAACGAGCTGTATCAGTACAACGGTTACGATTGTGAGGCCGTGTATGAGACAGAGTTAGCGCTCGGCATCAAAAGCAGCAACCTCCTTGCTTGGCCCTTGGTCGATGACAGCGGTAAAACCATAGGTTTGTTGGCGCTGTTCGATTTGAGCGTCATCGACAACGAATCGGCACTCACCGCGTTTTGTAATATGGCGGCTAACAGCATTCGACAAGCCGTTTGGCTCGAAGAATATGGCCATATGATCAAAAGCCTGAGCGCCGATAACGCTGCGTTAGTGCGCGAGAATGAGCATCTTAAAAAACGCAAACAGAGCCATTACAAAGGCCCGATTGCGGAAAGTGAACAGATGCTAGAAGTACTGCGTCGGTTAGACAAGGTGCTGGCATTGCCGGTAGACGTACTGCTACGCGGTGAAACCGGTGCGGGTAAAGAGGTGATCGCCAAGTACATTCACGACAACTCCAACCGAGCTGACCAACCGCTAATCGTTCAGAACTGTGCTGCCATTCCGGAACAACTGCTCGAATCAGAGCTGTTTGGGCATAAAAAAGGCTCATTTACCGGTGCAGACAAAGACAAAGTAGGTTTGTTTGAAGCCGCTCATGGAGGCACCTTATTCCTTGATGAGATTGGCGACATGCCGTTGTTGCTGCAAGCTAAGCTATTGCGTGTTTTGCAGGAACGTAAAGTGCGTCCGGTAGGTGCCAGCAAGGAAGTGGAAGTCGATGTACGCGTCGTAGCCGCTACCCATTGCCATTTGATGGATAAAATCAAAAATGGCGAGTTCCGTGCCGACTTGTTCTATCGCCTCAATGTCTTCCCTATCAACCTTCCTCCTTTGAGAGAGCGTGAAGCCGACATTTTACCGCTGGCGGAACACTTCGTGAAACAAAGTGCCGCCAACTTGGGCCTAGCTCAAGCGCCCGGTTTAAGTGCAAACGTACAGCTGCAACTTCAGCAATACCCTTACCCGGGTAACGTTCGTGAGCTAAAGAACATCGTTGAACGGGCTTTGTTACTCTCAGATTTCGAAACCATCAATCAGGTTGAATTTGGAGAAGCGGCAGCACTCGCCAATCTCCCTCAACCGACACCACAGGCGCTAGAGGTCTCCCCTCAACCCGTCTTGGAACGCGAGCCGCAACCAGCCGATCAGCCAGAGCCAGCATCGACAGATTCGGCCCAGCCAGAGCAATCACAGACCACACTGGAAGCAGAACATATGGACTATTCCAAAGGTCTCAAAGAAGCGGTCAGCGAGTATGAGAAAACCGTCATTATTGACTGTCTCAACTCATCAAACTGGCAAATTAAACGTGCCGCCGAGCAGCTTTCGCTGCCAATCAGTACATTAAGCCACAAGATGAAAAAGTACGATATTTCTACCGCAGGTTAACCACTTCTCCGCCGCTCAACATAAAAACCGCCATCTCTGGCGGTTTTTTTACACCATTTACTCAACTGTCACCCTTGCACTCTGGTGTTGGTCGTTGCGCCTAAAAATCGGCTTCACTATTGGCGGGGGTTATGGCAGTAAATAAGGAAAACTGGCGCAGAAAAACGCCAACCGTCAGATAGAATAGCCAAATAGACAAAAACACCAGCACTAACGACATTTTACCTAGCCTTTCGCCATAGGTAGATACCATAAATTGTTTTCGCATTAGCGACGGCGATTCTCCTTCATTGGTTGACAATCAGTCGATTTAAAATGGCTGCCGACCCTCTCTATTTGGCACACTCTTTTGCAATCGTGGAAGTCTTTACGTGTCCAATTGGAGTCGCTCGGCGTTTGCCAAAGCAGCTCACACTTCTCTAGCTTATCTTGGTTATGATTAGCAAACGCGGCTTTATATTGATTATGGCTAGGTAAAGCGGGTAGCTGTTGCACTAGGTTATAATGGTTAAAGCCCGAGCTAATAGCTGGTGGGACATACAGTGAAAAACCGTAGATTTTATCGCGCGGGTTAGGCAAATTATAAAAGTAGCGCAGTGTGTCTATTGGTGATGACTCATCTGGCTGACGCTGACGACCAAATCTAGGTGTGACATCTTCGTGACCGCTTAATACCCCGAGCTGAAGCGGGTAGCGAGTATTGTCGGCCAGTAAAGCAGATTGACTTAAATCATTCGCATTATAGCCGCGATAACCAGCCGCGGTATTGCAGCTAAAGGCTCCACCATCTTCACGCCAATAAATATAATCTTTACGAATGCACTCTTGAGGATAAAAATTCTCTTTTTGGTAGTGTTGCCAATCGCCAACGTGATAACTTAAATAGGTTGGCTTAGCGTTTACCTGTAGGGAGGACTTGTTATAACTAGTCTTGATATTAACCACTAGCTGAGTGCCATTATTTACCAAGCGTACCCGTTTTATCTTATCTTTCGCATGGTCATTGCCATCAAACCAAGCTTTTCTTAACTCTGGGGTATCTGGGTTAGGCACAGCAAGGGGTAAAGGGCTTATCGTCATTGCCGCAGTATCTATTTCATACGCTGTAACCAGCTCAGAAACATAGGCTTTACTGCTATCAGGTAACCAGCCACCAAAGTTACAATCGCCACCAAAACGTTCGATTTGGCGGGTTTTTAAATCCGCTAAAACACAACCTTTTTGCTGGGAAAATAGCCCTGTATTAAAAAACACATAACGGCCATTGGGTGAGCGCTGTGGACGCAGATTCTTTGTAAAGCTTATCGAACCTTTGACTTCGTCAGCGGTTAACAGTGTTTGCAAGTTAGTCCCATCGAGGTTCATGGTATATAGGCCAGCTTGCTTTCTATTTTCTTGCTCATAAATTTGCGTCATTAGCTGCGGTTTATCACCCGGTTTGTCCCACTCGGCTAGCGGCGCAGTTCTTGGATCAGCCACCGTCAAATGCCAACTGGTTACTGCAGATGATTTTCCCGGCAGTGAATCAATATAAGACGTTACTTGTTTTAACGCGGCATCGTATCTTGCTTGTTTTGCTTGATCTTCGGCTCTGGCTTCTAACCACTGGTTAATCTGTGGCCGATAAGCGAGACCGACACCCAGCGCCACCGCCACTAGGGCCGAGACACTGAGAATGATTTTTTTGTTCATTTTGATAGTCCTAATTCTTTTTGCCACAGCGCGACTAGGGCAATGTTTACAACATCAATCAATAGAAAAGCCATTTCAGTAATGAAATGGCTTTTCGTCTCTTCAATTCCAAACAATCAAGTGCGCTTGTAATGATTAATCACTATTAATCCATTGGTTAATCAGTTCAAGCTGCTGGTCTGAGATCCCCTTAGGATTACCATCTCTGGCCTTTAGCCAGCGAACAGCAGGAGTAATGTCTGTGTATGACTTATCATACGACTTGGCGATACTGGTTTTGCTGTAGTAGTCATCTTGCTCATCGAGTTGGATGATCTGCTCAGCGCCATCAAGTACCGCCTCATCACATGAGTACCATGCTTTCGGCGTGTTTTCTCTATCAAAGGAATGCACGTTAAGTTTAAGTTCATCAGACGTAGCGTTCAGCCCAGACCCCATTGGTCCAACCAGCTCCAGTTGAAGGTCGACATAGAGTAAGATATTGTCCATAAACGTCTCTAGTTGTTTGAACGGTTTAATGCCACGAACCGTTGAGCCAAGCGCATTAACGTATTCTGGCTCAAACACTTGCGCATAAATATCTGTGGCTTGCCGACGCCCTCTTGTGGTCGTCGCATGTTCTCTCAACTGCTCTGGTGTCATTTTTAGATAACGTCGACGCAAACTTTCGAGTTGGCTGGAAAGCTCAGGTTGTACTGAGGCGCCATCCTGTTGCAAGGTAAACGGCTCAAACTGCCAAACATCATCGTTCTCAACAAGGGTGCCAATTCGGTACAAGTCGCTTTGACCCAAAGAAAAACGCTCGCCTCCTAGTGATGGGGAGATGAAGTCGACATGATTCATCATACTCACCTCGCGCACTGAAGCATTGACACCGACCACTTTACCCGGCGCAAAACCCGCGTTGGTAAACAGTGTGTCATCACAGTGACGTGTTTTCACTACAGCGAGGCAGTAGACGTATTTACCCCAGTCAAAGTTTTTCACCTCTTTTTTGTAGTAATTCCCATAATCGGAATACTGACCAGAAAGCCCTCTTTGTAGGATATGCAGTTCCACGACTGGGTCATCAAAGACTTTCGGGAACTGAACGCTATCTGCGTCTGGCTTTTCTGCATAGAGGAAATTATCAGAAACCAATAAGTAGTCGGCATGTTTAGGATCTTTACTGTCGCCGAACTGGTATAGTCTCGACGGGCTCATCGAGAGCTTAAACCGTGTTGTCTCCCACAACCCCCATTTGTCGTAGCTGATCGCTTCAAATGAATCTTTGACCCCTTTTATCCCCGCTAAATATTCGTATTCGCACGACGACTCGCCTGAGCGAATTTCTCTGTCTTGGTCTTCAAATAGTCGCTCAAAGTACCATCGGCCTGTTGTACCTTTCGTTTTGGGCTGCCATGGCCTAGTCCCTTTGATTTTGTTGGTGCCAAATACATAAGACGGTTCAATCACTGCCCCCCACAGCTCAGTACTACAGTGTTGGTCAACTAACTCTTGCTCGCTCGATGTGAGCTTGATTGTTTTCACAAGAGGGGTGAGTTCACGAACGTATTCTGAGCTCTTATTGACGATTTTAGAGCCGTGAGTCAACATATCACCCCATTGGGAAAGGTTTAGATAATCCCATTTCGCTTGTGTTTCAATCGCAACCCGATGCAGTAGCTGACGTTTTTCTTCAGGTACGGCTTGCACGGAACGTGGGTCTAGCACCACCATAATTCTCACTTGATCAAAAGGTGATAAAGAACCGTACTGTTCAACGAACTCACGTAACGATAACCACTCTTTACTCGCACCTAACCGCGATGTTTTGACCGATATTGACTGCTTGGCCCCTTTGTATAAGGCCTCAAGTTCATCCGTTTTAAATGGCACCTGAAACATCTTGATCAGCGCTTCCGTGCTGGATGACGCACGGTAGTGGATCGGGAAATACTGCATAAATGGCCTAGGGCCATCATCTTGCGCGTTCGACCACCAATCACTGACGTTGTTAACCACGATACTGGCACCAAGCTGCGCATAGGAGGAATAAGTGTTTGCTTTGAGCAATGATAACTCAGCTTGAGCATAATCTGAGTCCATATAGTATTCATCTAAATGCACCATACCAAAGCCATTTTCATTCAGCTGCCATTGATCATTGAGTAAAAACGTATCCATGTAGCCTTGAATGTGGTCGGCGGTGACGCTCATCTCGTCACCAGACATATTTTGGTAATTGTGCTCCAGTATTAGACGACTTAAACCATTTAACGCATGGGCGCGCTTGTAGTAATTGGCCTTCATTTGATCGCTCAAGTTTTTCGAATCAAACGAGAGCAGTTGTTCTTGTGAGACAATATTTTGATACTGGATTTGCTCTAAATTGTTACGTAACTTGATGGTGTCTGCATTTTCGGTGCACAGATCATACAGGTTGGATACTATCGCTTTACCTTGTTTGCCCACAGTATAAACGAAATTGGCGGCCGCCCCCCACGGGGTAACAGAAGCGAAATCCAGAGCGGTGCTTAATGCCAAATCAATCCCGTCTATCACTTTATCATCAAAATTCATTTCATGGGCAATCGCCGTCTGACGCGCTTTTTCGACCACGCTGATCGAACCACGAGACAAGGGATAATCTAAGATGGCTTCAAAGTGAAGGATTAAGTCGACCCGACGATTGCGGCGTCGTTCTTGCTCTGAGTCATTGGCAACCAGTGGGTATTGCTCGCCGTAGCCAATGCTGCGAATGGACTTTTCCCAGATGGCTTTGTCCTTTTCAATCCCTTTAAGAATCGAGTCTCGAACAAAATTGGCCCTGTTTTCCGACAGTTGTTGGTTGTAGGCGACAGAACCTCGTGAACAGGTATGCCCTTTAATGGTAATAGGAATCGGTTGCTCTAACTGTGACAAGATCTTGCCCAGTTCGGCTAATGTTTGTAGCGTTTCCTGATCGGTCGACTGACTACGATCAAAGGCAAACGTGGTACTTCTTAGCTCGAAAAGATGTCGTCCTTGCTGAACTTGAGTCTTAGCGGAAAGCTCATCACCCTGAGTCGATTTGAGTAACAAGGCCTTGAGCTGCTGCAATGCCTTTTGTTCTGCTTCAGACAATGCTTTTTTCTGTTTAACCTCGGCCAGTACCTTTTGACCCGGCTGCTGCACGGTGGCGAGATAGGCTTCAAGCACTGCGTCGAGTCTTTTGCCGGCCTTGGCGTCTTGTTGGTATGCCTCAGCGATTTCACTCGATCTCATTACCACGTTGACCACTAAATAAGCTTTGTCAACCTTACCGACCAAGTTGTGGTTTTCCACCAGAGCTCGCCACTGAGGCGGGATCTCAACCAGCCTAATTTTGTCTTTTAGGCCCTCGAATAAAAACTGGCCCTTGTTACCAAACAGCTTAATAAATTCGATGGTTTTTTGGCCAAACGCTGCATTGTCGATCGCATAGGCTTTGCTCATAATATTGAGTGCGGCAGTGGTGGCTCCGGCGATGTTTTTCACTTCGCTGTCCACACTGGTCCCCATCGACGCGGCCGCGACCTTGGCCACCGTCTGCCAGCTTAGCTTGTGCTGCATACTGTTAGCGGCGCTTTCCACATACGCTTTATTAATTTGCACGCTGTGCCATAACTGCGCGGCAATTGGCGTGTTTGGCTCACTGGCGAGCTTTTCAGGCAGGTCGGTCGGGCTTCGGGTAAGCTTTTCCAGTAAATCAGGGTAAAGGTGGGGCGCCTGATTAAACAGCGCTTCTTCAACCGAGATAGGGTCACCGTTGACTAACGCGCTGCGCCCGAGTGGCGTTTGGATCGGCAAATGCAGTACGCGCTCACAAAAGCTGTATTGGTTAACCTTTTCGTCTTGCCAGAACTTAAGGGTACTAGGATCGTTTATAGTGGTTAAATCAATATCAAAACGGCAATACTGGTTGGCCTCTTTTAAGGCAAAGATGGAATCCGATATTACCCAAAAAGTGGCGGCGTAAGCATATTCATCTGCTCCACTGACATCGTCAAATCTGACCTGTTGTACTTGGCTAATTGCAGTTAAGTTGGTGTTGTTTCCGCTATCACCGACAATGGTTAGCTGCTCCGGAAAGTTAGACAGAGTCACACTGGCACCTTCAAATAGCGCACTGGAAAACTGCACCACAATAGTAAATTGCTGCGGCAATACCAGCGCACGTATTGAACTAAGCTGGTGTTGCTCTAGTGTGCGCTCCATTTGAGCAATAGCTTTGGCAAAGTGAGGGTCAGCCACTTGATCACTGGAGATCATTTGCGTGGCTTGAACATCTCTAATATCCAGCGCTGAAAAATAGTTTTTTTTAGGCGACTGATTGGCGGTGGAGACCAAATCATTATATAAGTTGGCCAGCCATTTGCCGTCTTTACCTTGCTCGCTGAGTAAGTGGACCGGCGCTAAATAGGGCGGGTAAAAAAGTAACCTCGGGTTACCGGCTTCAAAGTTGGCGGCCAAGGCGGGGTTACCTTGCAGTGGCAAGTTTGGGTTAAGTTGGCCAGCTTCAGGGCTGGAAAAGGCGGTGATTTTGCCCAGCGAATCACTAAACAGCAGTGACGCCTTGGCTGGGGTTTGCGTTTGATAGCCTTCACCGTCATAACTGACATTTACCGCGGTGCTGTCATCGGCGCGGGCAAAGCAGATATTTGGCAGAGGGAAGTAACGACAATGAGGGTCACGCGTTTCCCCTTGGGCAAGCTGGCCAAACAGGTAAATACCATGAATAGTTTTTGCATTAGCCACGGCGCTTCTCCTTCATTGGTTGACAATCAGTCGATTTAAAATGGCTACCGACCCTCTCTATCTGACACACTTTTTTGCAATCGTGGAAGTCGCTACGTGTCCATTTGGAGTCGCTCGGCGTTTGCCAAAGCAGCTCACATTTTTCTAGCCTATCTTGGTTATGATTAGCAAACGCGGCTTTATATTGATTATGGCTAGGTAAAACGGGTAGCTGCTGCACTAGGTTATAGTGGTTAAAGTCCGAGCTAATAGCTGGTGGAACATACAGTGAAAAACCGTAGATTTTGTCGCGTGGGTTAGGCAACTTATAAAAGTAGCGCAGTGTGTCTATTGGTGATGACTCGTCTGGTTGGCGCTGGCGAGTCAAAGTAGGAGTTAGTGCCTCTCTGCCACTCAACACCCCAAGCTGAAGCGGGTAGCGAGTATTATCGGCCAGTAAAGCAGATTGACTTAAATCATTCGCATTATAGCCGCGATAACCAGCCGCGGTATTGCAGCTAAAAGCGCCGCCATCTTCACGCCAATAAATATAATCTTTACGAATGCACTCTTGAGGATAAAAGTTCTCTTTTTGGTAGTGTTGCCAATCACCAACGTTATAACTTAAATAGGTTGGCTTAGCGTTTACCTGTAGGGAGGACTTGTTATAACTAGTCTTGATATTAACCACTAGCTGAGTGCCATTATTTACCAAGCGTACCCGTTTTATCTTATCTTTTGCATGGTCATTGCCATCAAACCAAGCTTTTCTTAACTCTGGGGTATCTGGGTTAGGTACAGCAAGTGGTAAAGGGCTTATCGTCATTGCCGCAGTATCTATTTCATACGCTGTAACCAGCTCGGAAACATAGGCTTTACTGCTATCAGGTAACCAGCCACCAAAGTTACAATCACCGCCAAAACGTTCGATATGACGGGTTTTTAAATCCGCTAAAACGCAACCTTTTTGCTGGGAAAATAGCCCTGTATTAAAAAACACATAACGGCCATTGGGTGAGCGCTGTGGGCGCAGATTCTTTGTAAAGCTTATCGAACCTTTGACTTCGTCAGCGGTTAGCAGCGTTTGCAAGTTAGTCCCATCGAGGTTCATGGTATATAGGCCAGCTTGCTTTTGGTTTTCTTCGACGTAAATTTGCGTCATTAGCTGCGCTTTATCGCTCGGTTTGTCCCACTCGGCTAGCGGCGCAGTTCGTGGGTCAGACACCTTTAAGTACCACCCGGATAAAGCGGATGATTTACCGGGCAACACATCAATGTAAGACGTTACTTCTTTTAACGCCTCATCGTATCTTGCTTGTTTTGCTTGATCTTCGGCTCTAGCTTCTAACCACTGGTTAATCTGTGGCCGATAAGCGAGACCGACACCCAGCGCCACCGCCACTAGGGCCGAGACACTGAGAATGATTTTTTTGTTCATTTTGATAGTCCTAATTCTTTTTGCCACAGCGACATATAGCTTTTGAGGTTCTCCACTGCGGCTTGATCTTCGGCACTCACTTCAGGCCGCGGTTCCAGCGCCGGTGCGGGGCTAGCTGATTGAGACCATGCCAGTATTTGCTCGAAGGTTAGGTCACTAAAAACCAATTCAGAATGGTGGGTGTACCCTGACGAGGAAATTTGCAAAGTAAACTTGCCCTTAGGTGGGAAGCCGCCCAATATCGCCGTCGCAAAATGGGGGTTGTCTTCGCTGTATTCTAATGGCTCACTCAGTACCCAATCACTTTCACTGTCAGACAGCACGGCATAGTGGGTAATGGCGGTATCAAAATCCATTAGCCCAGTCTCGACGGAAAGTTTAAAACCACTATTTTTACCATCGACATAGGCAATCACGGTATTACTCTTGTCGAAGCTGCGCACTAGCAGTTGTTGATCACTCAGCCATGGCATATCGTCTTCACCAACCGCATGGACTTTGGCGCTATCAACGTCTGAGGTGTTGTCCTGCGCAGAAAATGCCTGCGCTGAGCTGTAACTCGCGAGCTCATCAAGGGGGGTGCTGGATTTGTCGAGCAATGCAGGATCAGATTCTAATGCCTCTATCTGATTGAAGCGCTTCTGTTTAGGCGAAAATAATACTTTGACGCCATTTTCCCCTTGTTGCACTTCGCCTAGAAGCTTGTAAGGCACCCAAAAATGCGGCAGCGGAAACCCTTCCGCTTCACGATGAATCGCTTTCGGCTGCTTTTTCGCCTGTTCCTGTTTGTACAAGGCGCGGTAATACTCGACGTCGATATCCTGATAGTAGCCTTTGTCGGTGATTGCCAATTCACGCCACAACTTGCCTTTCCAGAACACGTAAAGGTAACCGCCACGTAATTCAGACGCTTTGTCTTTATTTTTGCTGCCATCGAGATAAGCCAGCGGCCGGACTGGCACTAAGACGTTATCCCACTCTGGTTTATCGACGCTCCCATCTACAGGCTCGACATTTTTGGCCAGTAACAGCTTAAGCGGCATAGGTAAGCCACTCATAGGTACCGACAAATACAGGTTGCGAGGCTCATCTTCGAGATCTTTAAACACCGACACGCTACGATGACTTTTACTGCTGTCTTTCTGCGGAGTGGCGGTGGTTTCAGACTGACACTCGGTCTTCGTCAACAGAAGGCGGGCAGCGTGAGACCGCCACTGGCCAGCAAACTCGACCACTATCTTTTTGTCTGGAGAAGGTTCAACCGGTGTATAACTGATGTTTGGTGCCAAATAGACGTCGTCTCTTACGGCATCGTAGTTGGCTTTAAGGAATTTCTTCGCTGGCTGGGCGGCCAACCGCTCAACCCGCTTTTTGAGTAAAGGGTAACGGATCAGGTCCGCTTCTGAGAGCGGGTATTGCCGCCTAAAAGTAGATAGCGCCAACCAATCGCCTCGTTCGAGGGACTGTTTAATGCTCGACAGTAAGCTGTAGTTGTTTTTTTTCGCCGAATCAGGAATAGAATCAGATAAAGGTTTAGGTAGCGCTGTGAGCAAATCCTTAGGATTGTGCGCACGCGAAAGCTCCCCGATGCATTCATCTGGCGAGAGTAAGTAGTCTAGCATTTCCCGAGAAGCCGTGTTCCCTGGGACAAATTTGCAAACTAATAACATTTTGAGTTCTCCACAACCATCATTAATGTGTTTTGATTGCGGTAACGGACAAACCCGGAGGTTTACTTAACGATTTGGTAAACTACATCCTAATCACTTGACAACACAATAGCAACCAAGAAAAAGAAAAAAGTCATATAGAACAGTAAAATAGGCAATATCACTAGCAATTAAGTTATTTTAACTAGGCTATAAATATTCTATTGGGTGGCAAAAGCGCCTCAGCAAAACAAAACGGGGGTTAATGGTGCCACTCACCGCCAGCGAAATGGTTGCCGGTGCTATAGGCCCATGGCGAGGTGATACCCTCAGTTGTGTTACTACTCCGCAAGGCAATAGCAACGCAACCGCTGTGTTAGCGCTGGTTGCGTTGCTGTAATACGGCTTTAGCTTTTTCGAGGTCGTCATAAGTCGGTAGTGGGTATAGGGATTCACTCCAACTATCACTGTCTTTATGCTCAATCACATAGCGGCTAAAGCCAAAGCCAAACGCCGACATTTTTGCTTGCTCACCATCGTGCAAAGCACGGTGGAAATAGACCATCTCTTTGGTCGGACTGTTTTCACTTGGCTGTGCTAACACGCGTGAAATTCTTCTCTGCCTCAGCTCAGTCAACCAGATATCACCGCCGTTTAGCGCCAGTAAGGTCGCGTTTGCTGGGTGTTGGCCGACCTGTTGGGAGGGCCTGCCGACGCGAAAGACTTTGCCCTCGCCAGCACCCGAGCAGTAAAAGCCATCGGAAAACTTGCTGCCCCTGAGGTGGCAATAGTAGGCATTGGGGCTAAAATCGCCGCGGTCAACCAGTTGCAGTGTTTTGGCATCAATCACCAAGGTATTGCCGCAATTAGGTACACCATGGTCGCCAAAGGTTGCAATATAATCCTCAGACTCGCCGCAATAAAAATTGCCCCCCGCCATATCACGGTCAAAACTTAGATAGATCATTTGCTCTGACTGGCTCATATACGCGCTGCCAAACAGCGCAGCTCTTCTTGCTAATGGGCCGTTTACTTCATTAAATTTAAGCACCGCTTTGGTGGCTAATTTCACCAGCAGTAGCTCCTCTCCTTTTTTAACCACTACCTGAGTACTGTCGATATCCCACATGCTGTGATGGATATCTCTGCCAACCTTACCCAGCTTGGTGATTTCGCCATTGGCGAGGTCATACAAGACACTACCGCCTTTTTGTGGAATCACTAGATAGCGCCCGTTGGGCGAGCGCGACATATATTTACTAAAATCTATATTGCCCCGACGCGGCGGTGGTGGCAGAACCCCATCAGGGATCAATAATTGAGGGTTGGTGCCATCAATACTCAGCGCCCAATAGCTGACCTTGGTTTCATCTTCTGGGTTAGTTATGGTAAATAGAATTTGGGGCAGCGTGAGCTGCTCGGTATTCCAGTCGGCCACTGTGGGGTTATCTGGGATATCAAAATCATAAAGGTAGTGCCAACGTACTCCGCCAGCATATCGAGTTTTATTTCGATATTCTAACTGGTCAGCAAGCAGCTCTATGCGAGCTTGTTCGGCAAAATAGGGCTTAGTGACGAAGTAACTGACGCCAGCGACCAGCGCGGCGGCGACACCAAGCCCAAGTAGGAGTTTCTTGTTCATTTGTGTTTCACTTTATTATTCAGTTAAAACGACCAATCCAAAGTATAGGGACAGACACGATCCTGGTCTGTCGCTCGTCCAACCCATTCATTCGCAAACGCAAGTCACATCCAGTTTATGAAACAAACTCGACTATGGTGTGACAGAGAAAAGAATAATACACATCGAAAACGCCCATAGTATGAAAAACACTAATCAAAGTGTTAAACCGTACTACAGCCATTAATATACGACAGCGAAAATAATAGAGTAAATAAAAAAAAGACGTGATTTAATATCACGTCGATGTACCAAGATAATAGATACTAAACAGATAGAATTAACCACCTGTGCAGGATAGCACCCTCAGGCGCAGCGTTACTATACAATGTCAGTCTAACAATGCAACGTGGCGAAATTCTTATGATTTTCATCATTTTGACGGCTATTATCCGCCATTGTGTAGGCAAATAATCAACCAACTAAACAATCAGACTATTTTAATATTCATTTCGTTCATGGCTGGGAAAATTAAATAAAAAAAAACGCCAAAAAAATTGGCGTTTTAGTTCAAATATTAGATTATTTTGTTTATTAACTTAGATTAATCACTTCAATCTAAGCCGTCGATTAAAAAATATCTGATTAGAGTGTGGTGGTGTACGTGTCTTGGCCTGAAGCATTCTGACCGTTGGTTACCACTGCGGTGACATCGACTGAACCACTGGCTAAGCCCGATAGCTCATCAAACGTCACCGTTTGTTCAAAAGCGCCATCCGACAAGTTTACGTTTTTATCTAGAGTCACTGGGTTTTTACTCTCATCTTCAAACGTTAGCTTCAACGTCGCGGAGTTGCTTGAATGCGTGGCGTTGCCTTTCACCGTCACCGTTCCTGCGTTGACCGTTACCTCGCTTATGGTCACTACTGGCTGTAACACAAACTGGTGGTCCGTGTTCTCCGCACCTGGGTTGCCTGATGCGTCTTGGTATCCTTTAATAGTCAGTGGCAAGGATTCCAACGTATTATCGACACTGCTAATGTCAGCCGTTCCGTTCCAAACGCCCTTCGCTTCATCGTCACCTTCCCAGCTAATGGCCTGACCGCCCAGTTGGCTGCCTAAAGGTTTCGTCACCGCCTCATCAAAAG
>NZ_JXXU01000047.1 GCF_000967495.1 Vibrio neptunius | reverse complement strand
GACCCACGCCTGGCTGCAAGCTTTCAGGAAGCGTTTGATCAACTTCAACAAGAAGGAGTCATTAAAGATCTGGCAGAAAAGTATGCTCCCAAATAGTTCCCCTCCCCCGTTCATTTCGCGTCGTATGATTTAGGGACAGACACCATAAGCTCAAACGCTAAAATTGGAAAAATAGAAATTGATTTAAGGACAGGCACCAAAAGATCCCCAAAAGACCCTAAGCTGACTGCCCTTTTGTCGCTAAGCGGCAGATGTGAATGCGGCTAGAAACGCAAAAAGACGTCCAACGACGTCTTTTTGGTGTGTGTCCCGAATATCTTTATCGAATATCTCTACTCTTGCTTTTTGTTATCTTTAAATTTACACACCTTACTAGTCTGGGCTGTATCCGTTTTGGGCTGCCCTATTTCTAGATTGCTAATTGCGAGCTGACTTGCTTCTAGGTCACTTCTCAGCAAGCTAATGTCTGACTTGATCTGGTTGTCCACCTTGGTCAGTAATTCAATCGCCTCACCATCAGGGTTCACATCTGTTGATGGCTGCTTTTTGACCTGTTGTATAGAGAAACTTATCTGGGAGTAATTGATAGATTTCACTTTACCTATAAGTTCTCCACCAGTGTCCATACAATGAATGGCTTCACGAATGTCGTTATCTGACAACTCACCTTTCATGATCTGCAACTGACGACGATGATAGAAAGGAGTGATGTAGGTTGAACCTGAATTTGCGCTTCTCATGAATAGTATGTCGCCACTCTGAAGATAAATTGACTTGGCGTTATCTGCATACAAGCCGCATGGCGTAAAGGTCATTTTGAACGAGGTCACGATATCATCTTTGAACATAGAGTTAACGGTCATATTACCAATATCATTGACGAGTTCTGTTACTTCTGGATTTTGAAGCGAAGTGCCAGAAAGTTTCACGAGCGACCTTGATAGAGTACTCAACTTTTTAAATGCTTCTTGTCCATTTTTTTTGTCAAACTCATGTACTTTCACTTCAAAAACAATGCTTTCGTTGCCATCGTTTTTACCTGTATAAACGGGTAAATTAATGAAGTTGGCTGGCTCACCTTTTTTTCTGCCATACGTTGTGTATACCAGATAATCTTGAATCGATGGTGTGTTCTTTCCACCGCTGACCGAAATGAAATAACCAAGCTCATTGTCGGACGTTTTTTTCGTCTCACCTTCGCTAAAGTTTTCCTTTGGACCATCTGCCCCACCCCAGAATACAGCGGAGTTTAGGATGATTTTAAACTCCTCATTTTCTTCAATACAACGGGACGGGTCAGGGTGGTGGTAATCTGGGCTATACGCTAGTTGATTTGAAGCTTTTGAAAAATAATACGTGGTTCCCACATACCTATCGTCCAGCGGGTTACTGCTACAACCCACTAATGTAGCGAGTATTGAACTAACAAAAACCACCTTCGCTCTTAAATTGACCATGCAATCATCCTTAATTGTTATGACGAATGACTTACTATGCACGAATACATAAAGCGTATGTGTATAAAAAGTGAAAATTGAGGCAATAGGCAAGTTAATCGGATACTTCACCTAGTCGTAAATGGCTAAGGGGCTCTAAAGGCACTTTTCTTAGCAACCCCTCCCCCCCATAGGTCTTCTTCGACTTTCCCTCCTTGTCTGAATCGTCATCATCGGGGAAGAAGACAATGTCAATAACCCTAGGTATACGTTCACAATGTGATCGTTAGCTTCTGGTTGAGTTGATTCGCTTTCTTCAATACAGCCCCCACTAGCTCCGCCCGACTTTGGACTTAAAGAAGTTAAAAGATCTAATATATTTTTCGTCAACTATTTTTGCATTACCAATATTTACAAATTAATAAATAAAGTGTTATTTATTAATAAATGGCAAACCTAACCCTTATATTCTTGATATATTTATTCCACTACAATAATAAATTGATATATTTATTTATCACTAAGCATTACCTTTTGAACTGCGTCAACTTGTTCGTGAATTATTAACTATTTAAATTTATCTAACATGATAACATTTGATAATTATATAAAGTTATTAAAGGCAAGGTTAGAATGCATAATAAATATATGCAATTGGCGTTACAGCAGGCGAGAAAAGGCTGCATGTCGACAACCCCGAACCCAAGAGTCGGTTGCGTGGTGGTTAAGAATGAGCAAGTCATCGCGACCGGATTCCATCAAGTTGCAGGAAGTGCACATGCAGAGGTCAATGCGCTAAAAGGCGACCTTGCTCAATACGAGGGCACCACTATTTATGTCACTCTAGAGCCTTGCTCTCACTTTGGGCGTACACCTCCTTGCTGTAACCTTCTTATTAGCGCTAAACCGAGTAAGGTTGTTGTCGCAATGCTAGACCCCAACCCTAAAGTGGCGGGCAGAGGTGTAAAAGCGATACAAGAAGCCGGAATTGCAGTAGAAGTAGGATGTTGTGAAGAAGAAGCGCTCCAACTCAATGAAGGCTATATACGCAGAATGCAAGGCTTACCGCCACGGGTTGTAGCCAAGGTGGCCGCGAGTCTAGATGGTAAAGTGGGATTAAAAAATGGCCACAGACTTGGGCTTATCAATGATAAGTCCCGCCACGATGCGATGCGGCTACGTGCAGAAAGTTGTGCTGTTATTACCGACATTGATAGCATGCTTGCCGACGACCCATTGCTGATTGCACGGTTCGAAACAGAGCATATCAAGCAACCTGACATTATTATTCTCGATTCCAAACTGAGTCTTCCAATAGACTCACGGGTCATCACACAACACTGCGACAGAAAAGTGATGGTTCTAACCACATCTCTCTCTGCACAACCAGAGAAAGAAAAGCGGCTGACTGACCTTGGCGTTACAGTGATCAAGGTTGAGCATTGTGAAGACAAGGTCTGTTTAAGCGACGTTAAACAGTGGTTAGCAAACACTGACTATCACAACATTTTGGTCGAGTCAGGGCCGACGCTAATATCAGAGTTTATTCAATCGAATATGTTAAATGAAATAGTCATCTACCAAGCACCTATATTACTCGGTCACGATGCGATAGAATTATTTACATGTAAAATAACAGCACTTTCTGCCGCACCAATTCTACAGCTTGATAAAATAGAAAATATCGAAAGTGATATTAAATTAACTTATAAATTTAATATCGACTGATCATTTGAGACGAGGATGGTGCTTCATATAAAAATAGTGATGGAGCACCAGAGTGGGAGTGTTTTATTTATTTTCAGTTGAGTTGAGTACTCTACTGATCATTTTTCTCAACCAAATATGAGCCGGGTCCGTCGCTTTTCTACGGTGCCAAATCATATCGAAGTCAAAGGTGTCAATGTGGAAAGGTGGCCGAAAAACCGTCAGCTGTTGATTACTATCGACCGATTCCAATGCTCTGGCTGCGACCGTTAGGATAAGATCCGTGCCGACCACTAACTCACCGGCTGTTCTCCAGTGCGGCAAGATCATACTGATGTTTCGTTTGTGGCCTATTTTGTTGAGTGACTGTTCAATTTCGTTATCAGTCCCTTCTCTCAACGCCACCAGCAGATGAGATCGCGCCAACCAAGCGGCTAAATCTAAATAACCACACTCGGGTATCGTTGAACTGTCGGCGACACAGACAAACTCTTCATTGAATAGCGTTTCGACTTGCAGCTCTTGACCTATTTCAGGAAATACGCCAAACGCAAGATCGGTTTCCCCATCAATAACACTAGCGATCATTGCATCTCTGCTGCCTTGTGTCACAACCAGCTTAATATTGGGGGCTATGGCTCTAATTTGTCGAGACAGTTCAGGCAAGATCACTTTCGCACCGTAGTCCGACATCGCAACGCGGAAAGTACGACTGGCCAGATTAGGGTCAAACTCCGGCGGTTCAAAGAGTGTCGTCAACTGAGAGAGCGCTTCGTCTAACGGTTTCAAAAGCTCCTCTGCTTTAGGCGTGAGCTCAAGTTTGCCAGACTTCCTAATCAGTAAAGGATCATCAAATGTTTTTCTTAGATAGGCCAACGAGTGACTCACTGCAGGCTGGCTTTTATTCAGCCTTACCGCTGCCCGTGAAATGTGTTTTTCAGACAACAATGCCTGTAAGGTAACCAAGTGATTAAGATCGACTCGTCTTAGGTAGTTCATATTATGCATTTGGATGACAACGATAACTTAACTCATTGTACAGAATATAAATTTCTAGACAAACCTATATTCGGTAAAGTCTTCTAGGTGAGTTTATGAGCTAGAACCGACAGCCCTAGCTCGTATGGAGTTTATTCAAACACAAGCTGTCGTTGCAGATCAGAAATGAACTCTTTATCGTCAGGCTGGTTTTCTATCGTACCAAATGGCATTTGGGCGATAAGCTTCCAGCTTTTAGGTAACTGCCACTCATTAGCTACTGCGGTGTCAATCAATGGGTTGTAGTGCTGCAGTGTCGCACCAAGATTCTCTTCAGCAAGTGCCGTCCAAACCGTTAACTGCGCCATTCCATTCGCCTGTTCAGACCATTTTTCAAAGTTGTCTGCATACAGAGGATAAGCTTGCTCAAGCTCTTTAATCACCTCGGTGTCTTCAAAAAACAATACCGTACCAAAACCAGAAGCAAAACAAGCATCAATTTTCGACGCACTGCTATCGAGTTCACTTGCCGTCAGCAATTTTCCTAACTCGTGTTTCACTAATGCCCAATGTCTTAAATGGTGATCGCCAAATAACACCACCACACGCGTACTTTGAGAGTGAAACGCAGAGGGTGTCAGCTTGACGGCATGGTTGATAAGCTCTGAAATGTAATCCTTAGCCAGAGTAACGTTGTTTCCTAAGCTATAAATAGAACGTCTTTTCTCTAAAATTGATAAAAATTGATTGTTCATCGTTATCCCTACTTGTTTTATTCCGCAATTGATATTTCTTGTGTCTTATGTTCAACCTTGGCTGAGAGTGTTGGCTTTTCTAGCGTAAAATACTGCACCAGTGCCATTCCTAATATAATGAGTAAAACGCCCATTATTCGGCCTAAGTTCATCTCTTTTGCTGGTAAGCCCATTAAGCCAAAATGATCAATAAATAGTGAAATAATGACTTGCCCAGTAATGACACAAACAATAAAGGTTGTCGCACCTAGCTTTGGTGTTAGGACTAACGCTGCTGTGATGTAGATAACACCAGCGACCCCACCAAACCAAGCCCACCAAGGTAAGCTGCCTATAGTGTCAACCTTCATAGCTGGCACTTTCAATGCGATTAAAATCGGTAATACCACAGACAAACTGATAACAAGCGACACCACTGTCGCCCATAAAGGATGCCCTAGCTCTTTACCAAGAAATGCGTTACTCCCGGCCTGAAAAGGCACTAATGCACCAGCAATAACAGCAATCAGTGAAAAAAGCACCAGAGTCATTGAAAAGTTATACGACATATTGCTCCCCTTGATAACTTTATTTGATTTTATTGTTACATGATTAGTTTCATTTATGAAATTCTAATAAAATATCTTTATTATTCGTTAGACGAATAATTTCAATTAAATAATATGACTCTAATCAAGGGAGAAAGGCTGCCAGAGGCAGCCTGATAGTGATTAGATAACGTAAGCTTGTCCATCATAAGAACTCGCAACAAATGATTGTTTGTCATTGCAATAAATCAAGCTCGAAATACCGCTGGTTGTTGGTTTAGTTAAAGGCGCCCATTTGCGTTCAACCGTATCAAATACCGCTACGCTACCCCCATAGCTGCCTGTAGCGAGATATCTTTCATCTTCACTGCTGGCGATACACTTTATTGAGTTCATATGCGGGCTGCTATAGCGCTGTGGTTCTCCGTCAATCCAAAGCGTTAACTTGAGATCCCGTCCGACACTCGCATACTGTTTGCCAAACGCCACACAAGCGTTGGAGATTTTCTCATGCGCTTCTGGCAGATAACTGGAAAGCTCAAAAGATTCAATGTCGTGGTATGCCGCAGCACCCGTAGCACATACGCTAAAGATCGTATCTCCGTTGGCTGACAACCCTTTTATCGCATTGTCGTGCATGGACAGCGTCCCGTAGTAAGCAATCGCGCCACTGTTATCGAGATTAAATAGCAACCCCTCTCCGGTGTAGGTACCTATCACCGCGAACTCAACACCTTGACGTGAAAATGTTGCACAGCAGTTTAGAGGCGAGTGATGCTGGTGGATCAGTTTGCCTGTTTTTGCGTCAAAAACTTTACCCATTTGCCCACCAGACAGTAGGTATTCACCAAATGGTTGTAGGAAGTTACACAAGCTACCCATCTCTTGAACTGGATTGCCGTCTATGGACAGTTTCCCTGCATCTCCAATCGCGTAGAGGCGACCTTCAATACTTGATACGGCATTCAAGCTGGTTGAGTCATCGATATGCTCCGTCAACCACTCATCGTCTGCGTAATTCCATATCGCATAAGTTGAACCAAACGTGACAAAAACTACGCGATCAGATCCTAGGAATGCGCAGCTACGAGGCCAGACAATACTTGGTAAGTCTGTTTGCGACTGCTGTACTAATTGCCCATCCACCAGTTGCCAAATAATCGCACTTCGGTCATAACTCAAACTGATGAGCTTGCGACTTGATTCGTCCCATACCACACGCTTTACACCGGCTTTATGTGCATTAATGTGTGTTTTTTGTTCGCCATCGATGACCGTTAATCGGCCTTCATCATCACCGGCAAAAATCTTTCCGTCACGGCTTAACGCAATGGTATCGGTCTCGACGCCACCCAAATCGATACAAGCAAGCTGTTGTCCGGAGTCCACATCCCAAGTACGAATGGTTCCGTCATCGCTACTTGAAATCAAAGACGACCCACAGGCTGACCAACTTACAGAAATAACATCAGCTTCATGTCCACGCATAACCTGGCGCGTCTCGCCATTGAGATCAAAAACCCGAATGGTATGGTCACGAGAACATGTCGCCACTAAACGGCTATCTGGCGAAAACTGCGACATTTCTACGTCATCAGTGTGACCATAAAGCACTGTTTTCAACCTTAAGTCAGGCAGTTGCCAGATGCGAGCACTATAGTCACTGCTTGAACTCACCAGGTATTGTCCATCTCCACTAAAGCTGCACTGATTGGCAAGATGATCATGGTTCACTTGATTAATCGGTGTATTGTCTAGTGCATTCCACAAAATCACACGGTTGTCATAACCCGCCGTTGCGATAAATTTATCCTTAAAGCTCGCGATCCCGCTGATTGAAGAAGTATGTTTCATTGTCATTGTCCTTATGTTTACAGCGCGATGGAGTGATTTTTTTTATCGGCTTTTGATTTTAGATATTTGTGATTGTGTTCTGTTAGATAGATACCTGAAGGGATAACCTCAATCACGTCGATCCCTAACGCTTTGAGTGTTGCCACCTTTTCAGGGTTATTAGTGATCACTCGACACTGAGAAACATTGAGCGCTTCCAGCATTCTTACTGCATCGGAAAAATCACGATCGTCTTCAGGCAATTGGAGATGAGTATTTGCCTCAAATGTGTCCAAACCCATATCTTGGAGGCGGTAAGCATCAAACTTTGAGTAAAGCCCAATACCTCGCCCTTCTTGACGAAGATAGAGTAATACACCGCCCTCTTGGCTGATCTTTTCTACCGCTTCATTAAGTTGGGGTCCACAATCACAACGTTGTGACGCAAAAACATCACCAGTCAAACATTCAGAGTGAATCCGAATGACTGGCACTGTGTCTGTGGCTAACTCACCAAATACCACCGCAAAGTGTTCTTCATTCCACTTTTCGCCTGAGAACGAATGGAAAAGACCTTTCTTGTTTTCACTTCCCATAGGGATAAGCACTGACGTTTTTACTTCAAGTTTGTTCGTATTCATTGTTATGCATCCTCTGCCAATCTAAATCCCATCACGTAGATATCCCTTGGAAAGGCTCCGTGGCGGCGGGTATTTCTAGTTAAGTCTCTAAAGCGTGAAAAACTGCCACCACGCGCAATTCGGTGGCAACCTAATTTGGTAACGAGATCGTCTTCAATAAAGTCAGCGCCCGGATATGGGGCATAGTCATCAGCAACAAACTCTTCAACATTGCCTGCCATGTCCATACAACCAAACGGGGAAGCAGCGTGACTAAACAAGCCAACAGGCGTTGTGGTCAGCACCCCAAACTCTGCCGTGTTACAGTGGTCAGCTAGGAACTCATTGCCCCAGGGATACTGATAGTTGTTTGGGCCTGCTGCCGCATATTCCCATTCAAATTCCGTCGGTAAGCGAAACTCACGGCCTGTTTTTCGATTGAGCCATTGAATATAACTTTCCGCATCTTCAACACTAATTCCCGTCACCGGGTGATTAGCACACTCCTGCGGATAACGGCCTAAAAACCAATGCTTAGGGATTCGTTGCTCTTCAGTGTCGCAAAGAAACGCTTTGTACTCTTGGTTAGTAATTGGGTATTTTCCGATGCGAAAATCACGCAGAGAAATTGAATGGCGAGGGGTTTCTTTCTCTATCCATATTCTCTCAAGTTTGAGATGCTCACAGCACACCATTACCTGATCAACTTGCTGCTCATCAAGCCCAACAGAAACCTGACCACCGGCGACGTCACACATTTCAGGATTGAACGTATCCAGTCGTGAGTCACCCTGGTAACAAAGTTGTTGACCAGCAAAATATCGAACATCAATGGCAGCATCTTTGCTTTCTAGGATTTCCGCCAGTTGCTGCGGTGTTTTATCCTTTAATAGTGAACGAATTTCCTCGTTAAAAACGAACTCACGCAATGGGGTGAAATGTTCTGGATAACCGAGGAGTTCTCTATCGGTCATTTCAGGACAAGCCGTTGCACTCAGTGCTGGGGTGTAATAATCTTCGTTGTACTTCATAACTCTATTTCCAAATTATAAAATACAAACTAAGCCAGTCTGCAGGCAGTTACTTTGGAAGGTATCCCAAAAGCCTTCAGGACGATTAGCAACATCTTGCTCTTGAAGTAATGGCTTCTGCCAGTAAAAGTCGCTAAATCCCGCTTCTTTGATCGCCTGCTCATAATCGGACTGGCTCCAGCGGAAGAATGTAAATGGGCTCGGTGGTGTCGTGACGAACTCAGCCGTGTGTTTATAGCCTTGCTGCCAAACCTCCTCTGTTTTGACATTGACCCCGTAGCGCTCAAAGTTACCTTCACCAAGAGAAAAATTAGGATCCACTGTATACGCAACAAGTTTACAACCCGGCTTTAAGTTATTGGCTACGTTTTTGAACATCGCTTTAAGCTGTTCAAGAGAGTTCGCATAGTTAAAAAGCCACGCCGCATTGACCAAGTCGAATTCACCTAACTTTTCCATTTCTGCCGCATTGCGTACATGATAGGTAATATCGCGTTGATTGGTATCTGCATACCCTTGAGCCAACTCAATCATGGTTTCAGAAATATCGATGCCGACGACTTTTCTCGCCCCCATCTGATAAAACCTATTCGCAAAGAAGCCATAACCACATGCCGCATCTAATACGTCCAGTCCATCAACATTTCCCACCATTGACATTATTGTTCGAACTTCAATCTCACGCTGCGCTGCTGATTTAGTAAATTCGCCAAATAGCTTCCCTATTGAGTCATAATCCGCAGTTGTTGACATTTAACTTTCTCCTCATTATTGGTATTTCAAATACTTATAATTTCCTTGGAAATCATTCTCTGTATGGATATCGGATATTATTATCAATGATCTTTTTTTATTAATTCCAATTCTTTTGACACATAAAAACTATTCACAATACGAATAAACAGACAAGGAATTCAGGCCATTTCATTAATTTTTCGGTCAAAAGATGGAGCTACGCTGTTGGTATCCCACTATCACTGAGTGGAATTTTGATTCACCTGTTCGGCATCTTCGATAAGCACGCACTTCCTTACTAGGCCTTGATATAGTTAGCATCGCTCGACATTTGATTGTGTTCGTTGCATTTGACTTAGCTAGTGATTATGCGAATTAACTACATAACCAATCATGACACCAATAAAATAAATCCAACAAAACAAATAAATGAAGTGAATGATATAAATTTCATGAATATTATGAGTTCTACCATGTTGATTAGTTGATGGTAATGCGTCGGATTGTGACATAGTGCAAATCCATGAGCCGGATATTTCAAATATCGAAACGACTCTTCAATGTGTATTCTTTGGTCTAATAACCACGTTATTTTTGCGCTATTTAGTACATGGTTGGGGATGTGGGTATAAGAAGCCAAGGCTCTTTTGCCCTCTGTTGAACACTTTCCTGACGAGTTCTTGTGGCACATACGACTATGTCAATGTGTGTTGCTTCCTTGCCGTTAATGTAAGCTCTGAGCCATCAATTAGCGTTTTATTTCCAAGCGTCTGAAATGTGATTGTTTTTTTAAGAATGCTGGGACATTAATTATCAAGAGTTTGCTGTAGGGTTTGGATATCGCGCTAAAATGCCGGTCACAGACTGATGGGCGATAAGTTATTGCGTCATTGAGGCTCAAATTGATGTGTTCAACAGCGCTAGTTGTCATAGTGAAGAACGAAACAAGCCGATTACTTTATTGTGTTTGATTGTCTAATTTTAACAGTAATAAACACCGTTATAATAATGGACACAGTGTATCCAATGATGGATATTGCTAGTGTCCTCGTGACAATGTCAGTTAAGTAATTATCAGGGTCACACTCGATAGAGATGTTGTATTTCAAATAAAACAGTATTTCGGTAAATGACAAAAACATTGCGATGGGGAATACAATCACAACTAATAAAATAGCAATCCACTTAGTCATACTTTAAATATCTTAATTATTAATAGATATACCAATTAATTGTATTGATATACCTTACGAAGGTGTTAAACACGGTCACTTAGGGACAGGCACCAAAAGCTTATACGTTGCTCGCACTCTGTCGCTGTGAGTGCGTCTAGAAACGAAAAAGACATCATCGGACGTCTTTTTGTTTTGATAGCGATACTGACAACCACCTGCTGTGATTTTCCCACCCTAGCTAAAGGGTTTTTAGCTTATCCATGGCTGCCGACAGCTCAGACGCGACTTGTGCCATTTTAGCCAGCTTATCTTCTCCTAATTCATCCACGAGCTGTTGCGCATAAGCGCTATGAAACGGTGTCAGCTTGGCTAACGCTTTATATCCTTCTTGTGTTGGCTGAAGGAGCATGGCTTTTCGATGCGACGGGTTGGCCAATGTTTCGAGTAACCCCTCGTCAATAAGCTGCTTGCTGGTTCTTTGCACACTTTGGCGCGTTATGCCCATTTGTCGCGCAATCTCGGCTTGTGTCAACGCAGAGTCGCCAACGGCCCCCAGCACCTGCCAGCGAGTAGCGGTAAGCCCAGCCTGAGTGGCAATACTTTCAGCAATTGATAGAAAGTGACCATGTAAAGAAAATACTGACAGAGCCAGTGTACTAAGGTGCTGTTTGGCTTCGCTCATTGGGCGTTGGACTCCATCAACTCATAAAAGCCAGCCAGATCTTTTTCTCCAAACAGCTTTATCCAAGCATTCAGCATGTCGTCTGAATAGATTTCAAGCTTACGGAATATTTCTACGGCAAAAGCCACTGGCTCAATACCACTGGCAGTAATGATGTATTCGCTTGAAACGGCCGGGGTTTCAACATAGTGTTGGCTTCCAGCATAACCTGTCATGGCTAAAAACTCTTTGGCATTACTGGTATGTGCCACATCGTCTAACAACCCACTTTTGGCTAAGGCCGCCGTCGCCCCACAGATAGCAGCAACACAGATGCCATGCTCGACAAAGCTTTTTGCCTTGTGGACGAAGTCATCGATTCCTCCAGTGGCAGCACTCTCGGATCCCGCCAAGATCAGCATTGCACTTTGGTCATAGTTCAGCTCGTTAAGCACCATATCAGGCAATAGGGTGATGCCGCCTTTGGTTTTGATCGGTTCTACGGTTCGGCCTACGGTTTTGATTTCGTAAGTCTGGGGATGTTTTTGAAACTCAGGAGAGTTGAGATGTGCCACAACATAACCGTATTCCCAGTCAGAAATACCATCATAAACCGCTAAATGAACAACTTTTTTCATGCTAACCTCGACAATAATGACAACAGGCTTACATAATGTAAGCCTGTTGTCATTGTGTCAAGTTATTCGTTGTCACAGCCAACGGTGGAAGATTTCTGAGTTTAACCTGGTAACCCTTCTATCATCGGAACCTTGTCTAAGTCTTGGTCCCACTCTGCCTTGCTAGCAACAAATATGTGAGCGTTTGGCTTGTTGGAGACTTTTGTGTCCATACTCCCCGCAGGTACCGCGATAAACGCCCCCTCCATTTGCACCGTTGGTAGCGCAGAGCCACAATTCGAACAAAAGCTCTTCACATGCCTTGTTGATGGCAAACTGTAGGTCTTGATGTGGTTTTCGCCTGATATCCACGTTAGGACGGCGCTAGACGAAAACAAGTTAGAAGCATGCGCTGAACCCGTATCTTTACGGCAGTATTGACAGTGGCACATGAAAAAACTTTCAAATTCACCGTCAACTTCAAACCTGACTTCACCGCAAAGGCATGACCCTTTATGTATTACACTCATTAAATACCACCAATCTAAAACATTGAAACCAACATACAGCGTCGGATATACCAACGCTGTGCACAAATTACCACCTAGAACGAAAACCCGACCATAGCAAAGCCAAATTATAACGTGTTGGTGGCCTGTTCTTTGAAGGGTTGTTCCATCAATCCTTCACGATCAAATGAGTCAACCTTTTTGACTTCAAGTTACATTCATCGGCGTAGACGACTGATACTCTCTTTCCCGCTGCATAGGCTGCCAACGCTGATGAGTATATTTCTTTGGATAGGTGGTCGGTAGAAGGCCACCAATAATATCCGTTTGAACTCGCACATCCCGCTGAGGTGTTATCAGTAGTCTCAGTGGTAATCGCAAATATTGAGTTATCGTGAATTTGAACAGAAACCACTTTAGAAGGTGTTGTCCACTGACCCGCAGACTTAGTCTCAGATATCGCACTCGTTGATAAGCAAACGCTGGCTAAAAACAGAGATACCTTGATTATATTTTTCATTTGCAGAACCTAATTTGAACATTGTAATAGATGGATGTTACTCGAATCGCTATTGTTAACAATACAAGCACATTCATCTATCATAGTTTGACATTAACTTACTGATAAATATTAATTAATAGCCACTATGATAAGGTAAGGAAGAATGTGCTTTTCATCGAATTTGATTCGCTAGACAGGTTGTCTAGATAGCCCTAGAAACTTCTGCTTCTGGATTCGTTTGTAAAAAGCTAGTCGCTCTAAACGCATTGATTAACAACAAGAATTGCGCGATTGCAAGTCCACTTGTTGTCTGGCCTTCGAGGGCATAAAAAGCGATGGCTTTCGCACCAATAAGGAAAAGTACCAAAGCCGCCGCCCAAACTTTTTCTTTCAGTATTAAGAGCCCGAGAACTGCAGACAGACCGTTGATGGCGTACAGCATCGGCACATTCACCTCATTAGCAAACGCATACAGATGAAACTTCACTGGAAAAAACAAGTGGCAAAAAGCCATCACAACAAGCGGCAGTAACAAAATGGCAAACGCTAACTTAAGGTACCACCTTGCCTGTTTATTGCTTTTAAAACCGACGGTGAGGCCATCATTTTTAGGTAAGCTCATTATTTCATTTATCCTTGCTAACACTGAATTCATATAAAAGACTGGGTAATTTACTATGTTTCATCGCTTTTTTATATGCAAAACATCAGCTCTCTGACTATTCATCTATCCAACCATCTGCGCCGCAATATTTAACGCCTATTTAACACGTCGATACCAAACGTAAGTGATCACGCCAAGGCTTGGTTAGGGTTTAAAGGGGTATTGTTGAATTTTTTGCAGTCCCTTGCCCATCAAAACTATCACGACGGTACCAACCAAAACAGGTGTCACTAAAAATGACCAGCCATGACCTGCCAACATAATTAAAAGTGGGTTGGCTCCTGCTGGCGGATGGGTCGTTTTAGAGATTAACATGCAGGTGATACCGAGCCCTGTTGCCATCGCTAAACTGACTGGAGAACTCCCCATATACTGAAAGAACAGGATACCAATACTTGCAGTGATCAAATGACCAAAAATGACATTTTTCGGTTGAGCAAGCGGACTCTGTGGCAATCCAAACACAAGGACAGCTGTCGCTCCAAATGGCGCCATCACCAACACTGTACTTTCCATATTAGTTTGCGCCATCAAAAGAAGACCAAGAGTAACCGCTGCTCCAACACCGGCAATTAATGCCGATACATACTGATTCATAAATACCTCACAAAAGTAGACCGACTTGTCTACTTTTTTATGGTAGACAGATCGGTCTACCCCTGTCAATATACATCGGTTAGATTTTGAGGCGTCTTTATGAGCAAGAAGCGAGACTTACTATTAAGCACAGCGTTAGAGCTGTTTTACCAACACGGCATTCATTCCATTGGGGTCAATGAAGTTATTAAGGTTTCTGGTGTGGCGAAAAAGACGTTATACAGCCACTTCAGCAGCAAAGAAGAGTTAATACTTAAGGCATTGGAGAGGAGGCACCGAACCTTTATGCAATGGCTAAAGTCGAAGCTTGAAAATACGGCCAACAACCGCGAATTAATCGACACCCTGTTTGCGTCTTTAGAAAGCTGGTTTAACAGTGAAGAGCCAGAATTAAGCAAATTCAATGGGTGTTTCTTTATTAATACTTCAGCTGAGTTCCATAACGCGAACAGTGAGATATCGCGCTATTGTCGTTTCCACAAAGCGGAAGTGCGCCAATTGATACAAAGTAAGTTAAGTGAGGGTTCAGAAGAGTTGCTCAATGCCATCTGTTTACTAAAAGAAGGCGCCATTACCACCACTTATATGACAGGCGAAAGCGCAGAAACCATAAAGAACAGTGTCAAGATTTTACATCAGCTTGAGTGCCAAACACCGCGTTGAATGGTGAGTCACGCGGTTAACTCATCGGTGCCATTGTGCCGCAGGCACTACAATCAAAGCAAACCGAATACACAGAGCATCATAAACGTGGTTGACGCTATCGTTGAGCTGAGGCTTATAGCCACTGAAGGACGAGACAAGCGACCAAGGCCGGTAGACCAGCGACAAACAACACCAAACCGGTTTGATAGTTGGCACGATAATGCTCACGTTGATCTTTCTCGAAATCATGCCCTTGAACCATTTTGTAGACTTTATCGGTTTTGGCATCATCTAGCCGCGTCGTCTTGCTGTGGATCCCCCCTTCCCACATCAGTTTGGCTAAGATCCATATTACGATGACAACAAAGAACAGAAAATCGACCAACTGAGTGGTCGCAAAAAAAGGAACAAACTGGGCTAGTACTACCACAGCAAGCGCCGCAGTGAGATTAATCAAAACCACTTTCTTGAGCAAATCGAACAACCTTATCTCCTTGAATAAAAAGGTATTAAGGCGCAGAGTATCACGCCCCTTGATGGTATGTCATTGCACTGTGCTAGCTAGATTTACTCCAGCCATGCTTGAATCTGTTTGATAACGCTTGATGTCTCACTTTCTCCTCGCTGGTTTTTAAAGGCGTGATCCAAACCAGCGAGTAGCATAAACGACACGTTCGAACGTGACTGCATCAGCTGTTCTGCTTGTCGTATTGACTGCTCAGGTGAAACGTTAATGTCTCGCTCTGATTGCAAAATCAGCGTGTCGGCACTAACGCGTTCCAGTATCGACCTTTGGTCTAACGTCAGCATCTCTTTCCACCAAACAAACCCATGGGAGCTCATATTGATGTCCATCGTTTCAGCGCTCACCACGGCCTGCTGAAAACCCAAGAAACCATTCTTTGCTTCCAGCAAGGCTTCCGGTGGCATGGTTTGCTCCATATTGTAGAGAACATCATCGACGAAGAAGCGTCCACCAGCGTTCAGAGACACTAAGGTATCAACCGATGGAACTTGTGACGCTACCATGGCGGCAACCACGGCCCCTTCACTCCCGCCAAGCACAATAATGTGCTCATAATTACTCTCGAGCTTTTTGAGCACTTGTCGGTAGTCTGCCGCGCGCTGTGTCGGTGAGTCCTTTTGAATGTAGGCTGTCGGGCAATCGGGGCTATCGCCATCGGGATTCCATCTGATCGCTCGGTTTAGCCCATATTTCTCTACCGTGAGTAAATCAGCCTCTGGCAGCGTTTGAGAAAACAGATCGTTAATCGTCGTGCTATGGGAGACGCTATTGCAGTCAGAACCCTGCATGATGACCAACAGGGTATCACTCGGATTTTGCGCCGTTCTGGCGAGGTAGTAAGTTAATGAAGAGCCATCTGGTCGCTCGATAACATGGCTGGTGGAAGATGCTTTGGCGGCGCCAACAATAAACAGCGGTATTAATAGAATTATCCGAATAAGGCTCATCTCAATCCCTTGAAATTAATATAAAAAGTGAAAATCTGTACCTTTTGAACACCACGAATAATTTAAGTTCATTTTGCCTTTAAGATTCTGAAAAGAGGGGTAAATTAAAGCTTCACCAGCTCCTTTGAGCCAAGCAACCATGATGGGTAGGTCATTAGTGACCTACCCAATCATTGCCTTTCTATCTCGGATAAAAAACCATCCAGTATTTTACGGCTTTCTGCAAGCTGCGCTGCCTTTTGGTCTGCTATCCGAATTTGTTGATGCAAAAGACTTCTCAGCTCATCACAAGGCTCGAAAACAGGCTCTTCACCTCTTACACATGGCAAAAACAGCAAGATGGTGTCCAATGTCATGCCTGCAGAGCTGAGTAGTTTGATTCGCTCTAATGTGCGCACTTCTTTGTGATCGAAATCCCGATAACCCGCCTCCGTCCGCTTAGGCTTGAGCAAGCCTTGCTCTTCGTAGTAACGCAGCATGCGTATACTCACCCCCGTTTTTTTAGACAACTCACCTATTTTCACTTTTACCTCTTGACCCTCACAGCACTGTGAGGGTTTATGCTAATCGCCCAACTTAGTTCATTCAATCAGGAGCTTAACCTATGACGACAAAAATCCTCACCGATCAAACTTTCTTAAATGGGCAAGCGATACCAAGTTCTGAGATAACACACTTAGCCTTTTCTGGTTTTGCTCACTTCACCGCACTGCAGGTGCGAAACAAAATGATTAAGGGATTGGATTTGCATTTAGACAGATTGCGTCGCGCTTCTCTTGAGCTTTATGGTAAAGCGTTAGCCGATGAAGTGGTTCAGTCTTACATTCACTCAGCAGTAGCAAGTGGCCCTATCGATCACTCACTCTCGGTGACCATGTATTCACCCCGAGGTGAGTTTACTACCGATAGCATGGACATCGAACCCAGAGTACTGATCCGAATGGCTCCAGCAGAGAACGGGCCCGCAGGCCCACTTCGTTTAGCGGTAATCGACCATGACAGACCACTTGCTGAAATCAAACATGTTGGTGAAATAGGCAAGACCTATTACTTACATCAAGCTGTCCGACAGGGCTTTGATGACGCTGTCTTTCTCAATACTGAGGGTTATCTGAGCGAAGGCACGATATGGAATCTGGCTTTTTGGGATGGCGAAAGCATCATCTGGCCACAAGCACGCATGCTCCAAGGCACAATGATGGCCATGGTTCAACGACAGTTGAGTCAACTTAAGGTTCCACAACGTAGCGAGCCAATCACCCTTAGTCGACTTTCACAACTAAAGGGGGCTGCTGTGATGAATTCATGGTCGCCAGGTATTCGTGTTTGTCAAATTGCATCCACTCTCTTCTCTGACTCTGACCAACTTATTTCACGCCTTCATCGTGCTTATAATAGTGAGCCCGCAAAGAGAGTGAGGTAGTGCACTAGGTCTATGTATGATCCACCATTCAGCGCCGCGTATCTGCTAGCGCTGAATCGGCATCGCTGTGCGATTTTAGAGCATCAAGTCATGCTTTGTTTAATTACTGACGTGTATAGGTTGCGGTCAATGTCGCTTTACCCAGTGCGACATTGTTTAAGGTAAACCCGACGACAGCAGCAGGCGTTTGTGGATCGAGGTCTAAACTGGCAGCAGGCAGCGCCCAAACTGTAAACTGGTAGCGATGCATACCATCACCCACTGGCGGGCATGCACCGCCATACCCTGCCGTACCAAAGTCGATGCGTGATTCCTTACCACCTAACTTGTCAATGTCGACTCCGCGAGGCAGTGCTTTGACGGAAGCAGGAATATCAAACGCTAACCAATGCCAAAAACCACTGCCTGTCGGCGCATCGGGATCGTATACTGAAATCGCATAGCTCTTGGTCCCTGCGGGTGCACTTTGCCACGTCAGTTGCGGAGACAGGTTATCGCCATCACACCCCCAGCCCTTATATTCAAAGGTTTTCTGCATCGGGTGACCTTCGATAATGTCTTCGCTCATGAGTTCAAATGCCTGAACAGTGCCCGTCGTTAAGATACCTACTGCTAGTAATGTTTTGGTTGTCTTTTTCATTGTTGTCCTTTCCTGTTTTATTTAAAAGTCGCCTCATTGACGTCTTGTGGCGCTAGCCATACTCGGGGTAATCGGTATACCCACGTTCATCACCACCGAACAGTGTCGCGCCATCCAGCTCCTGCAGAGGCTGTTGATGCTTTAGACGTGAAACCAAATCTGGATTGGAGACGAACGGACGCCCGAACGCGACTAAATCGGCATAGCCTTTTTCGAGTACCGTCTCGGCACGTTGCTGGGTATAACTGCCCGCGACAATGATGGTGTTGGTGAAGTAGCTGCGCAGCTGTTGTCTAAAACTTTCGGGGATCACTGGCGCGTCATCCCAATCGGCTTCCGACAGGTGTAAGTAGGCAATATCGCGAGCTTGAAGCTGCTGCGACGCCTGTAGAATCGTTGCGACAATTTCTGGGCAGTCCATGTCCTTAAATGTAATGAAAGGTGCCAGTCGCACTCCAACTTTGTCGCTACCAATCGCGTCGCTCACGGCATCGACCACCTCCAACAAAAAGCGCATGCGGTTTGCCTGAGTGCCGCCGTATTGATCAGTTCTGTGATTGGAGTTTGTGCGCAGGAACTGATCAATCAAGTAACCGTTACCACCGTGGATTTCAACGCCATCAAAACCCGCTTCAATTGCACGCTTTGCCGCGTAAGCAAAATCGTTCACCACTCGGTCAATATCCGCCTGAGACATGGCTCTTGGCTCAACACAATCCACCATATTACCGTTGCCATTCTCGTCAGCGATCCACACTTGAGTATCTAGGGGTTTGAGGGCCGATGGCGCGATAGGTTGCTCGCCGTTTTGAAAACTTGGGTGCGAGACTCGACCCACATGCCATAGCTGACAAAACATGACTGTACCCTGTTGTTTAGCCGTTTGAGTGACAGTTTTCCAACCCGCCACTTGTTCATCAGTGTAAACGCCCGGAGTGAAAGAGTAGCCTTGCGAATCGTCAGAAATCTGTGTCGCTTCAGAGATAATTAAGCCCGCGGTCGCACGTTGCTGGTAATAGGTTGCCATCATTGAGTTAGGAATATTACCCGGTTGGCTGGTGCGCGCTCGGGTCATGGGTGCCATCACGACACGGTTTTTCAGATCCAGTTGTTTCAGTTGCGTCTCATCAAACAGTTTGCTCATCATCGGTTCCTCAGTTAAGTCGTGGTCACTGGGAGTGATTGCTCACAAACGCCAGCCGACCTGATTATCATGGAGCCAGTATATTGATTAGATTAAGTTTGATAATGGAGTTAAAGTTGAATTGACTATTCAGCTCAGCCAAATAATAAAGTCCCAGGGTGAACGGGAGAGCCGCCTGCAGCTATCCGCACTCATCTGAGGCATCATGATGGGGTTCAAGATCTATAGGGGGGCGAAGACGAGGTGGTTTAGCTAAATGATGAAACGTAACACACTAGCGGGCTCAAGCTGAGGCTAAGGTTAACAGTCATGACTAGTGAATCATGGCAATCGGCAACGATCCCTTCAAACCGATAATGGATCGTCGCCAAAGCATGCCGAGCGTCGACTTAAGTCAATATTCGCCGTTTGCCGACCACAACACGGATGGTAGCCGATGGCGGAACAAGGTCACCTTATTCTTCAACTGGCCGTCATGCATTACTGTTTTTTGCCGGCAATTTGAACGTAATCAATACCGATAATGCGATTGATAATACCCAATACAGAGTCTGTATCTGAGTTTGTCGCTTGAATAGTCTCAACCGTCGCGCCTTCTGGCACTAATTCCATAGCACGGTCTTGAGTGTTACCCGGAATTTGTAGGCCAACAATGTTAAAGCTTTCAGCATGGGCGGTATACACTTCCTCATTGTGAGTGATCCCTGAACAACCTGCCAAAGACATCACACCTAAAATACACAACAACTTTTTCATATAAAGTACCTTTGAATGAGTGGAGTTCAGCCCGTAAGATTTCGTATCTCTTCGGCCGTTGCTGAGTATTATTCCAGAGCGCTTTTGTTGTTACTGTATCGGTTTGTCAGTCATATCATGACATTGTAAGCCAGTAATAACGTACAAGGCATGGGGTCGGCGAAGCGATAACGTGTTTGTTGGCAGGTCGGGTATGGATTATTCGGCTTGGACGAATAGTGTTTTTAGATTGGCTGCTCTTCTCTTTACCCTCATCGGTCACGTATTGTGACACATACGTTTTCCCTTCAGGAATGAGGTAGTCACATGCGTATAAAGGCCATCGATCACTTTACCATCAGAACCGCTCATCTGGATATGACCATACGGTTCTTTGAACAGTCTATTGGACTGCAGCGCGGACCTCGCCCACAGTTTGCCTTCCCGGGCGCTTGGCTGTACGACAATGATGGGCACCCTATTTTGCATTTGGTGTCTCTCCCCGAGGGACATATCCCCGAAACATTAGTGGATTATTTAGGGGGCAAAGACGGTCAATCAGGTTCAGGGGCCATCGATCACATTTCCTTCAAAGGGCTACACCTCTCCTCAACTCAACAGCACTTGACGGACCTTAAAATCCCTTTTCGTGAACGCGTGATCCCACAAATCAATGAACATCAGATCTTTCTCGACGATCCGAACGGTATCACGATTGAAATTATTTTCCCTTTTTCGCCCGACCACGAAATAGTAGGTAACCCATTACCCGTAGTCGAAGTCGAAGTCACTTAACAATCTAGTTTGTTTGCTTGTCACACTGTGTGGGCCTGTCAACAATACGATTGATGCCAAGCCCGTTTGGCCTTGAATGTATTGGTTTGTCAGTTACATCATGACATGGTCAAGAGGGCGCGCGAAATAGCGAATGATAAGCCGCTAACCCACGCTTACCTTTACTCCAGCATCAAAAGCATACTCGTCAAGGGAAACGATGGATTGTGGCACCGCCACGTTGACAATCTGATTGCAGACAAAGGCACAATTGCCGATATGAGTGACCGACTCAGACATCACAACCGATTCTAGCGCGTTATCTGCAAAAGCTCCTTCATCAATAAACGTCACAGAATTTGGCAGAGTAAGGGTCTTTAATAGGTTGCCTTCAAATGCAAAATCGCCGATATGTTCCACTGAGTTCGGGATCTCTACTTGTGGCAGCTCGTTCATTGCAAATGCCGCACCATAGATTTTTGTCAGCCCTTGCGGGAGTGAAATACTCGTCAGCCCATTGTTTGAAAAGGCAAATTCTCCTATCGAACAAACCGATTTGGGAAAAATCACCGTGGTGAGGTGATTGAACGAGAACGCGCTCTCTCCTATGGTAGTCAGAGTATCTGGCATGACCAAAAGGGTTATTTTTTTCGAGCAAAAGGCTTTGCTCCCTATTGCGTTTACTGGAGATCCGCCCAAACGTTCAGGGATAATAATGTTCTTGTAGCCCGAGGTATAAGTGACGATTTCCCCACTTTGGCTATCAAATTCCACATCACTCAACGTGAGCGTGCGCACCTTGTTGGTCATATTAAAAAACCAACAATGCATTGCTGACCTTAAGGTATTTATGATTTTAAACAACATAGCGACTCACCCTAGAGAGCATCCTCAATCACCACACTAACCACTTAAAATAACAAAGAATTATGAACGCGGTCGTCAATCCGACCCAACCAATGGCTTTGGTGACAACTTCAGGAGAATGCTGATTAAAATGCGGAAACAATATGGCACCAAAGGATAGTGCCGGAAGTAAACCGTAAAGTTGGCCCATATACTTAGACGTCATAGCAGGGAACGGCTCTATCAGTAGATAGACAATCAAGTAGATCCCATAGAATGCCATCGCAATAAGCGCTTCCTTTAAGGATGTGTCACTGCCCTCTACAAAGAGATAAACAGCGCCTAAAGCAACAAACACCATTACTTCGAGCATGTCGACGCCCCTATGATGGGTGGCGCGATAACTCGCGCTGACGACGTCGGTGACGGCTTCTCTATTTGACTCGACACCACCATACTTCCTTTAGGTCATCAATATGAGCTGGGAGTTTACTAAGTACATGAGTTTAAAGCAAAGTCAGAGCAAAGATTGCCTGAAGGAATATCACATTGAGCTCGACTCAACCTCGGAATTTCGGTTTGATGTATTATCTTTAGATATAAAAAAAGACGTCCTAGGACGTCTTTCTTCAAGAATGTGGCGGTGAGTGAGAGATTCGAACTCTCGATACGTTGCCGTATACACACTTTCCAGGCGTGCTCCTTCAGCCACTCGGACAACTCACCGAATCAAATTGTGGTTGGTATTGTGAACCAACGAGGCGCTAATTTAATGATTCTATTGGGTTAGGTCAAGTCCATTGAGAAAAAAAAACCTCACGCATTGGTCGTTTGATTACTTAATGGCTAATTCGGCCAGATTTCCCGCAATATCACGCTTGTTGGCAGTATCCCGGCACCTTAAACCACTTGCGGCACATATCAAGAAAATAACCGTAAAGAACGCCCATCCCACACGAAATCACAGCGTTTGATGCGACAGCCGTGACGATTTGATCAGACGAGGCGCCAACAACAAGCAAAATGGCCGCGTATACGGGTGATTGGAATAGCACATAGGCTAGTAAATCCGCGATGTTCTTTGTTAAACCGCTCGATGAAATGCGTTCGCCTTGTCGCAGCATAACGTCTCTAAACATCCCATATGGCCATGCAATGGCAATGTTTACAGGGATAGAAAGGGTTCGTGAAGCCAGCGATTGTTCGAATGTCATTCCGGAAATAAACACTTCAATGATCATGCCTGAAATGAAACAGAAGACTACCATTGCAAAAGTATCTGCAGCGGCATTGCGAATACAAAACGGCCCACGCGACTTCACCTATAACTCCAGTATAAAAATTCAAACAAAAAACAAAAAGCCAGTCATATAAACTGGCTTTAAAGTTAATAACCAAAATATAAGGCTATTATTTCATTAAATTTGTAGTTTTAGATTTCAAATTTCAATTAACTGGGTAAATTAGTAACCATTTTCAGTAAAAAAACTAGATTAATTCACTAAAAATACCCGAAAAGTTCAAAACTCATCTGTCCAGGTGTAATTTACTTACAAAAGTCCTTTAGTAACACCGTTAACACATCCACATCAGCTTGAGACGGCGCCTCACCTGACGAAAGCTTGAGTTGAATGGCATTGAAGTTTTCTCTTAAGTGGTTGTCTTCAATATCGGCAGTGATACTTTTCAAAGCTTGAAAATACTCTTGCGCTTCTTCTAACTTGCTATTCTCTACCGCCATATTAAACGTCAATAGCAATGACTCAATTTCTTCTGTTTCTTCTCTCCTCAAACTTTTCAATAACGCGGGTTTGTATTGATAAAGACGCTCAGAATATCGGTAAAGCGCATCATCCAACTCGTTCTCATCTATGGGTTTTGAGACGATGTAATCTACGCCAACACCCAGCATGCGCTCGCGTGTTTCTCTAAAGACATCAGCAGTACAGCCTAAGATCAAAATTCTCGACTTCGAGCTAGGCATAGAGCGAATGGCGGTTGTCGCCTCCACACCATCCATGACTGGCATATGGTTGTCCATCAAGACTAAATCGTATTCCTCGTTGGCGATCGCATGAATAGACAGCTCGCCGTTTTCAACCACATCACATTCAAATCCCTTGTTGGTCATAAAAGTATTGATAATGATGGCGTTAGTTCTGTTGTCTTCGACAATTAGGGCTTTTAAGCCGCTGTAGTTGAGCTTGATGTGCTCTTGAATATCTTGGCTATGAGGCTCACATCGATTCATTGCAACCAGTACATCGAAACTGGTGCCGATGCCTAATTCACTGGTTAAGGTCACGCTCCCCTGCATTAGACCACATAATTGCTTAACGATGGCTAACCCTAAGCCTGTACCTCCAAAACGTCGCGTAGTCGAAGACTCGGCCTGTTCAAAAGGTTTGAAGATTTTCTGCTGCGCTTCTTTGGCGATACCAATACCTGTATCACGCACTTTGATCTCTAGGTAGTTTTGGCCTCGTTTTTCTATCTCTTTTAGGTAAACCTCAACGTAGCCACGTGAGGTAAATTTGACTGCATTGTTGAGTAAGTTGAACAGTATCTGGCGCAGGCGCGCCTTGTCCGACATATACCAACGATCCGCTGGTACTTCCGAGTAAACTTTGAATTGCAGCCCTTTTTCTGAACAGAGAGTAAAGTAAACACTATTGATACTGCCAATAATGGCTTCGAGTGGGAATGGGTTGTTCTCTAGCTCCAGATGGCCTTGCTCAATTTTTGAGAAGTCGAGGATTTCGTTCAGCAGTGTCATCATATGGTCACCCGATTCGTACAAGGTTTTCATATGCTTTTTCTGCTCTTCCGTCATGTCGGTTTTCAGGAGGATCTGCGCAGTACCGAGTACTCCATTCATTGGTGTTCGAATCTCATGGGACAAGGTAGCAAGAAACGCACTTTTGGCCTTTGTTGAAGCCTGTGCTTTCTGCTTTTCAGCTTCAAGGTAGACGGTTTTTTGGTTGAAGGTATCAATGAGGTGTTTAATTTCGTCTTGGCTCCGATAACGCATATCGATAATGCCACCTTCGATCGAAGCATCCACTTTCTGAGCAATAATGATGATCGGTGAGATCAGGAAACGGTTGATGAGAAAGTAACCCAGCATCACACACGCTAGCATGATAGGGATAATCCCTGCTTCAACTTTCGACACTAAGTCATAGACCTGCTCCGTTACCAAACGGTTAGCATTGACGACATCGATATACCATTTGAAGTCACCAAATTCAGCGCTGCTACTGTAGATGTCTTCAACCACTTGAAAATTGTGTTCGGTGATCACGTCGCCGTAAGAGTCTCTTAGTACCACACCCAGTTCATACTCTTCAGCATGTTTACGCACAAATGCCACCAAGCTTTCTAAAGAGATGTCGATGGTGGCGACACCAGCGAAAACGCTATCCACATAGTAAGGGGAAGACGCGGTGATCATCTGAACATGGGTAAAAGGATCAATATAGACCTGCGACCAAGAAACCGTGCCCATTGGCTTGCCAATCACTGAGGTATACCATGATTCCTGGTCGTAGCCACCTGACTCTGGGTTATCCCAAGAGAAGACTTGGTCTACTTGTCCATCACTGGCTCGATTGAAAAACAAGCTTTTATACGCTTTACCTTGTTCAATTGAATAAGGGATTGGCCACAACCCGCCACTTACAGCGACCCCATCCACGACCGAAAACAACTCAAATAGCATCTCAGCTTGATGGTTCTGAGGCTCATGAGTATTACCAATGCTGACGACACTCTGCAAAATACCCAGCGAGCTGTTCAGAGGCTCTCTGATTTCAGCAGCAATGATCTGTGTTCTCAGATCAAGGTTCTTTTCTAGCTGATCTCGCACAGGAGGCTCGACCACCAGATAGCTCACCGTACCTATCACTGCGATGACAAATGCCATGTACACAGCGAGCGCCATAAAGCTCTTTCTTTTGAGGGAGGAACGAATTTCCATAAGCCTTTGAATTTTGTCTGTTTAAGCTCAATTATAGCGAATATCCACATGCTGCCACCTTTTTATGTCTCGTTTTCGCTGTTAGTATTGGCTCAATTTCCATTACCCCACTTTGGTATTCACTTTGACATTACAAGAAATCCTTTCTCAGCCAGAACTTGAAAACCGACTTATCAACGAGCCTAAAACTCAAGGATTCGTTACAGCAATGGCGGCTGCGCCGAATGTGCTGCCACCAGAAGAATGGCTTCCATTTCTATGGGGAGGCGAAGAAGTGGCGCCATTCTCAGATGGCGAGCAGTTAGAGACTTACATCGAATTTATCATTGCGATGTGGAATGAATACCGTCCTGCTCTTTTGGACAACCAGTGGGCATGGCCTAGCGAGTGCGCGCTAGACGAAGCCGATATCGTTAATCAGGAGACTCGTGATTTCTGTGAAGGTGTGCTTCAAGGTTGGCAGCTCGCCAGAGATGATTGGGAAACCATCATGCCGGAATCGAGCGAAGACAGCGCGTTGCTCGGCGGTGTATTGCTCTCTTTGAGTATGCTCTATGACCCAGAGACGTCAATCGCGACGCTTGCAGAACAAGGCATTGAAGGCCTTGAACAGTTTGAAGAAATATTCAACGCGATTCCAACTATGCTGTGCGGCCTGGCAATGCGCGGTTCCATGTTGGCGGAAGCGGAGTAAAAATAAAGCCGGCTCTGAGCCGGCTTTTTACTTACTTACGAATCGCCTCACCAATCGGGTTATTGACCGATATCCGCTTACCTTTTATCGAATCCAATAAAGGCAGTTCAAAGGCTTCATAAGCCGCCATTCGTTTACAAGGGTCTAGCTTGATTCGAACGACTGAGATTGTCGCCTGTTGGGCGTCCTCGCTATCCACTCGGATCTTAAAGTCTTCACCTGTACTGCACCCTGTCGAAACCGCATTGAAGACTATCCGATCAGCATTAATCTTATGGCTTTCAAGAGGCACCACAAGACCCGCTTCATTTGCATTACTCGACGTTGAGTGACAAGCCGTCAAACCTAGCCCTGAAAAAACGAGCAGCAGGTTAGCACACCATTTAAACATTTTTTCTCTCTTTCATTCTGCTCACGAAGCCAAACAAAGCGAGCAGTATTAAGCCGTAAGATGATGAGCCACCGCTACTGCCGTTACTTGAGGTAGTCAAGCTTTGTGTTATCGAATATGGAGCATTATAGTTATAGATAATATGCATATCTAACTCGCCGGCTACGCTATGATCCGTTGCCACCGTCATTGTGGCACGATTGGATGCATCGTAAACGGTAGAAGCGTCCACTTTAATATCTATAGAACATGAGTCGCCATTGTTGAGAGTAGAAGTACAATTGTTCGACATCACAGTTACGCCAGATGGCGTGGTAATATTCGTCACATCAAACGCTTCTGCTCCGTAATTTCGGATTGGCAAGTTGTAGGAATACTCGCCACTTTTACTACTAAGCCTGATGTCCTGAGTATAGCTAACGTTAGCCGTTTTCTTGTTGATCCAACCATTATTATTAAAGTAGCCAACGTTGGCATAAACACCATAAGCGTTCGCCTGAGCACACTCGTTACCCCAACTTACGACACCAACTTGTTTATAGGTACCGCCGTCATTAACGACCAATGGACCACCGCTATCTCCATCACAAGAGTCTTTTCCCCCTGCTGCATAGCCCGCACATATCGCATAACTGCCAACAGTCGCATAAGGTCCACCTAGATTTTGACAGGTACCTCGATCAACATATGGTAAATCTACTTGATGAAGCTGCGTTGGGTACGCATTACCGCCATTAGTTTGGTTGCCCCAACCCATGACCGTTAAACTTTGACCCACAGACAAACGGTTTACTTCGGTTTCAGAAGCCAGTGTAGCTTGAGTAGCCACAACGTCGTTCTCTAATTCCAAAATAGCAAAATCGTTAGAAGTGATCGCTTTGTTGTAATCTTGATGTATGTAAATCGCACGTACTGAAACACGCTGACCTTCTGTCGCTTCATTGTTTAGATCATGAATACCAATCGATACATCAATTTCGCTTGCGTCTTTGTCGTCCACACAGTGTGCTGCGGTTAAAACATATCTGCCGCCAATAAAACTACCACCACAAAACTGACCACTATACGCATTAATTGATGCTTTTTTAATCAGAGCCGTCATAAATGGCCAGTCAGACTTTCCAGCCACTGAACCATTGATGATACGTGTGTTGACCTCATTCAACGAACTCGCTGGCTCTTGAGCACTTGAAGCCATTGGCATCAACATGCTCACTGCAAAAGCCACTAACGTTTTTTGCATGTTATTTTTCCTTTATTATAAATAGTGCAAATACTCAACGACACATTAATCAATAATTTTATAAAATCAATAAATAAAGTAAAAAACATACAGAAATGAAATTATTTTCTCTTTTATAAGAAACAAAACACATAAAAGATGAGAATATTGGCTAAAAAACCGTTCGCTAGGTAGGCATACTTTGCCAATCAATGCGGTCTATGCGCTCATCGGCAATGTAAAAAAGCTTCGCCCCTGCAGGAATCGCTGTGTCTAAATCTGGGTTAAGCTCTATTCCGCTTCCTGTATCAATGGCGATCAATGTGGCTTGATAAGCGCGTTTAATATAGACAAAAATAGACTGCACATCCGTAGGCGTTGCACTCTCTGGATAAATGGTGGAATACTGAGTCATCCCTCGCGTTGATGCGAGTAGCTCCTGATGGAGTGCACTAGATCCTGGGTCTACTGCGGCTTTGGCCAACATTTCTGCACCAACAGCAGGAATACATTCTGCGTTCGGGCAATGTTGATTTAACAATCGGCTCAACGCTTCATCTTTGAAATAAGCTAGTAAGTGCGCATTTGGGTTGACGTTGGCTGAGTAAAGCGCCGCTGACAAGGTAATATCATCTTCCAAGTTATCCACCACAATACAACTTGCCTGTGTGATCGATGCCTTTTCCATCTCCTGCTCGTCAGTATAACTGGTGACTTTGACAAAACCGATTTCTCCGGGCAAAGGGTTCTCAATGTCTGAACGACTACACAATACGATAGGCCGTTTACCCTCTTCCTCGTGCTGAAGCATGCGAATGAGATGCATGGTTCGCTGACCATTCCAACCTAAAAGCAGAATATGATTTTCCACACCAACTCTCCGTTTTCCTAATATTCCTGCGCGCCAGTAATCCACTGACGCTGACGCTAATCGGCCAATTAAAGCGGCAAATAAGGTTAAGCCACCCGGTATGACAAACAAAATCACTACCCATTTTCCAACTTGGGTCACGGGGGAATAGTCGCCATAACCGACGGTCGAAGCTGTCACCATGAGGTAGTAAATAAAGGTCGATACATCTTGAGTCAGCTCGCTTTCACCACTGGCTGCCAACGCTAGCCAAGACAAGGCAATGTATACGAAAAGCAATACGATCAAGTTGCGATTGCTTAGCTGGAACAAACGCACACCCAGCCACTTTTTGAAAACCAACCAAATTGACATATTTCTACTTACTCGACTGATTACTATCAATATTCTTCCAAGACTAACTCACTCAGGACCGATGAGCCAACTCTGTCACTCAAAGTAATGCTCGGCCTGAATGACTTATCGCCATAATGTTCATAAAATCAGAATCATAGAACAAAACCTAAGCCCATCAGATTTTAAAGTATGTCTTATTGCAATCTTAGGTTTTGCGTTTATCTATCGAATCTAACCGCACTCAGGTCTATCTTAACGATAGACGAGTACTAAACTCGCCATAATCAAGATAAGAAAGTAAGGGTTTTCACATGATGTCTTTCATTTTTTTGGTGCTTTTTGCCGCGATGCTGTTGGCATTCTGCGGCAAAAAATCACTTGGCTATATCCTGTTTGCCACTTCGGTAATACTCGGTCTGTATTGGTTTAACCACCATGCGAACGATGCTCTTTCAATATTGTTGTAAGGAGGCAGCACGATGAACCAAAATCAAATCATTAGACTCAATATTCTCGGCCTTTTTGGTATGACATTAGTCTTGCTGATCGGCTTTGTTCTTCAGTTTGCTCTCAATGAACTCCCCTGCCCACTTTGCTTGCTCCAGCGCATTGGCTTTGCCATGGTCATGTTTGGCTTTATGCTCAACATTAAGTACGGTGTTCAACAGCGCCACTATGGTGTGGTTCTGATAGGTGCTTTGTTTGGGGCTGCAACCGCGTTGCGACAAGTCTCACTACATGTCATTCCCGGTACTCCAGGATATGGCAGTGCGATTTTCGGCATGCACTATTACACTTGGGCGTTTGTTTTGTTCGCTGCAACGATTCTGGCGGTGGCGGTCTTGATGATGCTTTGGAATCAAGCATGGAACAACGAGTCATATGAAATGAGCAAGCTGGGGCGTCTGGTTTGCCTACTGGCCTTGTCAGTGGTCGCCCTGAACGTGATTTCTACGTTTTTCGAATGCGGACCTTACCAATGTCCAGATGATCCAGTGAGTTACTGGCTATTCAGTTAAGACAATGCAAAGACAAAAAAGCCAGCTTAGTTAAGCTGGCTCTTTGGGAAAAGCGTTAAGCGTTGCCTTTCACTTTGATGTTGAGCTGTTCAGCAAAATCTAGCATGCGGTTGAGGGGGATTAAAGACTTAACACGAAGCGCTTCATCAACAAAAATCTCATGCTGCTCACCACCATCTCGCAGTGCGCTCTCGATAGCTTTAAGCCCATTCATCGCCATCCACGGACAATGAGCACAGCTTCGACAAGTTGCACCGGCACCAGCCGTGGGCGCTTCAATTAGCTCTTTCTCTGGCACTAATTGCTGCATCTTGAAAAAGATGCCTTTGTCGGTCGCAACAATCATTTTTTTCTGCGGCAGTTCTTTGGCTGCTTTGATCAGTTGGCTGGTGGAACCCACAGCATCTGCCAATTCGACAACACTTGCTGGTGATTCAGGGTGGACCAAAATCGCGGCTTCAGGATAGAGACCTTTCATCTTACGAAGTGCATCAGCTGAGAACTCGTCATGAACAACACACTCTCCCTGCCACAGCAACATATCTGCGCCTGTTTGGTTAGCAATGTACGAGCCTAGATGGCGGTCAGGTCCCCAAATAATCGGTTTGTCTTCTGCATCTAAATGCTCGACGATGTCCAATGCGATACTTGAAGTCACGACCCAATCTGCGCGTGCTTTAACCGCTGCCGAAGTATTGGCGTAAACCACCACGGTATGATCAGGATGCGCATCGCAGAATTCTGTGAATTTATCCGCGGGACAACCTAAATCTAGCGAGCACTCAGCTTCAAGTGTGGGCATCAGAATGCGTTTTTCAGGCGTTAAAATCTTGGCAGACTCACCCATAAAACGTACACCACCTATGATGAGTGTACTCGCAGGGTGTCGGTTACCAAACTTAGCCATTTCAAGTGAATCACCAACAAATCCCCCCGTTTCTTCAGCTAGGGCCTGAATTTCAGGATCAGTGTAGTAATGGGCGATCAATACCGCATCTTTCTCTTTTAACAGCGCTTTAATATTTTTTATGTGCGCTTGTTTTTGTTCGTCTGTCAGCGGTGTTGGTTTTGGAGGGAATGGGTAAACGGTTTCGATTGTATCTAAAATGTGGCTCATTGCTCTTGCTCTACGCAACTTCCAGTAATCCGGGTATTGTAACCTCAACCTAGTTCAAGATGCCAGTTTCCGTCACAATTACTTATCGCTTACACACTGAAAGCAAGAGTGATAAAAAAAGGAGTGGCAATGCACTCCCTTAACTATTATTTAAGACGTTCTGCTGCAAGTTTTGCAGAAGCACTATCCGGATAGTCATCAATGACCTGCTGATAGTATTTTTTCGCTTGTGCCGTATTGTTGTTACGTTGCGAAATGTCACCAAGTTTCACTAACGCATCAGCACGCTTGTTTGAGTCTTTGTAAGACACGACAGCGGCAAAACTTTTCACAGCCTCTTTGTCTTGCTTGTCAGCAAAATAGAGTTGCCCCAACCAGTAGTGGGCGTTTGGCGCAAATATTGAATCAGGAAAATCTTTCTGGAACTGCTGGAAAGCGGCAATTGCCCCCGCGTAATCTCTCTTTTTAAGGATCAGATCGACGGCATCCTGATAAGCGGTTTGTTCATCAGCGTTGGTACTGAACTTGCCTGCTGTCTTGGCCTTATCATCCGTTGGCGTCGCAGTCACGACTGGCGTGCTGTTGACTTGGCTGCGAAGTTTATCAAGTTCGATAAACAATTCGCGCTGACGCTGCAGCATCTGCTGCATGTCGTAATTATTCTTTTCTAGCTGACCACGAAGATCACTAATTTCCAACGCCATTTCGTCGAGCTGTTGCTGCATCTGCAACTGAACACGATTGCGATTTTGTAGCAAACGCTCAAGACGTTGAACTTCGGTTTCATTAGCCGGATCGGCTGAGGAGGACGGCACAGGGTTGCTGCCACTGATATCAGATACTGGAGCTGGTGCAGCGAACACAAAGTTCGCTGCACTTGCCAGTAACGTAAGCGTAACTACGCGCTTAAGGTTACTGAACATAAGGTTTTCCTTGATTAGTATACTAGAACCGCACGACGGTTCTTAGCGTATACATCTTCAGATTGACCTAACAGTAGAGGTTTTTCTTCACCGTAGCTCACGATTGAGATTTGATCCGCTTGAACACCTAGTGCTTGCAGGTACTTAGCAACTGCAGCTGCACGACGCTCACCAAGCGCGATGTTGTACTCTGGAGTACCACGCTCATCAGCATGACCTTCAATCGTCACTTTAAGTGCTGGGTTCTTGCTTAGGTAAGCCGCGTGTGCAGCAAGTATTTTTTCGTAGTCACTAGCGATGGTTGCGTTGTCAAACGCGAAGTAAATTGTTTGAGACTCACGAAGTGCCTGCTCTTTAAGCTCTTGCTCAGAAAGTTGGCCGTTCTCACCGATTGGTGAAACTACAGTGGTATCAACGCCGTTAGCAGAACCAGACGTTGATTGGTTAGTTTCAGAACCAGAAGCGTTCGCTGCATCATCGCTTGAACTACATGCTGTAACTGCTAGAACTGGTAGCGCAATCAATAGCCCTTTAAGAACTTTGTTTAGTTGCATTGTTATATTTTCCTTACTTTTTGATACTTATTACTTGCTACAAAAACGGGGACCATGCCGGAGCACGAACTCGTCCGTTTGTTGCCGGTAATCGAGCTTTAAAGCGTCCATCTATTGAAACCATTGATAATACATTGGCTTTGTTATAGATCGAGCTATAAATAACCATACCGCCATTTGGCGCGATACTCGGTGACTCATCCAGCAAAGTTTTGGTCAAAACCTGAACGGCACCCGTTTCAAGATCTTGCTTCGCCAGATTGAAACCCGAATTAGTACGATTGACCATTACTAGGAATCGTCCATCAGGCGTGATCTGTCCACCTAAGTTCTGACGACCCTGCCAGGTCAGGCGGTTGGTAGAACCACTTGCCAAATCTACTTGATAAATTTGAGGTTTACCACCCCGATCCGAGGTAAAGATTAATGATTTACCATCAGGATGCCAGAATGGTTCCGTATTATTTGATCTACCGCGTGTTATTTGTGTCAACTTACGGGTTTTGAGATCTAATGTATAAACTTGTAGGCTACCTGTTTTCGATAACACTAAGGCAAGTTTATTACCATCAGGAGAGAATCGTGGCGCACCATTATGACGAGGGTATGACGTTAGTTTTTCACGCTCACCCGTGTAGATGTTCATGATGTAGATTTCGGCTTGCCCATTTTGGAAACTCACATACGCCAACTTCTTACCGTCTGGTGACCAAGCAGGAGACATCAGGGGCTGTTTAGATCGCAAGACCAAACGTTCATTATAACCATCGTAATCGGCTACACGCAGCTGATATGGATAACTGTCTTCGTCATTCACCACAACGTAAGCAATACGAGTCAAAAAGGCACCACGCTCGCCAGTGAGTTCTTTGTATACTAAATCTGAAATTCGGTGAGCATATTCACGCATACGCTCCCCAGGAACGGTGGCACGTTTGCTAAAAAGTACGTGGTCTTTAGACAACACAAGTTGGCCATCAGTACTTAATGCTTTGCTTTGCCCTTGAGTCAGCTGACCTCGAATTACATCCACCAACTGGTAGTTGATGACATAATTCCCTTCCGCATTTTGCGAAATGGTCCCTGTAAGTAGCGCATCAACACCTAACCCCGTCCAAGCATCAAAGTCGATTTCACTTTCACTGTAAGGCGTTTGCGGCATTTTACTGGTCGCAACTGGGCTGAATTTACCACTACGCTGTAAGTCCGAGGCGATAATGGCTGACACATCATGAGGTAATTTAGTTGAACCTTCCCACTTAAATGGGACGATAGCGATTGGACGTGCAGAGTCAATGCCGTCTGTAATCACAAGCTCCAGCGCCGCATTGGCTACCTGAAACGTGCTCATCACTGTGAGCAAACATCCTAATACTAGTCGCTTTAACACAAGCTTTTCCTTATGACTTAGGTTCTACGGTTAAATTGATATTCTTTAACTGATTGATGACGTCTTGTTCTTTAGGTAAAGGGAAGCTTCCTACCTGTGCGACCGCTCGTCGCGTCGCCGAACATAGTCGATTATCACCATCAAGCACGCTTAGGTTACCAACAATGGCCCCAGCACCTGTGGGAATCAGGCGCAGGTTAACCCGGCATGACTTTCCCCTGAAACTGTCCTCCAGTAGCAGGTTCTGCTGGATCAATTGGATATAAATAGCGCCGAATCGATCAGCTTCACTATTCACATGTTGCTGTCTCGCAGAGATATTTTGCGCTGCTTCTGTTTCCAATCCGGAAAAGATATTATCTAAAGCGGCTTCTTGCTCTTTACGTTCGCGCTTTAAGCGCTCTAAACGCTCTTTTTCTTTGCGGGCTTTTTCAGCTGCTTCCTTCGCGGCTTTCTCTTTCGCTATACGTTGCTTCTCGGCTTTTTCAGCCGCCTCACGTTGACGACGAGCCTTTTCTTCCGCTTCTTTTGCTGCTTTTTCACGTGCAACACGTTCTTGCTCTGCTTTAGCGATGGCTGCTTCTTTCGCTTTACGCTCGGCTTCCAGTTTAGCCGCTCGTTCGCGCTCTTTCTGAGCTTGCTCTTCGGCCGCTTGGCGTTCTTTTTCTTTCTGTTGTCTCGCTTTCTCTGCTTCGCGCGCTGCTTTCGCTTCACGAGCCTGCTGTTCTTTCAGCTGACGAATACGCTCTTCTTCTGCTTTGCGGTTTTTCTCAAGCTGCTCACTTTCGCGACGTAGCTTATCCAAACGATCTTGCTCTTTCTTAGCCGCTTCTTCTCGTTGACTACGAATTTTCTGAGCTTGTTGGCGCACCAAATTGGGGTCAATCACAACCGCTTGAACCATCTGACCAGAAGGCTCTGGCTTTGACATGGTAAAGTCGGTTCCCCAAATAAGTGCCACCGCCAACAACGCATGCAAAGCAGCAGATATTGCAATCGGCTTGGTGTAATCACTCTTTTTCTTTGGTTTGGTCTCTTTCATAACCTGAGAGCGCTTATTCCTTTATGTCCGTAAGAAGCCCCACTTTGGGGATCCCAGCACGACTCAATTCATCCAGCACTAAAACGACGTCTGCATAAGGCGTCGCCGCGTCGCCACCAACTGCAACAGGTGACTCTGGCTTTAAAGACAGTTCTGCTTTGACACGTACAATCACGTCTTGCAACGAAATACCGCGTACAACCTCTTCATCGTTGACACTCAGGCCCAAATTGCCTTCACGGTCAATTTCAACGATGATGAAGCTTGAATCACTATCGCCTGCAAGCTCTGATGCTGGTTTCGCCGTGGCTGTTTTAGGTAACTCAACATCCACGCCCTGCGTTACAAAAGGCGACGTCACCATAAAGATGATTAACAGCACAAGCATAACGTCGATGTAAGGCACAACGTTAATCTCTGCGGTCATCTTGCGTTTTTTAGGTTGATAGCCTGCCATATCCGTTAATCTCTGTTGGCGGAATCACGTCCAGCCATCGCTTGACGGTGCAGGATGCTGTGGAATTCTTCTGAGAATGTGGCGTAGTTGTGTTCCAACTTACCCACTTTATTGCTCAATCGGTTGTAAGCCATAACCGCGGGAATCGCAGCAAACAGCCCCATTGCGGTCGCAACCAGTGCTTCAGCGATCCCTGGGGCAACCATAGCAAGGGTCGCCTGCTTGACTTCACCCAATGCAATAAAGGCATGCATAATGCCCCAAACCGTACCAAATAGGCCGATATAAGGACTGATTGATCCAACAGTCGCAAGGAACGGCAGGTTAGTTTCAAGCTCATCAACCTCACGTGCAACAGCAACACGCATGGCACGACCTGTGCCTTCCATGATGAAGTCCGGCGAATCAGCGTTGGATTTTCTTAGGCGAGCAAACTCAGTGAAACCTGAATAGAAAATTTCTTCGGTTCCTGCCAGTTCGTCTTTGCGCTTTTTAGCGTTTTGATAAAGAACGGAAAGATCAGTGCCTGACCAAAACTTATCCTCGAAGGTTTCAGCGCCTTTCGCCGCTTGGGATAGCACTTTACTGCGTTTAATGATCATTGCCCATGAAACGATCGACATACCTAACAAGGTCAACATCACCATTTTTACGAGCAGGCTTGCTTGCAAAAACAGGTCAAGCATTGAAATATCAGCGGTCACTGTGAGTAAACTCCATAACTATTGATTGAGGGATCGCTTTTGGCCTCATTTTGTTATTATCGATGCATGCTACCTTAACCATTGCTTTACACAATGTTTTACCTGCAGGATTTACGATCTCCTGACAGAAAATAAGGGTGGCTTTCTTAATCTCTGCAACCGATGTCTTAACCGTTAGACGGTCTTCAAGACGCGCGCCTTGCAGAAAATCGATGTCCATATGTCGGACTACGAAACCAATGTTTTGTTCCAAAAGAGTCGATTGAGAAACGCCAATACTGGTCAGACACTCCGAACGACCACGCTCAAAATATTTAAGGTAGTTGGCGTGATAGACCACACCTCCCACATCAGTATCTTCATAATAAACGGTGACAGGCAGCTCAAATACAGCACGTTCGTTTTGCAAACCAAACCCTTTCTAACAATTGAGGTGCTTTACTATAACGCAACTCGTTGCCCTTTATGCAAGGGTTAATGTAGGTTTTCAAAGATTGAAACAAAAAAATAGCGCCAACTATCAAGCAGTGGCGCTATTGTGACTAATAAGTGGATAATTTTCAGTCAGTTCAAATTATAAAACTCGTACTAGAGTTAGATAAATTAGAATCATTAGAGAAAAATAGGGACTGAATAATACCTGCCAATACCAATTTCTTGGTTGGAAGCTCAAGCCAAAGATCATGCTGGAACAAATAGCCCAAATCATTAGCGGTGAGATTAGGGCATTAAAACCACCAATCGATGCAGAGTATTGCTCAGGGTCCCACATCACCATAGCGACATGATAAAAACCAAGGATCAGGGATAAGGCTCGAAACAGAGCCTTATCCATTGGCGCATGTAGCTTAGCGACCTGCTCAGTGAGTTTACTCACTATCTTTATCCATCATTTCCGAATGCTCTAACCAAAGCGCGTTGATGATACCGAATGCACAAGCAAGTAGTACACCTAGAATCCATGCGAAATACCACATAGTAATTGCTCCTTAGTAAAGTGAGTTTTTGTTGTCTTCAATGAACTTATTGTCCAGACGGCCAAACATTTTATAGTAAGTCCAAATGGTGTAAGCCAAGATAATTGGCACCATAATGAAGGCGACGCCTGTCATCAGGTTCAAGGTCAGCTCAGATGACGTTGCATCCCACATGGTCAAGCTATGATTAGGCATCAAATCAGAAGGCATGATGAATGGGAACATCGCCAAACCCGCTGTAAAAATAATACCCGCATTGCCAAGGCTTGAAGCAAAGAAGGCGATGCCACCACGCTCCAGACGTGACGCCAGTACAGTCACAAGAGACATCACGACACCCAATACTGGAGCAATCCACATCAATGGGTATTGTTCAAAGTTGTTCATCCAAGCACCCGCTTCACGAACCACTTCTTTGGCAAGTGGGTTTGACGCTCCGTTATGGTCAATCGCACTGGTAATCACATAACCGTCAATGCTCTGGATCCAGAAACCGGCAGCAACGAAAGTCGCCACGGTTAATAAGCCCATGATTTGTGCAACACTGCGTGAGCGATCGTGCACTTCGTCAGTAGTCTTCATCTGAAGCCAAGTAGCCCCTTGCATAAGAATCATGAGCAAGCTGACTAGGCCACATAACAATGCGAACGGGTTTAACAAACCAAAGAATGAACCGTGATACGTTGGCATCAAAAATTCAGTCAACTGGAAGGGCACACCTTGCAGTAGGTTACCAAACGCCACACCAAAGATGATAGGCGGAACAAAGCCACTGATAGAAATACAGATATCCCAAGTTTGACGCCACTTCGTATCTTCAATCTTTGAGCGGTAAGAGAGGCCTAGGGGTCTCAACCATAACGCCGCTAGCGTCAAAATCATCGCCAGATAAAACCCTGAGAAAGACGTCGCATAAACTAAAGGCCATGCAGCAAATAGAGCACCACCCGCTGTCACCAACCAAACTTGGTTGCCTTCCCAGTGTGGGGCGATCGAGTTGATCATCACACGACGTTCCGTGTCATTTTTTCCGATGACAGGTACTAGCGCGCCAACACCCATATCGAAGCCATCAGTCACTGCGAAGCCTACCAGGAGAACACCGATCAGAACCCACCAGATAAGTCGCAAGATTTCGTATTCAAACATAAGTTTCTCCTTGCTTTACGCGTCTACTTGACGACTAACTTTGTCTTCAACAGAGTCAGCGTTTTGCTCAAAGTGGTAACGACCTGTCTTCAGGCTGCTAGGACCTTTGCGAGCAAATTTCACCATCAAGTACACTTCTGCAATCAGGAAGACGGTATATAGCGCCAAGATTGCAAACAGTGATGTCCAAATTTCTCCCGCTGTGAGTGCCGATGCGGCCACATTGACAGGTAGAATTTCACCGACTGCCCATGGCTGGCGACCAAATTCAGCCACAAACCAACCCGCTTCGATAGCAATCCAAGGCAGTGGAATGCTCAGCAACGCGGCTTTTAATACCCATGGTTTTTGCTCGATCTTCTGGCGACAAGTCTGGATAAATGCAGCACCGAATACAAACAGCATGATAAAGCCACACGCCACCATGATTCGGAACGAGAAGAATAGAGGCCAAACCGTTGGAATGGAGTCATCGGCCGCCGCTTGGATTTGATCTTCGGTCGCATCAACAACCTTGTCTGTGTAACGCTTCAGAAGTAGGCCATACCCTAAGTCACCTTTCACTTCATCAAACGCCGCCATGTTTTCTTCTGACTTATCGCCTGAACGAAGTTTTTCAAGCAGTTCATAGGCATACATGCCCGTGCGGATGCGTTCAACGTGCTCGTCTCGAAGATCACGTAAACCTGTTACCTGCTCATCCAGCGAACGCGTCGCAATGATACCCATAACATACGGGATCTTAATCGCGTAATCGGTATGCATGGTTTCCTGATTTGGGATACCAAATAGAGTGAACGCAGCAGGTGCTGGCTCGGTATGCCATTCGGCTTCTACTGCTGCCAGTTTTACTTTCTGCACTTCACCGAGTTCATAACCAGATTCATCACCGAGCACGATTACAGACAGAATTGCCGCCATACCAAAAGAGGCAGCGATGGCGAATGAACGACGAGCGAAAGCGATGTCACGACCTTTTAGTAGGTAGTAAGAACTGATGCCAAGAATAAACATCGCGCCTGTCGTATAACCAGAAGCTACCGTGTGTACGAATTTCACCTGAGCAACCGGGTTAAGTACTACCTCGGCAAAGCTCACCATTTCCATTCGCATGGTTTCAAAGTTGAATTCTGCGCCAACTGGATTTTGCATCCAACCATTCGCCACCAAAATCCACAGTGCCGAGAAGTTAGAACCTAAGGCAACCAACCATGTTACGACCAAGTGCTGTCGTTTAGTCAGTCGGTCCCAGCCGAAGAAGAAAAGACCAACAAAAGTGGACTCAAGGAAGAAGGCAACCAGTGCTTCAATGGCCAACGGCGCACCGAATATGTCCCCAACATAATGAGAATAATAAGACCAGTTAGTACCAAATTGGAACTCCATGGTCAGGCCGGTGGCTACACCAAGTACGAAGTTAATACCGAAAAGCTTACCCCAGAACTTTGTCATGTCCTTGTAGATTTGCTTGTCAGTCATTACGTACAGAGATTCCATGATGGCGAGAAGGAAAGCCATACCCAGAGTCAATGGTACGAAGAGGAAGTGATACATCGCAGTGAGCGCAAACTGCAACCGCGACAGATCGACTACATCAATCATGTTTACTCCTATGTGTCGGCTGAAGACACTTTCTACATTTATGCATCGTAAATAGGCGTTAAGCCAACTTAGATAATGTTGCTAAAGAACAGTATGTTGTTGCAAAAATGTACCGTAACGGTTAGTTAATTGTTAAGCATCAGCTAATATAGCTGGCGCTAATGCTACTCCTAAAAACAGTCCGTTTCAAAAAGTTTATATTTAGGCTTCGCTTTGATTTAAATCAAATTTTACGCGGCCTTTTTGGCCAAAAAAGCATCACATTGATCTCCATCAACAGTTTAAGCGAGCTTTTGTTAATTTGGCGTTATTTGCGAGGTTCAACAAGGTATTTATGCAAAACAAGCGCTTAACAACTCACGTATTTTAGTTACCTATTTGGCACTATCTAGATCTCATTATTGTGATCAAGATCACCAATAATAAAAGACCAGCTCGTTTGAGCTGGTCCTGAAAACTTATTTTTCAATTCCGAAATGAAGATAGGCCCTATCGGTCGCAATCCGGCCTCTCGGTGTCCGTTGCAGATAGCCTTGTTGTATCAGATACGGCTCAAGGACATCTTCAATGGTGTCCTTCTCCTCGCCAATGGCAGCGGCCATATTGTCCAATCCAACCGGCCCTCCTCCGAACTTCTCCATGATCGCTAACAGCAACTTACGGTCCATGTAATCGAAGCCCTGTGCGTCGACATCCAACATATTGAGGGCTTTATCTGCAATATCGGCACATATGTGACCATTGCCTTTTACTTCTGCGTAATCACGCACTCGACGCAGTAAACGGTTGGCAATACGCGGTGTGCCACGAGCACGCCTTGCAACTTCAAGTGCGCCTTCACTTTCCATCGACAAGCCAAGGCAATCAGCACTACGCTGAACAATATGTTGCAGATCAGCAATTTTGTAGTACTCGAGACGCTGAGTAATACCAAAACGATCACGAAGTGGTGAGGTCAGTGAGCCCGCTCGTGTGGTAGCGCCGATTAAAGTAAAGGGGGGTAAATCAATTTTGATAGAACGCGCAGCAGGACCTTCACCAATCATAATATCGAGTTGGTAATCTTCCATCGCCGGATACAACACCTCTTCAACCATCGGGCTCAGACGGTGAATTTCATCAATAAACAATACGTCGTTTTCTTCGAGGTTGGTCAGAAGCGCGGCCAAGTCTCCCGCTTTTTCCAACACAGGACCCGATGTCGTGCGAATGTTTACGCCCATTTCATTAGCAACAATATTCGCCAATGTGGTCTTGCCCAAACCAGGAGGACCAAATATCAACAAGTGGTCCAATGCTTCTTCACGTAAGTTGGCCGCCTTGATGAAAATCTCCATCTGATCACGAACGTGATCTTGTCCTTGATAATCCGCCAGTTTTTTCGGGCGGATTGCCCTGTCGATCACGTCTTCTTCTTTATAAACCGCATTTTCTGGCGCGATTAGACGATCCGCTTCTATCATTTACCGTTCCTAGTCGTCACTTAAACCATGGACTTCAGTGCTTCGCGGATCAGCTCTTCGCTGCTCATATCCGCGGTTTTGACCTGAGACACTACTTTAGAAGCTTGCGTCGGTTTATAGCCAAGTGCAAGTAATGCGCTGATTGCTTCTTCTTCGGCGTTCGCTTGATTTGCCTGAGGCGCTGAATCGACGGGCGCCGCATCGGTATGTGGTGTGAACAAATCACCCGCTCCCCAACCTTTAAGACGGTCTTTCATCTCAACGACTAGACGCTCTGCGGTTTTCTTGCCTACGCCTGGCAATTTGACCAGTGTAGAAATGTCTTCACGTTCGACACAAGAAACAAACTGACTGGCTGTCATACCTGATAATATACCTAGACCCAGTTTCGGGCCGACACCGTTGGCTTTAATCACTTCGCGAAACAGGGCGCGTTCTTTAACGGTATTGAAGCCATACAGCAACTGAGCATCTTCGCGAACAACAAAATGCGTGTAGATGATTGCTTCTTCACCAATATTAGGCAATTCGTAAAAACAGCTCATCGGCATCTGAACTTCATAGCCAATACCATTTACTTCAATCAACAATTCTGGGGGTTGCTTTTCAAGCAGAATGCCACGCAAACGTCCAATCACACTCAATACTCTTTGGAAATGAATTTGCGACAGGATAATAAAGAACTGGATAGACATCCAGTTCTTTATAATGTGTGACTAGATTTTTGAGACCATCAGAGCAGGCTGAAATGTGAGAGTAGGTACTGTTTCGACCTGTCCGTTTAACTGGCAATATTCACTGCCAGTAGTGGGGCTGTTCCGCGACCGACGTGCGAATGAGCCTCTTTATTACTTTGCTCCTGCAATCAGCGATAACGCCCTCGCCTTGCGCTGGTTGCTTTGCCAGCGAGCGCCACTAACGTTTTATTAGTGTTTGCATGACAGATTGCCACACCTAGGGCATCAGCCGCGTCCGCCTGTGGCTTGGCAGGGAGTTTGAGCATTGACTGCACCATATGCTGGACCTGCTCTTTATCTGCCCCACCAGTGCCAACCACCGCCTGTTTGATTAATCGAGCTGCGTATTCGTATACAGGGAGATCAGCATTGACCGCGGCGACAATTGCGCTGCCGCGAGCTTGACCAAGTTTTAGGGCTGAGTCTGCATTGCGCGCCATAAACACTTGCTCAATGGCAAACACATCCGGTTGAAACTGAGTAATGATTTCGGTTACACCAGCGTAGATTTGCTTCAGGCGACCGGGTAGTTCTTTTTCTGATGTTCGAATACAGCCACTGCCCAAATAGTGAAGGTGGCGTCCGGTCTGACGGATCACGCCATACCCAGTGATGCGGGAGCCTGGGTCAATACCCAAGATGATTGACATAGTGCTTCAGAAACCTATTCGTTGAGATAGCGCGTATCTTAGCTTACCCCAAAGCCTTTAGCGAGGTTTCAACGCGGTCACTACCGCTCGGCTTGACAAGCCGGCGTCCAAAGTGACTTCGATCACCGTTGTACGCTCATGACTGAGCTTGTCACCGCTCCAGTAATCATACCAATACACTGGACAGTGCGACGTCAGAGTGACTTCTCGTGCTGGTTGGTGAAAGTTAAATAAGCAATGTAATTCGTTTTGTTCCGTCATGGGCAAGTAAGCATGATGCAGACTGAGTGACGTGAATTGAGCGGCATCTTGGTTATGTTTATGACGGACAAACAAGCGCGAAAGGGTACGCTGTGCAAAGGGGGTCATCTCTGGCAGCGGGTCTCCAGATAACAACATTCCTCCTATGGCCAGTAACACATCACGATGAAATTCGTAGTAACGTCGCTCTGTCGCCTGATTGGGTAATGAGACTAATGTGGCACAATCCGGGTCAACCATCCACAGCCTTCGATGCTGCCAACTGCGATAAAAGCTTTCTTTTGCGATCTGCTCAAAGCGTCGCTCGTCTCGCTCCACATCGTCTGACACTCGCATGGCATCAACAAGTCCTAGCGATGGCCACATTGGCGCATTGCAACCGAGAATTAAGGCTTCACCAGCTCCTTCAGCAATTGCTTCCATACCGAGTCGATACGCTTCTACCCCGGTGATACCACTTTGAGCTCGACGTCCTTTTAGTGTCCCCCAGTAATTGGCATCGAGCTTAAATAGCTCAATGCCCCATTCTTCACGCATTGTTCTGACGACGTTTGTCAGATGCTCCTGAACATCGACGTTTGACGTATCTAAAATGTACCACGGTGTACAACGCCAGCCTGCATAAGTGACGTCTTCGGCCTTGAGTAACGATCCATCTTCGTGAGTCACGAACCAGTCTTGATGCTGCTTAAACAGGTCCGATTCTGGCTGAGCAATGAAGGGGGCTAGCCATATCGCCGGCTTTTTACCTTGAAGGGTGATTTCTTTGATCAGTGCTTTCACACCGGAAGGGAATTTGTCTGAAGGCGTCAACCAGTCTCCCATGAAAGCTTGATAGCCATCATCCAACAACACATAGTCGAGCGACTCCAGCTCACCCTTCATGTGCTTAATATTGTCGAGGACATGACTTTGCGTGACCTCAGCATAGTAAGCGTACCAAGAACACCAGCCAATTGGCGCCGTTTTATTTACGCCAGCTCTTGGTGGATGATGATGCGAAATCAATTGGGCATATTCAGAAAAGAGGTTTGATAGGTTTTCCCCCTGCAGTACCACAACAGATTCAAGCTGATTAGAGGCCCACTCTAGTGGATAGGTGTCTTCACCATCGATGCAGATCTTCAACCAATTATGGTTTTCCAGATCTACTACTTCGAAATAGCCTGCAAAACGATGGCAAGAGGTAAAACCAAATAAGGTGTAGCCCAAGGCATCCTCAACTACTAGATAGTTATAATACCGCTTTGAGCCTGTCGAAGAATAAATGCGATAACTTGCAGAGTTGTCTGGGCAACGACCAATGTCGATAGGGTTATCGACTGTGCCTGTCGTTTGGGCAAGCATCTGAAAGCCATCTCCTAATAGAACGGCACTTTCTTCGAAAGCAAATTCAGTAATTGCCAGAACATAGCGACCACGGATACGATCATTGTTCAAACCTTGATAGCTGAACGTGATCTCATTGTGATGGATATCGGCATGCAAATTGATGTCTCTAACCCTCAGAGTACGACCATTTTCCAGCCTGACTGAAAACGACATAAAGAACTCCCCAGATCGATGAAATTTGCTTTGCCCTTGTTCAAATTAGAGCACTAGGTTTTTTTATTGTCCAATCACTAACTTAGGTATTATTGGCCTGGATCACGAATTGCTTGTGTCCCATTTAGAATAATTATATGAAATGGCGTTTGAATGCCTGCTTGTACAAAGCAGAATCAGGATTAAATCAGAGGTAGATCTTCTAAAAGCAACAACGAATGAAATAGTATTAAATGATCAGATTAAGCTTGGTCTGACAACAATACAGCGTCTAACTTCAGAGGGCGAAAAGACCATGGACTATTGCGAGCCTCTCCTACTTTCATCCAACTTATATGAGAGCTTCATTTGAAAACGGCCAGCCAATTAACTCGCCAATCAAACTTTAACCGCTCTCTATTGATGTCTTTTCTTCATTACCAACGTAAGATTGCTGATAGAAACTACTGCCGTCAGGAATGATAAAAAAATGACTAAACAAAAAGGGATGAAAGGCCCAGTAGAGATTGATAACTTGACCCAGCTTGCTCAGGCCTGTGACTATTCTTTGCTCGACACGCTGATTTGCGACCCAGATGCGACGAATGATGGTGAAGACCACCTCCCAAGGCAGGTGTTTTCAGGCCATTTTGTACCAGTAAAACCGACGCCCATTTCTGACCCGATTTATGTCAGCCATAGTCACCGTTTTTTTAAACAATTGGGGTTACATGACGACCTTGCACTGACCGAAGAGTTTAAACAGCTATTTTCTGGCGATGTGAGCCAGGTACCCACTCCCATGCGCAGCACGGGCTGGGCGACAGGTTACGCGTTGTCTATCTTTGGTAACGAATATACAGATCAGTGCCCATTTAGAACAGGCAATGGCTACGGTGATGGACGTGCTATCTCTGTCTTTGAAGGCGTGCTCAACCACCAGCGTTGGGAAATGCAGTTAAAAGGCGGAGGCCCAACGCCATACTGCCGCGGTGCCGATGGCAGAGCGGTTTTGCGTTCAAGCGTCCGCGAGTTCCTTGCTCAAGAACACATGCATGCACTTGGTATTGCTTCATCACGATCATTGAGCTTGTTTGTATCACAATCTGAAACGGTTGATCGTCCATGGTATCGTGAAGGCTCTCGCTCTCAGGATCCGGATATCATGGTCTCTAACCCTGTCGCGATCTCAACTCGCGTCGCACCGTCTTTCTTACGTGTCGGTCAACTCGAACTATTTGGACGCCGTGCACGTAGTCAGGAGCATCCTAATGCTATCGCTGAGCTGGAGATGATGGCTTTACACATGATTGATCGAGAGTATGGCGATACTATCGAAGCTCATCTTCCTTTAACTGACAAAGCACTCCGGTTAGCCATCGAGTTTCGCGAACGGCTCACTACATTAGTGACTCACTGGCTACGTGTCGGTTACTGTCAGGGCAACTTTAACAGTGACAACTGTGCAGTAGGCGGATTCACCTTAGATTATGGTCCTTTCGGCTTTTGTGAACGCTTTGAACCTTATTTTCAACCTTGGACAGGTGGTGGCCGCCATTTTGCTTTCTTTAACCAACCATTGGCGGCCGAAAAGAACTTTGACTCTTTCTGCTCCGCGTTAGAACTTCTTCTGCAGTCTTCGCCGGAGCTCATCAAGCAATTGGATGAGATTCGCGATGGTTTCTCTTCTCTTATGCAAGAAAAAGTTACTCAGATGTGGGCGGACAAATTGGGGCTCGATACCTTTGACGCTCCGCTGTTTAATTCGCTACTCACTTTGATGATGAAGACCCATGTCGATTACACCATGTTCTTCCGCGAGCTCTGCAACATTCCAGAGGACGTCTCTGGCATTGCCAAAAGCTTTTACGCAGAGCCTGATGAATCATTGGCAAACGAGTGGCATCAGTGGTTAACCTCATGGCGTGAGTCATTGAATGTTGCAAAAGGTATCGAGGTTATTCGTCGTGAGATGAGGCAAGTCAATCCCAAATACACTTGGCGCGAGTGGCTTGTTGTCCCGGCCTATGAACAAGCTAGACTCGGAGATTTTGGCTTGATCCATGAGTTGCAAACGATTTTAGCGGATCCATATGGCGAGCAATCCATAGAGGTCGAGGAGAAATACTACAGACTCAGACCATTGGAGTATTTCTCTGCAGGCGGTGTTTCTCATTACAGCTGCTCTTCTTAGCGACCACTTCACCCCTTGAGTTACTCAAACCACTAAAGACTAAAAAAACCAGCCCGAAGGCTGGTTTTTTTACTGTCGTTGTTTACGCGACCTCGATGGGACCACCAAATGAGGTCACAGGGGGAACCTTGCCAGTGAACTTCTCAAAATTAACGATACAGGTATTCGCAGAGGTCGCCTGGGCGAGCTCTGAAGAACCGATATCCATTGTTAAGGTATTCGGATCGCCGTAGGTACAAATCGCCCCTTCTTTTTCGTTCAGAGGACCATACCAAGCACCCTCTTCGATACGAATAACGCCACGAGCATAGCTATCCGTAATAACGGCCCCTGCAAGTAATTGACCGCGGTCGTTGAACACGCGAACTAAGTCACCATCTTTGATGCCTTTCTCTTTCGCATCCTGAGGGTTGATGTAAACCGGTTCACGACCTTGCACCGCATAGGTTGCACGGAACTCTTCCGACTCGCACATCTGCGAGTGCAGGCGTTTGTCAGGGTGACACGATTGCAACCAGAATGGGAACTTGTCTGAACCCGGTCCACCATGTGAACGTTCTGTCTTTTCAAACCACATCGGGTGTTCTTGACAGTGTTCATAGCCGTAACGACCAATCTTACGAGACGTAATTTCAATAAAGCCAGAAGGCGTACCCAGCGCGTTGATTTCGGGGTCTTCTCGGAAGTCAGCGTGGCGAACCCAAGGTTTACCTTCACCGAAATCTAGAACACTCTGTTCCCAGAAATCATCGAACGATGGCATGTCGAACTTACCTTTATTCGCCGCACGACAGTCATCATACAATGAGCGAACCCACTGCATTTCATCCATACCACGTGTGTACTCGTTGTGGCGACCAAATCGGCGGCTTAGCTCGGTAAAGATATCGAAGTCCGTCTTAGACTGGAACAATGGGTCCACTAGGCGATGCATCGCAATCAAACCTTTACCAGAATATGAGCCGTAGACGTCGATGTCATTACGTTCAAACTGGGTACAAGCTGGTAGTACAATATCAGAGAATCGACACGTTGCCGTCCAAGCGAATTCTACCGTCACTACAGTCTGAAGCTGCTTGAAGGCTTTCTTCATACGGTTACGATCTTGGTGGTGATGCCATGGGTTATTACCTGAAATCACCATCATTTTATACCCGGGTAACTTCACTTTACTGCCGTTATAACGAATTTCTTTACCCGGTTCTAACAGACAGTCAATCCAACGAGCAACAGGAATGGTTTTGCTATAACCGTTGTAGTCATTATTGTCCCATTTTGGCTTCATTCCTTGGTCGAGGTTGCGTGGAAAACCACCCGGTGCAGCGAAGCCAGTTGAAGGTACGCCGATACCAGAATAGTGGTGACCATATGAAATACCGCCACCCGGAAGACCAATTTGACCAACCATTGCTGCAACGACCGCTGCTGCCCAGTATGGTTGTTCACCGTGTTCCTGACGTTGGATACACCAACCCATCAAGATTTGTGTGCGACCATTAACCAGCATACGAGCGAATTCACGGATCTTATCGGCTTTTACACCACAGATTTCAGCCGCCCACTCCGGTGTTTTTTCAAGTTTGTCTTTTGTTTCACCTTGAACGTACTTAACAAACTCATCGAAACCAAGGCAGTAGGTATCAATGAATTTCTGATCATGAAGCTTTTCGTTATACAACACATGAGCGACCGCCAACATAAACGCAACGTCAGTCATTGGGTTGATATACAAATGCTCATTTTGCAGGAAGCGCTGAGTTTTGTTCTTCACAGGGTCGACAGAAAGTACGTTTATCTCGCCTTTAGCCACTTTCTCTTTCAGTTGCTCTAAATAAGGGAACGACTGGTGAGTTTCACAGTTCCAACCTACTTGCAGGTTCTTTACTGGGTCATTAGCCCATAAGATGATGTTGTCTGAGTTTTTCAGAATCTCAGACCACGATGTACCTTGTGCGTAAACTTCCGTCGAGCCCAAAACGTAAGGCAGAATCGTTTGTCCTGCACCTGTTGAATAGTCGCCCACTTTAGTAATAAAGTTACCATGCATACCTACTGCACGTTGCATGTGACTGGTACAGCTATGGAATTGACCTGTCTGACGCCAACCCGTTTGGCCTGCGTGCAATGCCCAAGGTCCATAGTCTTTCTGAACACGCTCTAGTTCACGGTAGAACAAATCCAAAGCTTCATCCCAAGTGACACGAATAAAACGGTTGTCGCCGCGAGTTTCGGCACTGTACTTGTGCTTTTTCAACCAATCTAGGCGCACCATTGGGTAGCGGACACGAGACGGGTTATAAATAACACCTTTGATACCGTTGATCATATCAGTTGGGTTGGTATCGGTTTCTAGCGGCTTGATCTCTTGAACTTTACCCGCGTAGATATGGGCACGGAATGCGCCCCAGTGAGAACCGGAGACTTTCCAAGTTCCTGTCGTTTCAGCTGCGCTTGCAGAAGCAGATGCCAATAAGCTTGGACCGATTACTGACGCTGCACTGGTCGTTGCTACACCTTTAAGAAAACTTCTTCGTGTAATAGCCATTTCAATTACTCCATCCGACGCTTATTAGTGATGACCTTCAGCAAAATCTGAAGAGTGCTTCTGTAGGTACTTCAATACTAGGGCTTCGCTATCTGTGTCGAAGTTAACAAACGCCAACATACCGTTGAACATCCCTGGCCAAGTGTTGGCATCGAAGTGCGCTTCATCAGGCTGAGTGTGACAAACTGAACAGTTGGTCTTATACGCTTCGCTCGCTTTTTCCCAGATTGGAGTGACGTCGTTGAGCATTGCTTCTTTCTTCATCCACACTGTTGCTGCCACTTTCTCCCATGGGAGACCCGTTAGCTCATCGACTTTTTTCTCGCCTTTTGTAACGACATCATCACTGGTTGCCGCTTCTTTAAGTAGTGAACCCACCGCGATATTCATACCGAAGTCTTCCTGAATAACTCGACCAAAGCCTTTTGCTTTGCGCCAGCCATCAATCTCGACTTTCATCATGTCCCCTTTGTCTTCAAGCACAGTAACCGTCGATGCTGGGTTGAGTAGACCCGCTTCCTCCGCCCCCATTTGGTCGAAGTAGACAGGTAAATGACGAACACTGACTAAAGCATTACCCACCGAGTAATCTGTGCTTGAAGTGAGTTGCTCCAGTTCACCAACAATTCCACCAATACTATCCATACCGGCTGGTAGTTTGTGCGCAATACCTTTGTGACAATCGACACAGCTCTGATCTTTTTCCGCGGCTTGCTTCATTTGGATGCGCGCTGTTGGGGACATTTGTTCGAAGTCCATTGACGCATAATTGTGGCAGTTTTTACACTCTAAGGATTTGTTGGCAGAGAAACGATCCCACTCGTGCTTAGCGAGTTCGATGCGTCGCTCTTCAAATACACCAGGTTCATCGTAGTTACCAAACACCTGAGCGAAAACTTCTTTGGACGCCTGCATTTTGCGCGCGATCTTATCTGTCCAGTTGTGAGGAACATGACAATCTGGACAAGTCGCACGTACGCCAGAATGGTTTTTCCAGTGAACGGTTTCTTGAAGTTCAACGTATACATTATCACGCATGGTGTGGCAGCTGATGCAGAACTTTTCTGTGTTAGTGGCTTCAAGGGCTGTATTGAAACCGCCCCAAAAGACCACACCCGCGATAAAGCCGCCCATCGTCAACACACCGAGACTGATGTGCACTGCTGGGCGTGTCATGGTACGCCACAGTTTTACAATCAATGATTTCATGGTTTGCTCTCTTAAAATCTTTTCAAAAATAGGGGGACGAGATCAGGGGTCTACATGCCATGTGCACCAGGAGGACCAAGAAAGAACACCTGTAGCATCCAAATAATGAATCCGTAGCCACCCACGAAAGCCACACTCAGAACTGGGAAGAGCACCACTGCGATGAAAAGGAAAGACTTCCACTCCAACGAGCGTTTTTCACCACTCTCTATTTTGTTAACATCACTCATACATTTGCCTATTTTGTATTTAGTGTTATCGGATAGCTCTTGTCGCTGAGCTAACGTTTTTACAATCTCTAGTAAAAATATTAGACCATACTAATTGTAGGGTTCAATCAGATCAGCCCAAGCAGAGCGTGTTATTCGACACTTTTTTGAGCTCATCCAGAGATGTGTTTGATTAATAACTCATATGTCAACATGCATAGTTTTGTGAAAGTTTGTGAATAGAGAAGAATTGTTAACTTGCCAACAATTAAATTACAATAAAGCAAAGTATCGCGTGTGCTTTTCGTCTTGTAGCACGCCCCATCCCCATAAAAACGAACCTAAATGTTAAATATTTGTTCTAGAACATGATTCAAAATAGAGCTATTAGGAGTGCTGAGAGGGACAGACTAGAATCAGCAAGTTGACACCGACATCCACTATGCAGAAAAGATTAGGTATCCAATACATATTGCGTTGTAGGGAGGACCCATGAGCGGGGTTATAGATATTTCCTGGCCTCTACTGGCTTTGTTTTTCTGTACATTGACGATCCCACTTTTGATCAGTCGCTGCTACAGACTGCACATTGAAACAGAAGTATTGATTAGTGTAGCAAGAATGACCATTCAACTACTGCTGGTGGGGGTATACCTCGAGTACCTTCTTAACATTAACAGCCTAACTATCAACATATTGTGGCTAATAGCCATGACTCTTATTGGGGCTAGTTCTATTATCAGTAAGGCGAAGCTTCCTAAGCAACGGTTGATGTACCCAGTCACTAGTGGCCTAATTGTTGGCTTGTGTCCTCTACTACTTATCATCTGTATTGTGATCGTGCAGCCAGAACCACTATTCAATGCCCAGTATCTTATCCCATTGGCTGGCATGCTGCTGGGTAACTCTCTCAGTGGCAATATCGTGGCCCTACAAAATCTTTTCACTTCAATGGAAACACGTCGCAGCGAATATGAAGCCGCCATCGCTTTAGGCGCTTCACCAAACTTTGCCACTCTACCGTTCGTTCGGGAATCGATTCTCAAGTCTCTCGCCCCCACCTTAGCGTCGATGACAACCACTGGTTTGGTGACACTGCCTGGAATGATGACGGGGCAAATACTAGGAGGAGCGAGCCCAGTCGTAGCGATCAAATATCAATTGATGATCATGATCGCGATCTTCGTCATGCTGTCTGTTTCGATCAGCCTGACTCTATCACTCACTATTAGACACTGCTTCACTAAAGATGGAAAAGTCTTAGTCGACCTCAACCACGAGTGATCTGGATGCTAACAACGTTGAAGAGAAAAGATCTTATCCACAGAATCTGTGGATAACCGTGTCATCGCTTTCAGGATAAGTCTGATTTTCGCAATCAGACACGGTATACAAACCAAAAACACCTAGTATTCATATGCATACAAACACGTTCTTCCCATGTCATCAAAGCGTCAAATATGAGCTTTAACCTCCAAGGTTCTGCTTTTGTAAGGATATAGACAATGCAACTTGGTACCGCTTCTCATGTTGAAGAGACCTCGCAATTGGATAATGACGAGGAACGAAACTGGCTCGTTTCCCAACCAAAAGAACTGCTCGTTCTGGAAGACTTTATTCAAGAGTCATGGCGACAATGGCACTGAGAGCCATCAAGATCAAAAAAGGCTCGTTTCTCAACGAGCCCTCGTACTATCGATCTAATCTCTTAAGTATATCATCCAGTACCACATTCCAACAAAGACGCCACCACCGATGATGTTACCTAGAGTCACAGGAATAAGGTTATTGGTAAGAAAACTGAGCAAATTCAGGTCCGCATAATCAGAAATATTCGCTCCTGTCATTTGCCAAAATTCTGCTGGCGCGAAAAACTTAATCGCGATAGCCATCGGAACCTGAAACATATTGGCGATACAGTGCTCAAATCCAGCGGATACGAACATCGCGACAGGTAAAATCATAACAGCGATTTTGTCAGTGAGAGTGCGCCCACTGAATGTCATCCAAACCGCTATACACACTAATACATTACACATGATACCTAGCGCCACCGCTGAGATAAAACTATGGTGAAGTTTATGCTGAGAGATCGCCATCGCATTTAAGCCAACTTGACCGCTATCGAACATATACTGCTTAGTCAGCAACATACAAACCACTAGTAGTAACGCACCGATAAGATTGCCACCATAAACCACAGCCCAGTTTTTCATAAGCATCTTCCAGGTGATTTTACCACTTGCTCTCGCCACCAGAGTCAACACCGAACTAGTAAACAACTCACCACCTGTGACAACAACCAGAATCAACCCAAGACTGAAAGCCAAACCACCAAGCAATCGAGTGACACCCCAAGGCAAGTCACCTGCACCTGTGGTGACTACTGTGTAGAAGACAAACGCAATTCCAATATGAATCCCTGCAGAAATCGCTAATAAAAACGACTTCATCGGGTCTTTAGTTACCTTACCAACACCGATTTCAGCGGCACGTTCCGCCATCTGCGGCGGTAATAAAGAGTCAAACTGATTTAAATTCATCATGGAAAGACATTTCTGTTAATGTGGATTTTAGGCGCGGATAATTACTCTTATTGTGGTCAATTTCAAGCCTTATTTGTTAGTTTTATCTCAAGCTCGGTTTACACAAAGAAAACTGCACCGAACAAGCCAAACTAGACTGAGAAAACAATACAAACATGGACAGCGAAAAATAGAAAATCTTAATTATTATCTTATAGTTAACATCCACTACGTTAAAGAGTAAGTAACTAAGATAGCGATGATTTCATATTTGCATATCAATCTCTTTTGTTATGAAGTTTAAGCATTAAAAACTGCGCTAAACCCAGTCTATCTATCGCTCACTATCTAGTCAGTTAAAAGAGATTTTTCTTCAAATTCAGCGGTAGGTAACATTTCTATTGGCATCTAATTGCTGAATACCAATATCAGGAATATGGTTGTTCCAGTACTTGCTTTAAGGAAATCACTATGAAATATACCTCTGACAAAATCGACGAGTTAAACCTTTTATTGCAATTTGACATTAGCAGCGCTGCGACTGGTATTAAAGTTCATCATGATGCATCAAAAAACATGCAATCGGCGATTCAAAGACTGTTTGACAAAGGGCTATGTACTCAGCCTGACGGTGGTTATCTCACAGATGAAGGTATCGAAGTTGCTGAACATGCGGATAAAATTCTTAGAGTTTTGTCTAGTTAGTTTTATTGATCACTGGCGTATTGCTCAGAACGAGCTGCTCATTGTCAGTTAGCTGCATAAGCCGACTGACAATCCGTTCGATATCAATTTTCTTTAGACCTTGATTAAATACTTCTCGGATATCTCTGCCCTCGGGTTGATCTTTGAACGCTATATATAACTGCTTAGTTTCTAATAATTTAGCATTCATCCTGAGACGCTTTCTAAGCAGATCTTCTCTCACATCAATACTGATGAGGTACTCTAGAACATTTGGGTCTATTACAGCGATATCCAATCGACCCTTTGCTACCTTGTGTATGTTTCTAGCATCATTGGTCGAGGCCTCAACTTGAAGCTCGCCCGTTTCGACCATATCATCAAACTCTGTCGTATTAACGTAGCCCTGCACCACCCCAATTTTGAAAAATGTCAAATCAGACAGTGTTTCCCATTGAATCGGGAAACGAGTGTTCTCTACAAAGCCCAAAGGCCCACTGCCTATAGAATCTGAGAAAACAAATTCGGTGGTGTCAAAATAGTACTCTGGGAAGTATCCTACATATTTCTCAGATTTGGTCGCTAGAGCGACAGCACGAACCCATGGTTGAAAGTCCACGACTAACTCGTACCCCATCGCTGAAAACGCTTCGCGCGCGACAGCAACAGAATAGCCATTCTCTGGTAAATCCGCACCCGAATACGGTGGCCATTCTAATGACGTCATATACACTTTTTGATTGGCCGTTGAGATGGATGAAAACAAGACGGCCCATATCCACAGATACCATTTCATGAGCTTTCCTAAAAGTTAGGATGGCATAACGCCTCACTAGTAATAATAGACTCATTTTAGAGAGATTTGAGTCTCTTCCGTATTACTCGTTCACCTACATACAAACACCAAACAAACCATTGATTAATCCTTGCTTCTTTAGGATAGTTAACGTTATCAACCTCTTCAAACAGGGACTTAGTGTGAAAACAATATTGATTATTGGCGGTGGCTGGCTTGGAAAACCACTCGCACATTACCTCGAAACTATCGGTCATAAAGTCTTTGTCAGCCGCACCACTGACGCAGGTGTAGAAGAGCTCGAAGCTCAGCATCTGACAGGGCTTAAAATCGACTTACAGAGTAATCCGGATATTGTCGCTCAAACCATTAGTAACACTAAGGCGGACATTGTGATTGGCTGCTTCCCTCCCGGTTTTAGAAAAGGGCTCGGACAACAGTACGCTCAGCACTGGAATATGCTCTGTCAGGTTTGTCTAGTTGCTAAGGTTAAGAAAATCATCATGGTCAGCTCGACCACCGTATACCCAAATCTAGCTGACGCCTTAGACGAAGATGCTGCCTCTCTCAATAGAGCGCACAACAGTAACTTATTCTCAGAAAAAGCAGCTACGATGTTGCAAGCAGAGCAGTATGTAATTGATTCAGGCCTTGATTACGGCGTTGTCCGCTGTAGTGGACTCGTTGGACCTGATCGCCACCCTTCTCGCTTTGTCGATAAATTGAAACAAGTCAGTGAACTTGCTCCAGCCAATATGCTTCATCTGACCGATGCGATAGGTGCAACAAGCTTCGTTGCACTCAATTGCAAGAACGTTGTAATCAATGCGACGACACCCAATACGGTTAGCAAGGCTGAATTTTATCAAGCAGCGCTCAACAGTGTCGGCTCTGATGTCCGCCTACCACCTGTTGTACAACAAGCAGACAAACGAATTCTAGCAGATCGCTTGCAAAGATTGGGTTATCGCTTTCATTACCAGCACACTTTAGAACTTGTATAAGACTGGGAATCTGATATGAATACCAAGCTTTTCCAACACATAGAAAACCTGTGGGCTTACATGCAGCTCGATCAGCCATTACATAAAGCTGACTGCCTATTTGTACTTGGTAGCAACGACGTTAGGGTTGCAGAGCATGCCGCAAAACTTTATCACGATGGTTGGGCAACAAAGGTTGTATTTTCTGGTGGTGTTGGACGATTAACAGACGGTATTTTTGATCAAACCGAGGCACATACTTTTGCTGCTATAGCTAGAGATCTCGGTGTACCCTCAGCTGATATCATCCTCGAAGAACAAGCTACCAATACCGGTGAAAATATACAATTAACGGCCAAACTTCTCACCGAACTTTACTACGATTTTCGTTCGTTTATATTGGTTCAAAAGCCCTATATGGAGAGGCGAGCTTACGCTACTTTCATGAAACAATGGCCAAATGAAGTCAACCATGTTTGCGTAACGTCCCCTAAAACTGCTTTTATTGATTACTTTAGTGAAGAGATATCTCTTGATGTTACCGTTGAAGCTTTGTTGGGTGACTTTGAGCGAATCAAAGAATACCCCAAAGAAGGATTTCAGATAGAACAGGAAATACCGCCACACATTGAGACATCTTATCTAGCATTAAGATCCGTTTTCAACTGACACAAAAAAGCCAGAGCTTCACACGCTCTGGCTTTTTCATTAAACACACGACTTAGTGTACAGCCGCCTCTTTTTCACTTAAGTACTTAAACTTAAGCTCATCTTTCTTCAGATTGACTTTCACAGTGCCGCCGTCGACCAACGTACCGAACAGCAACTCATTAGCAAGAGGTTTCTTAAGTTGCTCTTGAATGACACGTCCCATTGGGCGCGCACCCATAGCTTTATCGTAGCCTTTAAGTGCTAGCCAATGTCTAGCATCATCTGAGACCTCCAGTGATACACCACGTGCATCTAGCTGCGCCTGTAGCTCAACAATGAACTTATCAACCACTTGATGGATAACATGTTCGTCAAGGCTGTTAAACCAGATGATGTTATCCAGACGGTTACGGAATTCAGGCGTAAAGACTTTCTTGATTTCCGACATCGCATCGTGGCTGTGATCTTGCTGGATAAGACCGATGGACTTCTTGACCGTTTCCTGAACACCAGCGTTGGTCGTCATCACAAGAATGACATTGCGGAAGTCCGCTTTGCGACCATTGTTGTCAGTCAGCGTTCCGTTATCCATAACCTGAAGAAGCAGATTAAAGATATCTGGATGCGCTTTTTCTATCTCATCCAAAAGCACAACAGAGTGTGGATGTTTAATCACAGCATCCGTCAACAGACCGCCCTGATCGTATCCAACGTAACCTGGAGGTGCACCAATCAAACGGCTCACAGAGTGACGTTCGCCATATTCAGACATATCAAAACGCAGTAGCTCAATGCCCATCAATTTCGACAGCTGAACGGTAACTTCCGTTTTACCTACCCCAGTTGGGCCTGCAAATAAGAATGAACCGACAGGCTTATTGTCCGCGCCAAGACCAGCTCGAGTTAGCTTGATGGCTTCGCTTAGTACATCAATGGCATCATCCTGACCAAACACCAGCATCTTCATCTTCTCATCCAGATTCTGAAGAATCTCTTTATCAGAAGAAGACACTGATTTTTCAGGAATACGAGCCATTTTAGCGACCATGGCCTCAATATCAGCTACACCGACGGTTTTCTTGCGACGGCTCGCTGGCGCTAAACGATGACGAGCACCAGCCTCATCAATCACGTCAATAGCTTTGTCTGGCAAGTGACGCTCATTGATGTATTTAGCCGAAAGCTCTACCGCAGCACGTAATGCTTTGTTGGTGTAGCGCACTTCATGGTGAGCTTCGTATTTAGGTTTGAGCCCCATCAGAATTTTAGTGGTATCATCAAGTGACGGCTCAACGATGTCTATCTTTTGGAAACGACGGGACAGCGCACGCTCTTTTTCAAAAATATTACTGTATTCCTGATAGGTGGTAGAACCGATACAACGCAATTTACCGCTGCTTAGCAGAGGCTTAATCAGATTCGCTGCGTCGACCTGGCCGCCAGATGCTGCACCAGCACCAATAATGGTATGGATCTCGTCAATGAAAAGAATCGCGTCGTCTTCTTTCTCTAGTTGCTTAAGAATAGCCTTGAAACGTTTTTCAAAATCACCACGATACTTGGTGCCAGCGAGTAGCGAACCGATATCTAGAGAATAAATCACACTATTCTTAATAATTTCAGGAACTTGCCCTTCAACAATTCTCCACGCCAAACCTTCTGCTATCGCTGTTTTACCCACGCCCGCTTCACCCACTAGCAGTGGATTGTTTTTGCGGCGGCGACACAATACTTGGATCGTTCTTTCCAACTCTTTATCTCGACCAATCAGTGGATCAATTTGACCTTGCTTAGCCAACTGATTCAAGTTCGAGGCAAAACTCTCTAGGCGCTCTTCCGAACCCGCTTCTTCACTACTGTCACTGCTACTGAAAGAGTCGGATGAAGAAGAGTCATCACCTGAGCTTGATGCTTTGGTAATACCGTGTGAAATAAAGTTAACGATATCCAGACGGCTAATATCGTTCTTCTTCAGAAGATAAGCCGCGTGAGATTCTTGTTCACTGAAGATAGCAACCAACACGTTGGCGCCTGTTACTTCACTGCGTCCTGAAGACTGCACGTGGAAAACCGCACGCTGCAGAACACGTTGGAAACTTAATGTAGGTTGGGTTTCGCGAGTTTCATCATTTTCAGGGATAAGAGGAGTTGTCTGATCAATAAAGATATCTAACTCGCTTCTTAATGCATCGATATCTGCCTGACAGGCAAGAAGGGCTTCCCTTGCAGCATCGTTTTCCAACAATGCTAGCAGGAGGTGCTCGACAGTCATGAACTCATGTCGTTTGTCTCTAGCGCGGGAGAATGCGCCGTTTAGACTCGACTCTAACTCTTTATTCAGCATAAGTACCTCCTTTGGCAGCAACTTAGGTTGCTTGATTCAGCTTTACGCTTGCTCCATTGTACAAAGCAAAGGATGCTCGTTTTCTTGAGAATACATTGTGACTTGCGCTACTTTGGTTTCGGCGACTTCGGCAGTAAATGTGCCACATATCGCTTTACCTTCGTAATGCACTTTGAGCATCACTTGTGTTGCCTTGTCTATATCCATAGAGAAAAAACGCTCTAGGATTTCAATCACAAAGTCCATTGGTGTGTAATCGTCGTTATTCAAAACAACGTTATACATGGACGGCGGCTTTACTTTTGTTTTTTCTAGCTCCAGTAAATCAGAGTCTGGAGTGACCCATTCAAATTGCTTGCTCATGACTCATCGTGTTTAGAAAGTTGCTTAAGATAATTTTACCACTTCGCTACGCGGAAGTTATCGATTTAGCTCTTATAAGTAAGAACAAATTGAGCCAAGCAAATTTGTGCCCTTACTTAGAGACTAATGCAGCAATTGTATCGCTGCAAATAAAAGATTTCTATCAAACCGCATTCTCTATCTAATTGATTAAAAAGACACCAAAAACCAATCAGAGCTTAAATACAACAGACCGGATTAAGCTGAAATTCGTTACAAAAATGTAAATCTTAAAAGTGATTTGTTTGCAAATATGTTGAGTGTGATACATTTTTCCTATTGACTGTACTCAACCATTGGCTACATTGGTCAAATAGTGACTCAAAATTTGGCAGCGGCTGAATGGATATTCACTTTTTGTTTACACACGGGATAAACGTGTAATCACACAACTTCAGTAACAATATGCATGAGGGATGTATAGCATGGCTACAGGTACAGTAAAATGGTTTAACAACGCCAAAGGATTTGGTTTTATCTGTCCGGAAGGTGAAGACGGTGATGTTTTTGCGCATTACTCCACAATCAAAATGGATGGGTATCGTACTCTGAAAGCAGGCCAACAAGTCACATTTGAAGTGGAACAAGGTCCGAAAGGGTATCACGCAAGCTCTGTCATACCAGTAGAAGCTCAAGCCATTAAATAATACGCTGCCAAAACTTATCTCGACACCTTAGGTGTCGTAACAGAAACATAAAAAACCCGCCATTTGGCGGGTTTTTTCAATTTCAAAATGACTCATTAGTCATTAATGATAGCGTTCAATGTTGCGCTTGGGCGCATCAGAGGTGATGCTTTTTCAAACTCAGGGGCATAGTAACCACCCAGTTCGCCAGCCACGCCCTGCGCGCCGTTAAGCTCAGCAACGATAGCGTCTTCTTTTGAAGATAACGCTTCAGCAACAGGTGCAAACTCTGCGGCTAGGTCTGCATCAGCAGTTTGAGCTGCTAGTGCTTGCGCCCAGTAGGTTGCTAGATAGTAATGACTACCACGGTTGTCCAACTCGCCGACTTTACGCGAAGGTGACTTGTTGTTATCCAAGAATTCACCTGTTGCTTTATCTAGTGCATCAGCCAATACCTGAGCTTTAGCATTGCCAGTCACTGTGCTTAGGTGCTCTAGAGAGGCCGCTAGTGCAAGGAATTCGCCCAGAGAGTCCCAACGTAGGTGGTTCTCTTTCTCAACCTGTTGAACGTGCTTAGGTGCCGAACCACCTGCTCCAGTTTCAAACAGACCACCACCATTCATTAGTGGCACAATTGAAAGCATTTTAGCTGACGTACCAAGCTCTAGAATCGGGAATAAATCCGTTAGGTAATCACGCAGTACGTTACCTGTTACAGAAATAGTATCCTTACCTTCTTTGATGCGCTCCAGAGAGAACTTACATGCATCTAGTGGTGCTAGGATCTTGATTTCTAGACCTGATGTATCGTGGTTAGGTAGGTAAGCGTTCACCTTCTTGATCAGCTGAGCGTCGTGTGCACGATTCTCATCTAACCAGAACACTGCTGGTACACCTGTTGCGCGAGCACGTGTTACCGCCAGTTTCACCCAGTCTTGAATCGGAGCGTCTTTCACCTGGCACATACGGAAGATATCGCCTTCCTCAACCGCTTGCTCTAGTAGCACTGCACCTGCAGCGTCAACAACGCGGATTGTGCCCGCTTGGTCAAGAATGAACGTTTTATCGTGAGAACCGTACTCCTCCGCTTTCTGAGCCATTAGGCCTACGTTTGGCACGCTACCCATTGTCGTTGGGTCAAACGCACCGTTTTCTTTACAGAAATCGATAACCGCTTGATAGATGCTTGCGTAGCTACGATCAGGAATCATCGCTTTGGTGTCTTTCTGCTTACCATCTGGACCCCACATTTGGCCAGAAGAACGCAGCATTGCAGGCATAGAAGCATCAACGATGATGTCGCTTGGCACGTGAAGATTAGTGATACCACGATCTGAATCAACCATAGCTAGCGGTGGTTGAGTTTCGTAAACCGCTTGCAGCGCAGCTTCGATTTCTTCTTTTTGAGCAGCTGGTAGAGAGGCAATCTTAGCGTAAACATCGCCAATACCATTGTTCACATCTACGCCCAGTTGATCAAATACGTCACCGTATTTCGCGAACACATCTTTGTAGTAAACTTTAACTGCGTGACCGAAGATCACTGGGTCAGACACTTTCATCATTGTCGCTTTCATGTGAAGCGATAGAAGAACATCTTGCTGTTTCGCATCAGCAATTTCTTTTTCAAAGAATTCTACTAATGCTTTTTTATTCATTACTGAACAATCTATGATTTCTTTGTCTTGAAGAGCGAATGGTGCTTTAAGCTCTTTCACCGCACCGTCAGCCGCCGTGAATTCGATCTTAACCTCGGTCGCACTCTCTACCGTGTGAGACTTTTCGCTACCAAAGAAATCGTTACCAGACATACTTGATACATGAGACTTAGAATCTTTTGACCACGCACCCATTGAATGAGGGTTTTTCTTGGCGTAGTTCTTAACCGACAGTGGCGCACGACGGTCTGAATTACCTTCACGTAGTACAGGGTTTACTGCACTACCTTTGATTTTGTCGTAAGTCGCTTTAATAGCTTCTTCTTCATACGTGCTTGGCTCTTCAGGGTAGTTAGGCAGATTGTAGCCCTTGTCCTGAAGTTCTTTGATTGCTGCTTTAAGCTGTGGGATAGAAGCAGAAATGTTTGGAAGTTTGATGATGTTAGCTTCAGGTGTTTTTGCTAGCTCACCTAGCTCAGCCAGTGCGTCACCAATGCGTTGTTCTTCAGTCAAATGCTCTGGGAAGTTTGCAATAATACGCCCAGCAAGAGAGATATCACGAGTATCAACATCAATACCAGATGAAGCTGTGAACGACTGAATGATTGGTAGCAGTGAATACGTTGCTAGTGCAGGAGCTTCATCAGTGATGGTATAAATAATGGTAGGTTTTTCTGTAGGCATGAAATTTCCCTATTGTTCTAACAAAGCCCGTCGGATGAACGGCTTTGGGTTGTGTGTCCGCCAACAAGTTGAATTGTCATCCCCTCACTTGTTTGCGATTTATTGTCTCTTTTGTTTTTTCCTTACGTTTGCTTAAGCGTAAGATCCGTGAGAACTGTACTTTTATAATTAAACAAAATCGGAAGAATAGTCTATTATCTTGTGCACCAATCCTGTTTTCGGGCGCGCACATCATAGCCTAAAACGGATGATTTTGAAAATTTTCGCCCACACTTCGTTTACATTTTTGCAAGGTAGTTAACATGTCACCACGCTCACACCGTGAGTCTTCTTCGCCCTCTTCACGTAGACGTCAATCTGGTTTTAAACACTCTTCAGCAGCGCATAAAACCAAACCACATTCGTCAAGAAACCGAAAAAAGCCAACGAGTAATAAGCCTAGATTAGCGCCTGAAGATCGCAAAGTTATCGTGTTCAATAAACCCTTTGATACATTGAGCCAATTCACGGATGGTGAAGGCCGAAAAACACTGGCTGATTTTATCCCATTGAAAGATGTCTATGCGGCCGGGAGATTAGACAGAGATAGCGAAGGGCTAATGGTACTGACTAATGATGGCATATTGCAGGCTAAGTTGACTCAGCCAAAATCTAAGTCACCGAAAACGTATTGGGTGCAAGTTGACGGAGCACCGTCAGAGTCTGACCTCGATAAGTTGAGGACGGGGGTTGAGCTTAAAGATGGCATGACTCTACCCGCAAAAGTTGAAGTGATGGCAGAGCCCAGAGTATGGGAACGCAGCCCTCCTGTTCGCTTTAGGGCCAATATTCCAACCACTTGGCTGGCGATCACCATTATCGAAGGAAGAAACCGTCAGGTTCGTCGTATGACGGCTAATATTGGCTTCCCAACCCTACGTCTCATTCGATATTCAATGGGCGATATTAAGCTGGGTGAATTGCAGCCAGGTGAGTGGAAGGAAATAGAGTATTAGAAACACTTTGCTGGATAGGCACTTAGTAAGCATTTCTTGTTGCTGTCATCCTCAAGAATGAGGGACGAATGAGTTGGGGATCTCTTGAAGCGAATCGAAAACCTTTGGAGATTCCCTACTCGCTCCTGCGTCTCTCTATGGAATGACACGCTCGCTTAACGCACAAAACAAAAAACGGCGCTTCAATTGAAGCGCCGTTTTTATTTAGCTATTCGCTAGAACAAAGAATTAATCTTCTTTCTTCTCTGCTAGTTTCACAGCAATCGCTAGCTCTTCAAGCGCCGCTGGGTTAGCAACACTTGGTGCGTCTGTTAGTAGACACGCTGCCGCGGTTGTTTTAGGGAACGCGATAACATCACGAATGTTCTCTGTACCACATAGCAGCATCACTAGGCGGTCAAGACCGAATGCTAGACCTGCGTGAGGAGGCGTACCGAACTTAAGTGCATCCAATAGGAAACCAAACTTAAGCTGCTGCTCTTCTGCATCGATACCTAAGATATCAAATACGGCTGCTTGCATCTCTGCATTGTGGATACGAACTGAACCACCACCAACTTCATAGCCGTTTAGGACCATGTCGTATGCGTTTGAGTTAGCTGCCGCTGGGTTTGCTTTTAGCTCTTCTGCATTCACGCCTAGAGGTGATGTGAACGGGTGGTGCATTGCATGCAGGTTGCCTTCGTCATCTTCTTCGAACATTGGGAAGTCAACAACCCATAGCGGTGCCCATGCGTTTTCGTCTGTTAGCTCTAGATCTTTACCTAGTTTCAGACGTAGCGCACCCATTGCTTCTGCAACTGTGTTCGCTTTGTCTGCGCCGAACAGGATGATGTCGCCTGACTCAGCTTGAGTGCGATCTAAAATGCCGTTGATAACATCTTCACTTAGGAATTTAGCCACTGGAGACTGGATACCTTCCATGCCAGCTGCGCGGTCATTAACCTTCATCCAAGCTAGACCTTTCGCGCCGTAGATGCCAACGAACTCACCGTAACCATCAATCTGCTTGCGAGTTAGAGAAGCGCCACCTGGTACGCGAATCACTGCAACACGACCTTTCTCATCGTTTGCAGGGCCTGAGAATACTTTGAATTCTACGTCTTTTACTAGGTCTGCAACATCAACGAGCTCTAGTGGATTACGTAGGTCTGGCTTATCGCTACCGAAACGACGAATCGCTTCGGAGAAAGGCATCACTGGGAATTGCCCTAGGTCTACGTTTAGTAGCTCTTGCCACATATCACGAACCATTTTCTCGGTCGTTGCGCGAACTTCATCAGCCGTCATGAAAGACGTTTCGATATCGATCTGAGTGAACTCTGGTTGACGGTCAGCACGTAAGTCTTCATCACGGAAACACTTAACGATTTGGTAGTAACGGTCAAAACCAGACATCATTAGCAGTTGTTTGAATAGCTGTGGAGACTGAGGAAGCGCGTAGAACGAACCTTTGTGGACGCGGCTTGGTACTAAGTAGTCACGTGCGCCTTCTGGCGTCGCTTTAGTCAGTACTGGCGTTTCAATGTCTAGGAAACCATTGTCATCTAAGAAACGACGAACAAAGCTAGACGCCTTAGCACGTAGCTTAATGCGGTCGCTCATTTCAGGGCGACGAAGATCTAGATAACGATACTTTAGACGCTGCTCCTCAGAGTTCTTCTGGTTGAAGTCGAGTGGCAGAACGTCTGCACGGTTGATGATTTCAAGACCTTTGGCGATGATCTCAACTTCACCCGTTGCCATATCTTTGTTTACTTGGCTGTCTGGACGAACACGAACTTCACCCGTTAGTTTGATACAGAATTCATTACGAAGTGTGTTAGCTACTTCATACGCATCTGCCATATCTGGATCAACAACTACCTGAACGACGCCTTCACGATCTCGCATATCGATAAAAATAAGACCGCCTAAATCACGACGACGGTTAACCCAGCCGCAAAGTTCTACAGTTTGTCCTGCAAGGGACTTGTTCAGGTGACCACAGTAATGGGTACGCATAATGAATTTCCCAATCTCTCTAAATTTGTTAATTACTTGATATCAGCGTTTTCTTAGCTGATAGCGCAAAGATCCATTTATACGCTGAAAGTCATTCAAAATCGACTATTCAGAATACAATTTATTGCTGTTTATCTGGTTTTGATGCTTTTTAGCACAATAAAACAGCAAAACCACATCAATCAGAAAAAATTGGCGCTGATTATAGATCGAAAGTATCACTCTCTTCAAAACTCTCGTAAAGTATCTGGCAAGATAGGCAAAGACTGTTAGACATGAACGAATTACCTCTCCGACTTGGCCTCACCATGTGGTCTCACAACAACTGGCAACAAAGCTTTTATGGCAGTGGTACTAAACCCGCCGAAAGGTTACAAAAGTACGCTCAGGTTTTTCATACCGTCGAGGGAAACACGACATTTTACGCCACACCAAGTGTGTCAACCGTACAGAACTGGCGTTCTGCAACGCACGATGATTTCAGGTTCACTTTTAAGCTGCCCAAAGCGATAACCCATCAACAAATGTTGAGAGGCAGTCAAGGGCCACTCAATGAGTTCATGCAAATCATGGCACCTTTGCATGATCGCATAGGGCAGTGGACTATTCAGTTACCAGCCGCTTTTGGCCCTGAGCACTTAAATGATCTGCAAAGATTCTGCGACTTGTTCCCGCCCAACTTTCCTATTGGTGTTGAAGTTCGACACCCTGCTTTTTTCGCCAAAGGTGAGGAAGAGCGTCAATTGAATCAGTGGTTGCATGAGAAAGGCTACGACCGGATCATCATGGATAGCCGACCTGTGTTTGCTGCGAAGCCAGACAATGAAGCCATCGTGGACGCACAGCAAAAAAAGCCAAAAGTGCCTGTGCATGCTATCGCCACAGCGTCACACCCCATGATTCGCTTTATCGGCCATCCAACAGAGTCTGAAAACTATGCTTTTTTCACCCCTTGGCTGAAAAAACTGCCAGAGTGGATAGCAGAAGGGAAACGGCCTTATGTAATGATTCATACTGCCGACAATATTATTGCGCCAGAACTTGCGAGCAATTTGTATAAAATGCTGCAAAACCGTGCTCAATTGCCTGACTTATCAGCATTTCCGGCAAACGATGGCAATTCCCAGTTACAAATGTTCTGAGTAGAGTAGCCTCAACACATGACACGGGCGCGATTTTCTCATAAAATACGCGCCTTTTTGATACCAATGCGAAACTGGTCAGAGAATCGATTATGTACCCTAAGAGCAATCCAGATACGATGTTTTCCGCTCCTATCGAAAAAATAGGGGATTTCACGTTTGATGAACGTGTCGCAGAAGTTTTTCCTGATATGATTCAGCGTTCTGTTCCTGGATACAGCAATATCATCTCTGCCATCGGCATGTTGGCCGAAAGGTTCGTTAAACCACATTCAAACATTTACGATCTTGGTTGTTCGCTCGGTGCGGCTACATTGTCCATGCGTCGTCATATTCAGCAGGAAGGCTGCAAAATCATTGCCGTCGATAACTCATCTGCCATGGTTGAGCGTTGCAAACTGCACGTTAATGCTTACCGCAGCGACACACCTGTAGAAGTCGTTGAAGCAGACATTCGTAATATCGAAATCCAAAACGCTTCTGTCGTAGTACTCAATTTCACACTGCAATTTTTGTCACCTCAAGATAGATACACTTTGCTAGAAAGAATCTATGCGGGTCTCCGTCCGGGTGGCATTTTAATCCTGTCAGAAAAATATGTGTTCGAAGATCAAGTGTCTAATGAATTGCTCATTGATCTTCATCATGACTTTAAGCGTGCCAACGGTTATAGCGAATTAGAAATCAGTCAAAAACGCAGCGCGATAGAAAATGTAATGCGCCCAGATTCAAAAAAAGAGCATAAAGAGCGCTTTGCTGAAATTGGCTTCAGTAGTTTTGACGTTTGGTTCCAATGCTTTAACTTTGGCTCGATGTTCGCGATAAAATAGCGAGAAGTACACACGGCTTGCTCTCATTAGGACGTCATCCTCAAGAGAGAGGAACGAGCGAGTTGGGGATCTCTTATCAAAAAAGATAAAAACCGAGATTCCCTATCACGTTCGTCCCTCACTGTAGGGAATGACAAACTTGACTTTTACACCACAAAATCAGTGAAAAACTATGTTTAACTTTGCCAATTTTTATCAGTTAATTGCCACAGATACACGCCTTCAACCGTGGCTGAATGTTTTGCCTCAACAACTAACCGAGTGGCAAAATGCAGAACATGGTGATTTTGGTCGCTGGCTAAAAGCGCTGCATAAAATCCCTGAAGGTTCACCTGATCAGGTTGATTTAAAAAACTCAGTCACTATTGCGAACGATACACCATTTCATACTGGTGAGCTCAAAAAGCTAGAAAACCTGCTTCGTACATTCCACCCTTGGCGTAAAGGCCCATACCATCTACACGGTATCCATATTGATACAGAGTGGCGCAGCGATTGGAAGTGGGATCGTGTTCTGCCACATATATCACCTCTGAAAAATCGCAGTGTACTAGATGTAGGTTGTGGCAACGGCTACCACATGTGGCGCATGCTGGGTGAAGGCGCGCGATTGTGTGTCGGTATAGACCCATCCCATTTGTTCCTAATTCAGTTTGAAGCAGTACGCAAACTAATGGGCGATAACCAACGCGCACACCTGTTACCTCTGGGTATTGAGCAACTGCCAAAGCTTGAAGCCTTCGATACGGTGTTTAGCATGGGCGTGCTTTACCATCGACGTTCTCCACTCGATCATCTCATTCAGCTTAAAGACCAGCTTGTCGCGGGTGGCGAGCTTGTATTGGAAACATTGGTCATTGAGGGTGATGAAACCTCCGTTCTGGTTCCTGTAGATCGATACGCTCAGATGCGTAATGTGTACTTTTTTCCTTCAGCCAAAGCCCTCAAAGTGTGGCTCGAGCAAGTTGGCTTCGAGGACGTGCGCATTGTTGATGAGAATATCACCTCTTTCGGTGAACAGCGCACAACCGAATGGATGACTCACAATTCTCTGCCTGATTATCTCGATCCGAATGACCCAAGTAAAACGATTGAAGGGCATCCTGCCCCACGTCGTGCGGTTCTCGTCGCGAAAAAACCTAATTAAGACTAATTATTGACAGACTCTTAACTTTTTAGGTCCTTCAAATACTTAATCTGAACCTTAAAAGACTCTAAAATTTAGGATGCTCCGTGCATCCTATATTTTGCAGTGCATCACTAATCATGACTCAATAAGTCTTAGACAGGTAATGTGTCTTGTGAGCGAAGTGAGGGATGATTTAAACTCTCAATGTATAAACAACTTAATCTAATTCAGGATTTTCAATGTTTACCAAATTGACTCCGGTCATTTCGATTGCCCTACTCTCTGGCTGCACCCTCACCAACAGTGAGCAGTATCATCAAGAAACCCTTGCAGCTATCCAATCTTCAGAAACCAACCTCACTCAAAAACTTTCCTTTTTGGAGCAAAAAGTCAGCAATCAAGCCGAACACATTGAAAGCTTACAAACTAAAGTCGATTTGTTAGACAAAGAACTGTTCAAATTTAAAACGGAAGCCATGGCAGAAGTGAAAAGAAATCGTGAGCCTATCGTCACGCCCGTTCCTGTAAAGCTTGCTTCTACACCTTCGCAAGAGTTGGTATTGGGTGAAATAGAGAAAGTCAGTATTGATTCCATCAAGCAGACATTTGACAGTCGCATTGATACTGGAGCCGCCACTTCTTCACTCAATGCTGTAGATATTGAACAATTTGAACGTAACGGCAAAAACTGGGTGCGCTTCCATTTGTCCGATGGTGTCACGCCATTGGATGATACAAATTGGATTGAGGCTCCGATTATACGTTTTGTAAAAATACGCCAATCGACAAATGATGAGACGGAACGCAGAGCTGTTGTCGAATTATGGGTAAGATTAGGCACGATTCACGAAAAAACACAGTTCACTTTGGCAGATCGCTCACAGATGACCCATCCTGTGTTACTAGGCCGTGAATTTATCCGTGATATCGCAGTGGTGGATGTAAGCAAGAAGTACGTCCAAAAGGAAGTTGAACAAAAACAATAAGGTAGCTTATGACGTCTAAAGTCCCTTTTTACATATCGGTCGTTCTGCTGATTATTGCAGGCATCGCTTTAAGCCTGTTTAGACATCAGACTTACGGCGTTCCATGGACTCCAGGGGAAACCCGTCAGGTTTGGGATATTGAAGCTCGTATTGAGTTCAATGCCCAAGCCAAACCTGTTAAGGCGTCATTGGCCGCCCCTCAAACTCAAAATGGATTCACACGGATCAGTGAGTCATCATCGTCACCAGGCTACGGAGTGTCATACGTCAAGACTGACACTGGTCGTCGTGCCGAGTGGTCTGTTCGCCACGCTGTCGGTCCGCAAACCATCTACTATAAAGCCCAATTCCTCGTCGACCCACAAGCAAAAGTAGAATCGAAAGCGCCGAATAAAGACATCACACCGCCTACTTTTGACGGTCCGACAGAAGCCGCTGCAGTTTCGTTAATTGAACGCGCTAACAAACGCTCTGCTGATGACATCACATTTGCTCGCGAACTGATTAAAATCCTCAACGACTCGGACAGTCAGAACGCAGCACTCATTCTGAACAAGATGTCAAAAGTGGAGGCGGTTGATAAGATCCTCGCATATGCAGAAATACCGAGTAAAGTTGTCGGTGTTGTTGAGCTAGAGGATGGTCGTCGACGTCAGACTATCCAGCAAATGAATCAGGTTTGGGACGGCAAAGCCTGGAAACTATTCAACCCTGAAAATACGAATAAAGTGATCGCTGATAACATCCTAATTTGGGACGAGTCCAATGTATCACTACTTGATATAATCGGCGGTCAAAACAGCCAAGTTCACTTCTCGATGATCGCTCAGGAAGTCTCACCAAAACAGGCCACACTGGACAAAGTAGAGGCAGATGGTCTGCTTAACTTCTCTATTCATAGTTTGCCACTTGAAGAGCAAGCGATGTTTAAAACCATCATGCTAATCCCAATCGGTGCGCTTATCGTGGTTTTCCTGCGTGTCATCATTGGTTTGAAAACCTCAGGTACATTCATGCCAGTTTTGATTGCCGTTGCGTTTGTTCAAACTCAACTCCTAACAGGAATCGTCGGCTTCTTGCTGATTGTTGGCACAGGGCTGGTAATTCGAAGCTATCTGTCAAGGCTCAACTTACTTCTGGTTGCTAGAATTTCTGCCGTGATTATCACGGTCATTATGATCATCTCCGTTTTCACTGTTGTGGCGTTTAAGATTGGTTTGACCGAAGGTCTATCAATTACCTTCTTCCCGATGATCATCCTTTCTTGGACCATCGAGCGGATGTCGATTCTATGGGAGGAAGAAGGCGCTAAAGAGGTGGTGTTACAGGGTGGTGGCTCATTGGCGACTGCCGTGCTGGTTTACCTAGCAATGACCAGCACTTACATTCAACATCTGACCTTCAATTTTATTGGCCTTCAGTTGATTGTTCTCGCCGGCATACTACTCCTTGGGACTTATACCGGTTATCGCCTAACTGAATTACGTCGCTTTAAGCCACTAGCGGAGGACTAAACGATGCTCACACGTTTTACTTCGCAATTTACATCGCCAGATAAGCTTCGTCATAAAGGCATTATGGGTATGAATCAACGCAACCACAGCTACATTGGCCGTTACAATGATCGCTCTAAATATCCACTGGTGGATGACAAGCTCAAAACCAAGATTATTGCTCAGCAACATGGAGCAACCACACCGAAACTCATTGGTGTGATCAGTAGCCAGGTTGAAGTCAAAACCATTCATAAAATGGTTAAAGAGTGGCCTGGTTTCGTTATTAAACCTGCCCAAGGCAGTGGTGGTAAAGGTATTTTGGTTATCACCTCTCACAAGGACGGTACCTATACCAAGCCCTCAGGCGCGACAATCAACCAAGAAGACGTCGAACGCCACATTAGTAACGCACTAGCGGGTCTTTTTTCACTAGGGGGAAAGAACGATGTCGCGGTTGTTGAAAATCTGATCAAGTTTGATAGCTGCTTCGACGGATTCAGTTATGAAGGTGTACCAGATGTACGTATTATTGTTTTCAAAGGCTACCCTGTTATGGCAATGATGCGTTGCTCCACAGCCGCCTCTGATGGTAAAGCAAATTTGCACCAAGGTGCAGTCGGTGTCGGTATTGATATCGCGACAGGTCGCGCAGTAAGAGCTGTCCAATTCGACCAACCTATTACACACCACCCCGATACGGGGAAAGAACTCGCTACGTTACAAGTACCCCACTGGAAGCGCTTACTCACATTGGCTTCAAGTGCATGGGAAATGACAGGTCTGGGTTATATGGGTACTGACATGGTACTCGACAAAGAAGAAGGGCCAATGGTCCTAGAACTCAATGCTCGTCCGGGATTAGCCATCCAAATAGCGAATGGAGCAGGCTTGTTACCTAGGCTTCATCACATCGAAGGCTTGGGCTTAGGGATGGAGTACCCCAAACCTGCCGAACGTGTCGCTTATGCCGCCAAGCAGTTTGGTATATTCGCCAAAGAGGTGACAGACTGAGCTTTCGATGATTCAGAAACCACGACATGACGCAGATACTGAAAGCATGTCCGGTTACGCATCAGACACTGACGCTAAACAAAAAAATACCCGCTAACTCAGCGGGTATTTTCTATCAGCTTGTCTTTAAAGCTCTTCAATCAGTTCTTGAGCTTCCGACTTATCTTGATCCGCTTGTCCAAAGCCTCTTAGACCAACCACATGAACATGCTCATGGTCTTTAAATACTTTACGTACGAGCTTATAAGTGGTGCCCTTCTCTGGGCTGATGTTTTCTGGTGCCGCAATCAACAACTGCATGTCCAGACGGTCACATAGCTCAAACAGAGTCGAAATCGACTTAGCATCCAAACGCGCAGCCTCATCTAGGAACAGCAGTCGACAAGGAACAATGTCTTTACTACGTAGACGACGAGATTCTTCTTCCCAGCTCTGAACCACCATCAGAAGAATCGACTGACCAGTACCGATCGCTTCACCCGTAGACAACGCACCAGATTCAGCTTGGAGCCAACCATCTGAGCCACGGCAGACTTCAACACTCAGCTCTAGGTAGTTGCGGTAGTCCAGCAGCTCCTCACCCAGGACTTGAGGACTACGTTGTCCCATATCAATATGTGGGTTAACTCGCTGGAACAATTTCGCCATCGCTTCTGAGAAGGTGTAGCGAGAGGTCTCAAACAAGTCTTTGTGCTGCTCTTGCTGCGAAGCTAAACCATGAAGCAAAATGTCGTGGCTTTCACGAATCTTCACATTCAAGCGAACACCTTTTACCTGACCAAAGGCAATGTTCGACAAGCCTTGGTTTAGCATGCGGATACGGTTTTGCTCACGCTGAATGGTTTTCTTGATGATGCTAGCGACAGATTCAGAACTGATCGCGAGGCGATTTTCACGTTGCGTCAGTTCTTCGGTCAATCGCGCCAGCTCCACTTCCATCTCTTCAATGGCCTCAACTGGGTCATCAGTATGGATGATATCTTGGCGAATGCGTTCACGCAGATGCTGGTACACTGCAATATAGAATAGGACTTTACGCTCAGGACGTGCATTGTCTTCTGACAAACGCAGGGCATCACGTAAGTCATCATTGTCTGCCACCGCCAGACGCAACGCTCCCAACGATTTATCCGACATCGAACGCAGTTCATCCGCTGACATATAGGCGAGCTCACGTTTATGCAAACGGCGTTCGACATCGTTTTCACGTGCTAACCTTAGTACAGAGCACCAACCAGCTTTGGCTGCAACCACAAAGGTGCGCAGTTCAATGTACTCTTTCTGAACCTTCTTAAGACGCTTTGCTAGGCCTTTCATTTCTAGCTCAGTCGAGGTGATGGTACGCTCGTATTCACTCTTACGACTGCGTGACGTATGCAGACGTTCCTGCAGTTCATCTCGACGACGCATGGCTCGCTCTTGTGCGCCTTCATCAGCCGTTACACCAAACTCTTGCAGCTCTTGCTTGAATTCTTGAACCGTTTCCTGCTTAGCCTGATGAGAACTCTTCAGCGATGCCAAGACCTGGTTGTACTGGTTCATCTGACCTTGAGATTGCTTCAGCTCGTCACGCGAACGCGTACGCTGCCTCTCTGCTTCAACAAGCTTGCCTTTAAGCTGTTCACTTAGCTCGCTACTCTTGTTGAGTAAGTCAACGGAGTCAGAATAAGCAAAGTAATGGCGACGCTCCACCAAGTCAGACAACGCAAAGATCTGCTTCTTAAGTTCTTGTAACTGAACATCCGATGCCTGATATTCGGCTTCTAGTGCATCAAATTGCTCAGGGTCGGCTTCAAGCGCTGAGGCGATTTTTTCCAGTTCAACGACTGTTTTCCCGTGGCTGCTCAAAAATGCTTTCGCTTCAGACAACTGAGCGATTTTCTCTTCAAGCTCTTCGAAGCGCAATGTCAATGAGTCATCTTCAATCAGCGCCATCATTGGTGCTAATTTATCCAGTGAGGACAACGCCTGCTTACTCGCTAACAATTGAGAACGTTGCTGCTGCTCTTTGGCATCCAAATCTGCCAATACTCGTGACACTTGATTGCGCTTCTCGCGAACCACTGTCAGCGATTGCTCTGGATCTGCTTCAAAAGCAACTTGTATGTGCTTCGCCACGAAGTTGTTGAATGCCTGATATAAACGCTGCAGTTTTTGTGAATCAAACGCCGCTTTCGCATGCTGTTCAACAACTTCTTCACGTTCATCACGTAGCAGCTCTAAACGTTGTTCACGCGCGGCACGACCAAACAGAGGAATTTCTGGGAAACGTGAGTAACGCATCTGGCGAGCGTTCATGCGAACACAAACTGCCCCTTCTAACTCTTCGGCATCAAATGAGCTGTCATCAAAGGCGTCGATATCACCTTCAATGATGTAAAGGTCTTCAGGGCAATCGTCTAGCTCAACCAGCTTTTCTTCAATACCCGTTAAGTCAGAAACCACAATAGCATGACGAGATGGACCGTACATCGCACTGAAATAAGGCGCATCACCAATGGTGATATCGTCATAAATCTCTGACAACAACACACCACCTAATGTGTCAGCTAAGCCTTTCAAACGAGGGTCATTGGAGCCACCCGGTGACGCTAACCGCTCAATTTCATTCTCTAAGTGAGCACGGCGCTCAGCGAGCTTTTCTTTCGCCAGTGACTGTTGCTTTTCTTGCTCAAGTACTGCTTGCATGTGAGACATAACCGCTTGGCTGTCATACAGATCAGCACCGCTTTGCTCTTTGAGCATTTCCAGTGCGTCGTGAGCAGCAATCCAAGTTGGCGCAATGGCTTCAAGCTTTTTGATTTCGCTAGCAGAATCCTGCTCTAAGCGACGCTGTTCGCTGCGTTGCTCGCGTACATCCTCCTGAGCTATCTCAAGCGATTCGACCTGCATAGCGTGGCGTTCACGTTCCTGCTCAAAGGTTAACTCATCAACGAGCTCAGCACGATGTTGCTTCTGATACGCGTCGACTAACTCACGAGCCTGACGCTGTTGATTGAGATTACGCTCTAGATCTCTGTGCTGTGCTCGCCATTGTTGTTCATTTTGTGCAATTTGCTCGGCATCTCGCGTTTGACGAATCGACTGCTTTGCAACTTCAGCGGCATTTTTACGCTCCACTGAATCGCCAGCAATCTTACGAACCAAAGTAAGCGCCGTCTCAAACTGCTCAACGGCGGCTGAAGACATATCCAGTTTGTGTTTCACCGACAGCAAAGCCGCCGTGCTCTCTGATTCCTGAGTTTTCAGCTCAGACACCAAATCCTGCGCACGCTCAGCATTAAGACCTGCATCACCCAGCAAGTTTTTGGCTTTCTCTAGCGCTTGAACTGCCTGTTGGTATTGAAGTGCGCGGGTTTGCTGAACGTCCAACGCTTGCTGATAATCCGCTAACTGAGTCTTTAGGCTATCTACCTCTTCTTCCGCAACCGTCGCTTGCTCCTCCATCATGAGAACACGCTCTTGCGCTTCTTCAACGACCATCATCTGTTCTTCAAGTCGTTCACTCAGCTCTTCAAGGTCTTCTTGATAGCGCTCGATCTTTTCCTGCTGACGCAATGCATTCTGCACAAGCTGTAAGTGGTCGGAAGCCGCTTGGTAGTCCTGCTCTAGAGCCGATTCGGATTCCACCAGCAATTCAAGCTCTTCCTGAACACGATTAAGCAAGCTATTTTGCTCAACCAGTGTTTCGCGCGAGCCAAACAATTCAGAGCGCAGAGACAGAGTCTGCTCAAGCTTATTACGACGATCATTGGCATGGCGCATGTAGTCAGCCGCCACGTAATTGGTCGATTCAGTGATCAGATGTTTAAACAGATCTCGATCTGCTTGAGTGGTTTTAATCGCTTCAAGCGTCATGCGGTTTTCACGCAACGCCGACTCCATGTCCTGGAATGCTTTCTTAACACCACCATTTTGAGGCAGTAGATAATCGCGCAATGAGCGGGTAATCGCACTCGAAATACCACCGTACAGAGACGCTTCAATTAAGCGATAGAACTTAGAACGGTCACTGGAGTTACGCAATTTCTTAGGAATCACGCCAAACTCAAACATTTGCGCGTGGTAATCGACGATGGAATTGAAAGTCTTAAGTTGCACACCTTCATGTTGTGCGACTGACTCTTTGATTTCGTTGATCTGACGAACACGAGCTTGAGTCGCAGAAACACTTTCAATCAGAATGTCTGTCGGCTTCACACTGCTTGGCAGCCCTTGAATCACGAACGGTTTGATATCCACTTTCTTATCACGACCCGCGACTTGCTGCAGCTTCACCGCAAACAGTAAGCGTTGATTGCGTGAGTTCACCACATCCAGTGCTGCATAACAGGCACCTGGTTGCAATTTACCGTAAAGGCCTTTGTCACGTGAAGACTGGCTACTGCCCGCTTCAGTCGTATTTCGGAAATGCAGCAGCGTTTGGTCAGGTATCAAGGCTGTAATAAATGCCGCCATTGTGGTTGATTTACCTGCCCCATTACCTCCTGATAACGTGGTAACTAAGCCATCAATGTCAAAGGTTCGTGCAAAGAAGCCGTTCCAGTTGACCATGGTCAGCGATTGATATTTACCTCTTTCAATCATGCTTCACCTTCTTCTAATTTTTCTGATTGAGATGACTCATCACCTTGTTCTGATTCTGTCAGCAAGCTGCCTTGGCTTGGTTCTTTGGTATGCACCACAGCTTCACCATCACGGATCAAGCGCAACTGCGCTTCGCGCATGTCGTCTCCGACACGCACATCAGCACCAAAGCGGAATACTGATTCACTGATACTGAATTTACCGGTTTCACCAATATTGATGATCATCCCCAGGCGGCGTAAACGGCGCAGAGAAGTGCGGACCTTTTCAAACAGTTTTTCTTTATCTAAATCTGAACCAGTCGCGCGGTTAGTTACCAGCTTCATCAGCTTTTTCTCATCGGATAAAGCCAGCAGCTCTTCATACAGTTCTTGATTGGTAAAGATTCCCTCATGCGCTAAACGCTCTGGGCTTAGGTAAAGGAAACACAACACCTTGCCCACCAGCATATCGAGCTCAGACAGCACACTGCGATTAATCAAGGAAGTAGAACGAGGGCGAAGGTAAAAGAAGCCTTCTGGTGCTTTCACCAGTTCAGTGTTGTAGCGTTGGTAAAATGAAGACAGCTCAACTTCAAAATCAGACAGTAGCGCATGATTGTCGAGGTCTTCGGTAGAGATATGGCGTCCAGCACGAAGCATACTGTCTAGCGCCGGGAAAAGTGGGTTTGAAATCGCTTTTGCCAGATTCTCTGACATGTAATCATTAGTATCGGTCAATGACATTTGCTTGTACCTTTGCTCCGTATTCGTTAATTGCCTGCCAATCTGGTTGAATCGCTTGATAATCCGATTCGGAGTAACCCAGACGTACGGCTTGATCAATGACGATACGGGCTAAATCGAAATGATGAGTGCGCGGATGCTGTGATAAATATTCGCGTAATACGGTTCCAAGGTGGATAGCGGTACCCTGCTCTTTATGCACTTTGAGCATGTCACCTATGCGCTCAGAAAGCTCATCATTCACTTGTTGGAATTCTTCATACTCCACTTCCAGTGGCACTTGACCAGTCACTTCATCATCTCGAAGCACCAGCGCTTCATCGCGGAGATCGACTAACCTTTCTGCATCGGCATAAGTCAGATACCAAGGTGTGTCGAAGTAATCTTTGACTGACTGACGCAAACGCGTGCTGAAGGCACGGTTCTTATCCATGTCAATGGCGGTGCGGATAAATTTATGGACGTGTCTGTCGTAACCAATCCATAAATCAATCGCTTGTTGACCCCAGCTTGTGATGCGATCTAATTTCATCTGTAAGCCAAACAAGGCCTCCTCAATAAACTCAAGGTCATCTTGTCCGTAAACAGTTTCTTGAATATCAAGGATTTGAGTTTGTAGCTCATCACTGGCTGCTTGTAATGTATCTTGCAGCTCGCGCAAGGTGCTAGACGTTTCAGATAACAACTCTTCACAGTTGTTGATCGCTTCACGCCAATCTTTATTCAGGAGCTCGGCAATCTGCACTTTAACGGATTGTTGCTGCTCATCCATCACACGTTGGTTGAGATCAATTTGATCGAATATCTCACCAACAGAGTATTTGAGCACACCATAAACGTTCTTTTTCCAGTGGCCCGGCGTCCCGCCTTGCTGAGCAGATTCAATTGCTTTCGCCATTTCATCCGCCACCATCGACAACTGGATTGAGAGGCGTAACTTAGAAAACTCACGATGGCGAACATAATAGTCCGTAATCCCAATCGCGAGCGGCGACAAACGATAAATACTTGCGCCATCGTTCACTTCACTGGTGAAGCGGCTAATCAGCCTCTGCTTCACCATCTCATTAATTGCATTGTTAGCCCGAAAAGCAGACGCTTCTCCGGTATCCTCAAATAATCGAGTGACGATAGTAAATGCGTCATGCAATTCACCTTCACCCAACTCTTCATCAAACCTCTCATTGCTAAGCACTGCAATAGCGATGAGAAATGCGAGACGTTCAGTCGGCAGGTTTAATGAGAAATCGTGCTGCTTAACCCAGCCAACCAATTCATCGATTGGTTGCTCAGCAGCGTTGAGAGTCATCTCACTCATTATTATTCCTGTTCTTCTTTCTTTTTGGCCCATACATGTATGTAACGGCCTAGCGAGAGGTAAGGCTCTTGTCGACAAAACTGTCGCTCAAGCGCCACTACATCTTCTGTCTTATAGTCGCCCATGTATTCCCTGTTGCCGATGTAATCACTGAAACAGCGAATACCAGCTTTGCCACCTATCTCAAAACCAGCGTCTTCGATCCACTTGTAGACTTCTTCTGGTTTAAGCCCTTTTTGCGGCTGCAACTTAAATCGTTTTCGATGTGGCATGCCATCTAACACATGAGGAATATTGCCACAAACCACATTCTTGTATACCAGACCATGATGGTTGTAGAACATAACGGACGCAGCACCACCTGGTTTAACCTGCTCAAGTAATGTTTCAAGAGCGGATTTGGGATCCACCAACCATTCCATTACAGCATGAAACATCACAACATCGACAGGCTGTTCCAGATGCTCTGCAATCTTCTGTACTGGCGAATGAATCAGCCGATACTGCTCAAGCAAACCGTTTTTTTCAATATCCTGCTTGGCTAGTTGCAGCATTTCCAAAGATAGATCACATAAAGCAATGCGATGTCCGAGTTTAGCCAGCTTTTGCGACATTTGTGCTAAACCGCCACCAGCATCCAGCACGTTAAGGCTTTTCCTGCTACCATTAATCGCACCAAGTAGTTGTTCAAGTTCTTCCCAAACAATAACTTGGCGTATCTCTCCTTTATCGGAGCCGTAGATGTTTTTTGCAAATTTGTGGGCAATATCGTCGAAATTGCGGTCTTCAGTCACGGCAGCTTAGGTTATCATGTCGAATCGTGCTGCTATTCTGTCACAAGAAAGGCAGATATAAAGAGGGATTCTCTTAAATTAAAATCAATTGGTGTTTTTTCGGACTATTTATGTATGTTTGAGCTGAAAAAAGTAGTTTCATCCCTTTTAATGCCCTTGCCAGCATTGCTGATCATCGGTTTTTTAGGCCTGATGCTGATTATGTTTACAAGGAAGCAAAAAACAGGCTGTTTTGTTGTTCTATTCTCTTTCATTGGCATTTTTCTCATTTCGTTCCAACCCGTTTCGTCTCGTCTTCTGATGCCGCTTGAAAGGCAGTATTCAGCCTTTTTCCCAATCGATGGGAAGATCGATTACGTAATGGTGTTAGGAAGTGGCCATGTAGTAGATGATAAAATCCCACCAACCTCTGAGCTCAGCCGTACTGGCTTGATGCGCCTAGCGGAGGGCATTCGTATTATGCGCATGTACCCTGGTTCTAAACTGATCCTATCTGGATACTCTGGAGGTTCTGAAGTGAGTAACGCTCGCATGATGGCAAAAGTTGCCCTAGCGCTCGGCGTTTCAAAACCAGATATTTTGTTGCTGGAGTCAGCAAAAGATACTTGGGAGGAAGCAAGACAAGCGGTGCCAGTGGTTAAACGTGACAATCTGGTCGTCGTCACGTCCGCCAGTCATATGAAACGCGCTCTGCACGAATTTCATTCTGCTGGTCTTAAACCTTACCCAGCTCCAACCAACTATCTGGCTCACAACAAGGTAACCCAAGCTTGGGCAAAATACGCACCTAAAGCCGTGTATCTCGAGCAAACTGAACGCTATTGGCATGAGACGCTGGGACGGATCTGGCAGTCACTTCGCGACTGGGCAACAAATTACGAAGAGCCATCCGATAACGATGTTTAAAAAAATACCGAGGATATACCTCGGTATTTTTTAGTTGTCTGTTTAACTCAGTCACCCGCAAACATATACCCTTCGCCATGAACAGTCACAAAAATTTGTGGATTTTTAGGATCAAACTCCATCTTAGCGCGCATGCGGCGAATTAACACATCGATCGTGCGATCATTAGGTGCATCAACTCTATGACTGATCATATTGAGTATACGTTCTCGGCTGAGTACTTGGTTCGGATAAGAGGAAAGAGCAACTAACAGCTCATATTCGGCTTTGGTCAGTTTTACTGGTTCGCCATTTTTGCTTAGAGCTCGACGAGGAACATCAAAGGTCCATTCAGCAAAACGTATTACATTGCCTGTATTTTTTTGCTGTTCATCGACATCAATGCCACGACGAGCTGCGGCAATGCGCCACAATAGGTTCTTAACACGAACAAGCAATTCACGCAGTTCAAATGGCTTGGTGACATAATCATCTGCGCCCATTTCTAGGCCTACGATTTTATCAATGCTATCCGTGCGCCCCGTTACGAGAATAATTCCAATGTCTGATTGACTGCGAAGTTCACGTGTGAGCATTAACCCATCTTCACCGGGAAGGTTGATATCCAGCATCACCAAATCAACTTCATCACTTTGTAGCGTGTCACGCATTTGCTCGCCACTTTCAGCTTCACTGACTTGGTAACCCTCGTTTTGAAAGTAGCCAACCAACTTGCTGCGAGTCACTGTGTCGTCTTCAACTACTAATACGTGATAGCTCATTTACACCACTTACTTACATTTGGAATTGTCTTCGTTTGTATTCTATTCATAATCAGTAACAATTCTAGTATTTGTCGTCCTATCAAGGGGAAACCTGAGTGTTTATTGATTCAAAACAAAACTGGTCTCAGGCATTAATAACTTTGCACTTTTGCACTCAATCTGAAACAACACCCATTATCGCTATTCATTTTTATTGGTTAAACTGGAGAGCAGAATTTTCAGGAGTCTGAACTCATGCAAGAACTTAAAGCATTCAACGAAAAACGCGCTGAAATATACTGGTGGTTGTCCAGCTTATTTGCCAAAGAGCTAACAGAAGAGGACCTTCAGCAGTATCAATCTGTAGAGATCCGTTCTTTTCTAACAGGGCTGGGGGAAAACTCTCACCTGAAACCAGCCATAGATAAACTAATCATTGCGCTCAATCGTCTTATCGATCGTGAAGATGCTCAGCTTGAACTGGCAGCAGACTTTTGCGATTTGTTTCTCAAATCGAACAAGGACTCAGCACTGCCTTACGCTTCGATATATATCGGCAACTCTGGCCTTCTCAATGACCAACCAGCCGCAGACATGGCGGAGTTGATGGCTAAAGATGGCATTGAGGTAGACAAAGGGCTGAATGAGCCCGCAGACCACCTAGCGATTGAGCTCGATTTTTTGGGTAACCTGATTATCCGAGCTAACGAGCTAGAGCAAGAACGCCACATGGAAGATTCATTTATCGAACAGGAAGGATTTATTCAACAACATCTCCTGAGTTGGGTGCCACAATTTAGTAAGCATTGCGAAACATTGGACAAATTTGGCTTTTACTCTGCGGCTGCTTTGCTACTGGTTACGTTTCTTGAACTCGACTGTGCCTACTTAAGAGGTGAGTAACCTTGTCATGAATGTGTGATACAAAACTTATTACACCTTCTTTTTGTTTGCTCTTCTTTTGTTTGCGGTCTAGAATCGTGACCGCAAACGATAAAAATGAATGAACTAGAGACAAACCGCTGAATTAAGCGGTTTTTGTGTTTCTGATACTTTCTGCCAATTTATTCTACAATCTGAATATACCTCCTGGCAGTCATCGACAGGACAGAACCTTATGGCCACTATTAAAGATGTGGCACGCCTAGCTGGTGTGTCAACTACAACAGTTTCTCACGTAATTAATAAGACACGCTTTGTTGCCGAGGCGACACAAGAAAAGGTAATGGAAGCGGTCACGGAATTGAATTACGCACCAAGCGCCGTCGCACGCAGCCTGAAGTGTAATACTACTCGTACTATCGGCATGCTTGTTACTCAATCGACCAACCTATTCTTCTCTGAAGTCATTGATGGTGTAGAAAGCTATTGTTATCGTCAAGGTTACACATTGATCTTATGTAACACTGGTGGCATCTACGAGAAACAACGCGACTATATCCGTATGCTCGCGGAAAAACGTGTCGATGGCATTCTAGTTATGTGTTCTGACCTAACAGAAGAACTCAGTGAGATGCTAGACCGTCAGAAAGACATTCCTAAAGTAGTCATGGATTGGGGTCCTGAAAGCTCTCAAGCCGACAAGATCATTGATAACTCAGAAGAAGGGGGTTATCTTGCAACCAAATACCTAATCGACAACGGGCATAAAGATATTGCTTGTCTAAGCGGTCACTTCGAAAAAGCGGCCTGTCAGGAACGTATCTTAGGCTTCCGTCGTGCAATGACCGAAGCCAATCTTTCCGTCAACGAAGATTGGATTCTAGAAGGTAACTTCGAGTGCGATACAGCGGTGTTGGCAGCCGATAAGATCGTCGCCATGGACAAAAAACCATCAGCAGTGTTCTGTTTCAACGACACCATGGCACTAGGTTTAATGAGCAGACTGCAGCAAAAAGGTGTTCGTATTCCAGAAGATGTTTCTGTGATTGGCTATGACAACATCGAACTCGCCGAGTACTTCTCACCACCACTCACAACGGTCCACCAACCTAAACGACGCGTTGGTAAGAATGCGTTTGAAATTCTTCTCGAACGCATCAAAGACAAAGAGCATGAAAAACGTGTATTTGAAATGCACCCAGAAATTGTAGTACGCGATACTGTGTGCAAATTCAACAAATAGCAGTGTGTAACACCCGATTAATAACTCAATCTATTAGTCGGGTCTATCATTCAGACGCAATTTAATTGAACCAAGATCACATTTGATCAATAGAGATGTGATACTTGCCTCAAATTTTATTTATCCTTAAGATGTTCGACTAATGCCACGAACAGGGCAAACCACTCGAAAGGGTGGGACGCAAAGCTTCCGGCCTGACTCAGGAAACTGAAAGGTAGCGGGGTTGCCGATGGGCAAAGATGCAAACGATTCGTATCGTTTAAAACACAACACTGCAATTCTCACTTTTGAGCGAACATTGTAAATGTATGAGTTTTAATCTGGTATGACACCTTATTGACACTTTATCTGCATTATTTTGCTAATCTCTCGGACCTGAATTTGGTGGCGTATAATAATATACACCGAGATAACACAGCATGGATAAACCAATACTTAAAGACTCGATGCGACTTTTTGACCCACTTGGTCGTATAAAATCGCGTTCGATGTTCGGCGGATTCGGAATCTTCGCAGACGACACAATGTTCGCATTGGTAGTTAACGATATGCTCCATATCCGCGCCGACGACAAACTGGCTAGTCAATTTAAATCTGAAGGCTTAGAGCCCTATGTTTACAAAAAACGAGGCTTCCCGGTCGTAACCAAATACTTCGCTTTAACCAACGATGTCGCCTCCTGCCCCACCCGCGCGATCGAGCTAGCGCAGAGCGCACTCGAAGTCGCTAAAAAAGAAAAGACATCTCAAGCGAAAACTCGACCTAACCGCCTTAAAGACCTCCCTAACCTCCGTCTTGCAACTGAACGCATGCTAAAGAAAGCGGGCATCGATAGCGTTGAAAATTTAGAGGAAACAGGTTCAGTTAAGGCATTTAAGGCGATTCAAGCCACTCATACCGCGGACGTGTCCCTAGAATTGCTTTGGGCGTTGGAAGGCGCAATCAATGGTAAGCATTGGTCCGTCATTCCACCTGAACGTCGACAGGAGCTGGTCAACATACTCAACAGCTAATCAAGAATCGATGAAAAGCCAACCAGACGGTTGGCTTTTTTATTGGCTGTGAAATTTAATCTTTGCCAAACAGTTCTTATTTGTTAACAATTTAAATGAGCGCAATGTGTCTGCAGCTCGAAATAGAGGAAGTCGTTATGAATAAGAAACTTGTGTTGGGTATCCTATTGGTTGGCCTGATCATTTTTCTCGGAGTCAATTTCGGTCAATACCTAACGTTAGAAAATGCCAAGTCGCAACAAGTTGCATTATCTGCATACATCAACAGTAATTTTACCCTAGCTGCAGCTATCTATTTCCTGGCTTACATCGCTATCACTGCGTTTTCCATTCCAGGGGCAGCAGTAGTCACACTACTTGGCGCCGCTCTATTTGGATTTTGGACGAGTTTGTTGCTCGTTTCATTTGCTAGCACCATAGGAGCAACATTAGCCTTCTTGAGTAGCCGCTTCCTGCTACGTGATTGGGTACAAAGTAAATTTGGCGACAAACTGAATGCCATCAACCAAGGTGTCGATCGAGATGGGGCTTTTTACCTGTTCTCATTGCGCCTCATACCTGTGTTTCCATTTTTTCTCATTAACTTACTCATGGGTCTGACACCTATTTCAACGGCTCGATTTTATCTCGTTAGTCAGCTAGGCATGCTACCTGGTACAGCGGTATACCTGAATGCAGGTACACAATTGGCACAGATAGATAGCTTATCAGGTATTGTGTCTCCATCAGTATTGGCCTCATTCGCTCTTCTAGGGCTCTTCCCTGTGATTACCAAATGGGTGATGGGAAAAATTAAAGGGTCACCACAGACACGAGATGGGAGCCCGTCTTGAAAATATTCACCGCCAACAACCCACCCGAAGCTCACATCATTTGTGAGCTTCTTAAATCCAACCGAATACATTGCGAAGTGAGAGGAGAAGGTATCTTTAGCCTGCAAGGAGAGATCCCATTCGGAGAACATTCGCAGCCTTATGTATGGTTAATAGACCTTCAAATGAAAAAGCGCGCAATCGCAATCATTGAACAGTTTCATCAACAAACCTGCGCGGGCAACGAATGGTGCTGTGGAGAGTGTGGGGAAGCTAACGAAGCTCAATTTGGTGTATGTTGGCAGTGCGGAGCTGCAAGCCCTAGTTAAGTAGCCTGACTCTTGATAAACGCGATCGAGTATTGGTTAAATGCTTCAGGGCGCTCGACATTACATACGTGACCGCAATCTGGGATCTCCAACAATGTACTCTTTTTATGCGCAGCAACCATTTCTTTGACGGGTCGAATGAACATATAATCTCTTTCCCCCATTAAGTAGAGCGTTGGGATAGGCAACTCACGTTCTTTAAAATAGCGCATGAGAGGATTCACTTCTGCTGTAAGAATAAACCAGCGCTTGAACTCTTTTTGGCAGAGCTTCTTAGCCTCACGAATAAATAGATGGCGAGATTCTTTCTGGGTGCGTTGTGGCATGACGATATAAGCAAACAGGCTGTACAGCCACATGTAAGGCACAATATGCTTACACATATTCCCTAGCCTAACCAAAACTTGAGAGCGTGTATTAAGGCGTGTTACTGCACCTCCCAGTACCATTGACTTAACTCTTCCCGTCGACATTTCTGCTAAATTTCGCACGATAATGGTCCCTAAAGACATGCCCACAAAATGAGCCGACGTTATCTTTAGATGATCGAGTACTTTGAGAATATCGGCCGTGACAGCTTTAAATGTGTAGCGATTGGAAATCAGTTCTTTCAAAAAAGGGCTAGATTTTCCGTGTCCTCGCAAATCAACAAGTAGCAGATTGAAATGCTGCCGGTAGGCTTTGATCTGTTTGAACCAGATCGATGAACTCCCCCCAGCACCATGCACAAAAACAACCCACTCATGGCTGGTTGGGTGCAAATATGTTTTATGGAAAAGAAGCGTTTCACTCATAGAGTATTCAGTCAACGGGTTCGAAATTCATGTGTCGGCAGAGTACCACAAACTTAATTTATTTTACGTCAGTTTATGTCAATTGAGCTCAGAATTACCAGAAATCACGCTTAGAATTGAATAAAAAGAGCGTCTAATAGACGCCCTTTTTCATAGTATAGAAATTATTTGAGGGCACTAAGATACAAGCTTAAATACTCATCAGCCGACTTATCCCAGCAAAAATCCTGCTGCATAGCATGCAACTGAACGCGCTTTAATTCATTCGGTTGCTGGGCAAACAGTAGTAAAGAACGTTGTAGAGTGAGCAATAACTCTTTGGGTTCTGGTAAGTGGAACACAAAGCCAGTCGCGGTATCAGGATCAGCATCATAATCATTAACGCTGTCTTTCAAGCCGCCTACTCCACGTACGATAGGTAACGTACCATAAGCCATGCTGTATATCTGATTTAAACCACAAGGTTCAAATTCCGATGGCATAAGGAAGAAGTCAGACCCAGCTTCCACCAGATGAGCCAATTCGTTGTCGTAGGCCTCAATAAACTTGAACTTATCATTGTGTAAGGCTTCGATATCTTTAAGCTTAGATGCCAGAACTGGGTCACCTGTACCGACAATGACTAGCTGAACCTCATAACGCAAAAACTGGTCGAGTATCGGCAGTAAGTAATGGACGCCTTTCTGGTTCGTCAGGCGGCATACCATCCCATACACTGCACCGTCATTTTCCGCTAAACCAACGCGCTCCTGAAGAGCTCGCTTGCATGCCTTCTTTCCTCTCACCATACTCTGACGATTAGGTTTGTAGTTAACTGGTAGATACTGGTCGGTTTCGGGGTTCCAAGCTGAGTAGTCACAACCATTCAATATACCCACTAAGTCACTCTCTCGATGTTTGAACTCAGCAGCCATACCATGGCTGCCTAGTTCTGTTTTGAGCTCTTGCGCATAAGTAGGGCTGACCGCATTGATCTTATCTGCATTCATCACACCTGCTTTCAGCATAGTGACATGTGTTGAACTCACTGCGGCATCTGGTGCGTAACGAGTATGCATTTCAGGCAAATTCTGAAGCTCCTCATAACTGAACACACCTTTAAATACCGCATTATGAACTGATAAAACACTTTTTGTTTGTTCAAAAAAAGCTGTGCGACCATATCGGTGTTTAAGCAGATAAGGAACCAATCCCGTATGCCAGTCATTTGCGTGTATAATATTGGGTTGAAAACTAACCTTAGGCAGCATATCTAGACACGCTGCACTGAAAAAGGCAAAGCGTTCGCCATTGTCGCTGTAGGCTTGATTGTTTTCTGCGTACATCTCCGGGCGTTCAAAGTATCGCGGGCAGTCAATGGCGTATACGCTAAGCCCAGCAAGGTTCAATGCTTTGACGCTGTATTCAGTATGTGGCCAGTGCTCCAGGTTCGTCTCAAGCACGGTAGGTGCCGAGTCGATATGAGGGATTTTTTGATAAGCTGGTAGGGTTACTCGTACATCTTGTTTAAGTCTAAGAAGAGCCTCAGGCAGTGCCTTGGCAACATCAGCCAAGCCACCACTTTTAATCAGTCCTTCAACTTCCGATGCTACAAACAGAATAGATAAATTCTCAGTAGCCAACTCGCGCTCCTTTTGGTATGACGACAATTCCATCGTTAGACACGTGGAAGTGCTTTTTATCTTCCATTAGGTTTACACCAATTTGTGTTCCCGGTGCAATATCCGCGTCTTTATCAATGATGACACGACGCAATATACAGCCTTCGCCTACTTTCACGTCGCCTAAAAGGATACTTTCGCTAATATCGCACGTAGATGCAATGTTACTGCGGAACCCAAGTATAGATTTTTCAATTCGAGAGCCACGAATATAACTTCCATTGCACACTAAACTGTCGATGATCTGCACACGACCATTATCTGAGTCAGAAAAGGTCGCTGGTGGAAGGGCTGGGTAGAAGGTATGCAAAGGCCACTTGCGATTGTATAGAGAGAATGGCGCATCTTTCTCAAGGAGATCCATATGCGCTTGCCAATATGCGTCAATCGTACCGACATCACGCCAGTACACTTCTTCTTTTTCGCCAGTAATACGGTTGGTGCTGAAATCATAAACAAATACATCACCGCGTGGAAACATCTTAGGAATGATGTCTTTGCCAAAATCATGGGACGAATCCGGATTGTCTGCATCTTCGATCAATTCTGCAAACAGTGGCTGAGCTTCGAATACGTAGTTACCCATGGACACTAAAGCGTACTGAGGATCACCAGGAATCGGTTTGGGCTGTGCTGGCTTTTCCTCAAAACCAATCATTCGCCCCTCTTCGTCAACTTCTATCACTCCAAATTCAGACGCTTCAGATAAACGCATACGCAGCGCAGAAACTGTCAGTGAGGCCTGTTTTTCTTTATGGAAATCCAGCATCTGCTTGATATCCATCTTGTAAATATGGTCCGAGCCAAAAATGCAAACTTGCTCCGGTTCAGCCAGTTCCATGAAACGTAGGTTTTGATAAATCGCATCAGCCGTACCTTCATACCAACGTTTCCCTGTACGCATTTGAGCAGGGATTGGGTCTATAAATCGATCGGTGATACCGCTGATATTCCAACCTTTCTTGAGGTGGTGAAACAAGGATTGAGACTTGAACTGAGTGAGTACATAGATGCGCATTAAATCTGCATTTACGAAGTTGTTTAAAGCGAAATCAATCAGGCGATAACTACCGCCAAAAGGAACCGAAGGCTTGCTGCGAGACTCTGTCAACGGACGCAGGCGAGAGCCTTCTCCCCCAGCTAAAATCATTCCTAAAACACCAGCCATTATTTATTCTCCATAATAATTTTTTAATTCTAGATAAGTTGTTATTTCGGGGACTTATCTTTGTCTTCCTAGTTACTAGCCTGATCTCAAAAAACACACGATATGGGATATTTAACTAGCCATTCGTACATAAATTAAATTTATAATTCATCTGTTATTTATTCTTTAAGTGTGCACAAAGTTTACTATAAATTACCGTATTTCATTAATTTTACAATTTAAAAGATGCCATACCTTGAACGCGACAAAGTTTGCTTTTTGCTGCCCTGAAGTAAGTCACAGAATCGAGCTCAGATAATACAAGCCTTTAACACTAAGCTTACACAGTGGTCACTTAGACCTCTTTTTTTGCTTTCAACATGATATGAAGGTGAGATGGCAGTTTAGTGAATCTCATACATGACGATTTAATCGGCAACATTTACCTACACGACCGTCGATCACATACACCAAACAATAAAAAAGCAGCCCAGAAGGCTGCTTTCGAATTTAATTTATATGGGAAACTTTATTTCGCGGCTTTTTTTCGCTTGTCGGTCACTTCCCACTTGCCGTCAATGTAAAGCGCAGTATAACCCGATGGCTTACCATCAACCTCAGAACGAACATAGTTCTCTTTCGATTTACGGCTGAAACGCACTACCATAGGAAGACCATCTGGATCTTTTTCAGGCGCCGTCGTGAGATAGTGGAATTTCGGAGAAATACGGTCTTTAAAACGAACTAATTCTTCGACAAGAGGAGCACGTGTCTCACGTGATTTAGGGAAAGTACTTGCGGCTAAGAACAGACCTGAAGCACCATCACGCAATACAAAGTAGGCGTCTGAGTTTTCACATGGTAACTCAGGAAGATGAACGGGATCTTCTTTAGGCGGCGCGACTTCTCCGTTTTTCAAGATCTTACGCGTGTTCTTACATGTCTCGCTGGTACAATCCATGTATTTACCAAAGCGACCGTTCTTTAGAACCATGTCACTGCCACACTTGTCACACTCAACAACAGGGCCGTCATACCCTTTCACCTTATACTCGCCATGCTCAACAATATAGCCATCGCAGTTAGGGTTGTTACCACACACGTGAAGCTTACGCTTATCGTCAATCAGGTAGGCATCCATCGCGGTCTCACAAATCGGACAACGCTTTTTCGCACGAAGTGCTGCTGTTTCAACGTCTTCTTCTAAAACGTTGATGATACCTTCTTCATCACCCAAATTAATGGTGGTCTTACAACGCTCTTTTGGCGAAAGTGCATAACCCGAACAGCCAAGGAACACACCTGTCGATGCTGTACGGATACCCATTTCACGAGAGCAAGTCGGACACTCGATGTCGGTGTAGACAATATGGTTTGGCTTCATGCCACCAAGATCTTCATCTTGCTCCGCTTTTTCCAGATCACCAGTAAAGTCACCAAAGAAGTTATCTAGCACCTTCTTCCAGTTCGCTTCACCTTCAGCAATTTGGTCAAGCTTTTCTTCCATGCGAGACGTAAACTCATAGTTCATCAGCTCATGGAAACTGTCATCTAAGCGATCTGTTACAATTTCACCCATTTTTTCAGCATAAAATCGACGCTGATCAACTTTGACGTACCCACGATCCTGAATCGTTGAGATAATCGATGCATAGGTTGAAGGACGACCGATGCCTTTTTTCTCAAGCTCTTTAACTAACGCCGCTTCTGTAAAGCGCGCCGGTGGCTTAGTAAAGTGCTGTTTAGGGTCTAAGTGTATCAAATCGACCTTGTCACCTACCTGAACAGCGGGCAGGATCTGGTCTTCATTCTTACCCAATGGACGCTGAACACGAGTCCAACCATCGAACTTAAGAATACGACCTTTAGCTTTAAGGGTGTACTCAGCAGCTTTAACACTCACGGTTGTGGAGTCATACTTAGCTGGTGTCATCTGACACGCGACAAACTGATTCCAGATCAGTGAATACAATTTGTGCGCATCCGCTTCCATTCCTTTCAGATCGTCAGCTTTAACCGCTACATCTGAAGGTCGGATTGCTTCGTGCGCTTCCTGTGCCCCTTCTTTACTGCCATACACATTAGGTTTAGCCGGAAGGTAAGCGTCACCGTACTCATCACTAATGAATCCACGAACGGTTTCTACAGCTTCTGCGCTGAGGTTAGTCGAATCGGTACGCATATAGGTGATGTAACCCGCTTCATATAGACGCTGAGCTAACATCATTGTTTTCTTGACGCCATAACCTAAACGAGTACTGGCTGCTTGCTGAAGTGTCGAAGTAATGAAAGGCGCGGAAGGTTTGCTCGACGTTGGGCGGTCCTCACGTTTGCATACTTCGTACGCGGCATTTTCGAGTACAGCAATCGCTGACTGCGTTTCAGCTTCATTAGACGGCTTAAACGTTACACCATCTTTCTGAGCAACCTGCAGACGGAAATCGGTCTTGTCAGCGGTTTTGGTGTCCGCGTGAATATCCCAAAACTCTTCTGGTACAAACGCTTTGATTTCGCGCTCGCGCTCAACCAATAGTTTTACCGCAACTGATTGTACACGGCCAGCAGACAGACCACGCGCGACCTTTTTCCACAACAGTGGTGAGACCATAAAGCCCACAACACGATCCATAAAACGGCGTGCCTGTTGAGCGTTAACGCCATCCATACTGAGCTCTCCCGGTTTCTGGAAAGCCTGTTGAATCGCATTCTTAGTAATTTCGTTAAAGACAACTCGTTTGTATCGCTCTTCATCGCCACCGATGATCTCACGAAGGTGCCATGCGATAGCTTCTCCCTCGCGATCCAAATCGGTTGCGAGGTAGACACGGTCTGCATCTTTCGCAAGCTTCTGTAGCTCAGCAACAACTTTTTCTTTACCTGGTAAGACCTGATAGTTAGCTTCCCACCCGTTAAACGGGTCGATACCCATTTTTTTGATCAGTGCTTTACGGTCTTTTTCTTTTTTGATTCGAGCTTTTTCTTCAACACTCAAACCTTTCGTAGAGACAGCCGCGGCTTTCTGGCCAGTACTCTGACCTGCAGTAGGCAGATCGCGCACGTGACCCACACTGGACTTAACGATAAAGTCCTTACCTAAATACTTATTGATGGTTTTAGCCTTGGCTGGCGACTCCACAATAACGAGTGACTTACCCATATTGACTCAAGTGTCCTTAATATGATTTCGGCGATTTAACGCACGACATACTTTAATATAATGCTTCTTTTTTACTATTGAGCGAGAAACTCAGAAGATCAATATCTTTTTTCAAATTCAACATTGACTGGTCGACAATTCGACGAATGGTCTTTACTCTATGTTTAGAAAGTGCCACATACTAAACGTGGAAAAGAGGCTTTCGCTAGTACAACAAAAAAAATTTTGCCTCCGGTCACAAAACCTATCCTCTTCCCTACCCAACATTGGCTCAAACTAAATTGATCTGACGCATTTGCTTTCGTGTCCAACCCACTTAAAATCCACCTGTGTAAAGGTAAACATTAATAAGCGAGTGATACATATGGCTCACAAAAAAGTCATTTCCAAATTCGAATTGTTACTGATCGCCAACCACATCATTCAGGAACATGAAGACTATACGGAAGGAATCCGAGCAGACAGTGTCGAAGAGATAGATGACGTGTTAGTGTTCAAAGGCCATTACTTTTTGAATGATGAAGGTCTGCCGACAGCAAGCACTACCGCTGTTTTTAACATCTTCAAATATTTAGCACACCACTTATCGAAAGAATTTACTTTAGAAGATTAGACCGCTCAATCAAACCCTGATGACGTGCATCAGGGTTCATGGCACTTAGCAGCTCAGCGAGTCCAGTTTGTCAAAATAATCCGGGAAGGTCTTTGACGTACATTTCGGATCATTGATCGTTACAGGTGTATCACTTAAAGCAACCAAAGAGAAACACATTGCCATACGATGATCATCGTAGGTGTCAATCGCAGCATGGGTTAGTTGAGTAGGTGGCGTGACAACAATGTAATCTTCGCCCTCTTCCACCTTTGCACCGACTTTACGCAACTCTGTTGCCATTGCCGCTAAGCGATCGGTTTCTTTCACTCGCCAGTTGTAGACATTACGGATAGCCGTTGTGCCTTTAGCAAACAATGCGGTCGTTGCAATTGTCATTGCCGCATCAGGAATATGGTTGAAGTCCATATCGACAGCGTTCAGCTGACCAATACGAGAGATGACGTAATCGTCACCCCATTCGATTTCGGCCCCCATTTTTTCTAGCGCATCAGCAAACTGGATATCGCCTTGAATGCTTTTTTTACCGATACCTGTCACTTTGATTTCACCACCCTTAATGGCGGCAGCAGCAAGGAAGTAAGACGCAGAAGAAGCGTCACCTTCAACTAAAAAATCACCAGGAGCAACATAAGATTGACCTTTACGGATAACAAACTCTTGATAATCGTTGTTCTCTACCTCAACACCAAACTGCGACATAATGTGTAGAGTGATGTCAATGTAAGGTTTGGAAACCAGCTCTCCAACAATTCTGATGGTCACATCGTCTTGTGCTAGCGGAGCCGACATCAAGAAGGCCGTAAGGAATTGACTGGAAATCGAACCATCAATTTCAACCGTGCCACCTTTCAGGCCCGTGCCTTTAATTTTCAGAGGTGGGAAGTTTTCATTTTCCAAATAGTCTACATTTGCACCAGCCTGACGAAGTGCTTCAACGAGGTGGCCTATCGGACGCTCTTTCATACGCGGCTCGCCAGTCAATACATACTCTCCGCTTCCCAGACATAAGGCAGCGGCGAGCGGTCGCATCGCCGTGCCTGCATTGCCCAAGAAAAGCTCCAAGGCTTCCGGTGTATCAAAAGCTCGACCTAATCCTTCTACTTCGCACACCGTTTTGTCTTGCGACAAGGTATAGTTAACACCAAGTTGAGTTAGCGCATTCAACATATGGCGAATATCGTCGCTGTCTAGAAGGTTGGTTAGGCGAGTCGTCCCCTTTGCCAGTGCCGCGAGCAATAGTGCACGGTTAGAAACGCTCTTAGAACCGGGTAAGTTGACCTCACCATTGACTTTATTGATAGGTTGTAACGTAAGGCTTTCCATTAAATTCAGTTATTCCTTGATCACTTTGCCTTCCTAAGCAAGCGATGAACAATTCTTCGTACTTGCAGCCTATCTAAAATCGACATCTAAAACTAGACCAAAATCACAATTAGTCGCGATCTTTTATCTGGTATCTACATTAACAGCACGCAGGGTGCATCAATACTCTTTATCAACTCTAACGCCGTTGTCAAAATACAGTATTCGTACCTTGTCCCCACGCTCAAACAGCATTGTGTTATCGACATCCTGAATCACATCAATCAACTTATTTTGGTCTGTGCTAATCAGCACCTCGACCAGCTTGTACTCCACTTTATATTCCTGATTGGCACGCTTATGAGCGATGCCCGCCCCTGCCACCGCGCCAACACCTGTGGCGACTTGTTTACCTGTTCCACCACCAAATTGATTGCCGATAACACCGCCGACGACAGCGCCAAGCAAGGTTTCCCATCCTGAAGATTCGGCTTTAACAATATCTTGTTGTGTAAGATAACGAACTGAGTCCACTTCACCAAATACGACCTGATTTACGGGTCTGGCCTGATTTCTCTCATATGCTGCATTGGCAACAAGCGGAAAAATGAATAAGATCCAAAGCCACTTTTTCATCATGGTTCTCCTGTTTCATGGCGATTTACTTAACAGAGCTCGACGAAAACAAACTTTGGTTCCCGTCTCCTTACGAAGCATTGAGCGATCCTAATGGTTTGCTTGCCTTTGGCGGTGATCTTTCACCGGATCGCCTTTTGCTTGCTTACCAAAATGGGATTTTTCCTTGGTATGGACCTGGTGAACCTCTTTTGTGGTGGAGCCCATCTCCAAGAGCTGTATTTGATCCTAAGACATTCAAACCGGCTAAAAGTCTTAAAAAGTTTCAACGTAAGCACAAATATCGGATCAGCATCAACCTAGCGACCGAGTCAGTCATTGAGCACTGTGCTTCGATGCGGCCAGAACATGAAACGTGGTTGAACCATGAAATGCGTTCCGCCTATAAACGAATGGCATCTCTTGGCCACTGCCACTCTGTCGAGGTTTGGAGCAATGATGAACTGATTGGCGGACTGTATGGTCTATCGATTGGTCAAGTTTTTTGCGGAGAATCTATGTTTAGTCAGCAAACCAACGCGTCTAAAATAGCTTTGTGGTATTTCTGTGAACATTTCAAAGCGATGGACGGTAAACTGATCGATTGTCAGGTCATGAACCCACATCTCAAGTCTTTGGGGGCTCTAGAGCTTGAACGCGATGAATTTATGCAAAGCCTGCTATCCTTAAGACAGGAAAAGCTTGTCGATAACAGTTTTAAAGCTCAATGGCTTACGCTGCCCTCAGAGGAGAATCAATGAGTTCCGATCTGCAACAAATCCGTATTGGATTAACCGACTGCCACCCTTGTAGCTATCTAAAAGATAAGCAAGAACGGGTTGCTGTAGCCTTAGATCCAACAATGCATACCGCTTCCAGCTATGAAGTGTTGCTGGCAAACGGATTTCGACGCAGCGGTGATACTATTTACAAGCCACATTGTGACCAATGCCAAGCTTGCCAAGCAATCAGAGTCTCAGTACCTGATATTGAACTGTCCAAAAGCCAAAAGCGTTTACTCAATAAAGCAAAAGATTTAAGTTGGGAACTGCGCGACGAGATGATTCCGGGCTGGTTTGATTTGTATTCTCACTATATCAACGTCCGCCATAGTAACGGTACCATGTACCCGCCTAAGCAGAACGAGTTTGCGCAGTTTTCCCAATGCCACTGGCTGAACACTCAGTATTTACATATCTATGACCAAGACCGCCTGATCGCTATCGCTGTCACTGATATTCTTTCCAATTCTGCCAGTGCGTTTTACACCTTTTTCGATCCAGATTACCCATTATCTTTGGGTACTCTCGGCGTAATGTATCAGCTTGAATACTGTCAACAGCAAGGAAAACAGTGGCTCTATTTGGGTTATCAGATTGATGAATGCCCTGCAATGAGTTACAAAGTCCGCTTTCAACGCCATCAAAGGCTAGTAAATCAGCGTTGGCAAGGGTAGAATACGCCCCAACTTTACTTATTTCATTTTTATCGGCGAAACCAGCCGGTTGAAAATATCCATTTTTAAAAGAGGATTAAATGGCTAAAGAAGACGTAATTGAGATGCAAGGCACTGTCCTTGATACTCTTCCAAACACAATGTTCCGTGTTGAGCTAGAAAACGGTCACGTAGTTACTGCTCACATCTCTGGTAAAATGCGTAAGAACTACATCCGTATTCTTACTGGTGACAAAGTAACTGTAGAGATGACTCCATACGATCTATCCAAAGGTCGCATCGTCTTCCGTGCTCGTTAATCTCTGATTGCCTCGCGCAATCCGAATTAGCCGAATACAACAAAAAACGGAGCTTCAGGCTCCGTTTTTTGTTGTATTGCATTGGCGTTCTTACTTACCGAGCGCCTCTTTGTAATGCTGACGGCATACAGACACGTATCGATCGTTACCCCCAATCGCAACCTGATCACCTTCAGCAATCGCATTTCCGTGCTCATCCGTACGAATGACCATATTCGCCTTGCGTCCACAATGACAGATGGTTTTCAGCTCTACCAATTTATCCGCCCAAGACAGAAGGTATTTACTGCCTTCAAACAACTCTCCCAAAAAGTCTGTACGTAGGCCATAACACAAAACTGGGATACGAAGTTTATCCACCACCTCGGTCAACTGGTATACCTGTTCTTTAGTGAGGAACTGACACTCATCAACTAAGATACAATGACGCTTTTCTTCCTCATGTAACGCGATAATTTCTTGGTACAGGTCAGTATCCGCGCGAAACAATTGCGCATCTGATTGAAGACCGATACGAGAGCTCACTTTACCAACCCCATATCTGTCATCCAATGCAGCGGTGAAAATCACGGGCGTCATGCCACGTTCTTGGTAGTTAAAAGAGGATTGAAGAAGAGTGGTGGATTTCCCCGCATTCATTGCAGAGTAGTAGAAGTACATCTGAGCCACTGGTTGCTACCCGTATAAATATTATAAAAAAGAAAAGGGCTGAATAATCAGCCCTAGAAAGATCTGTTATTTGCGACGCCAAGTAGTCCCTTCCGGACCATCTTCGAGAATGATTCCTTTCTCATTTAACTTGTCGCGAGCTATATCAGCATTGGCCCAATCTTTTGCTGCACGTGAATCATTGCGCAGCTTGATTAGAGCTTCGATTTCAGCCACTTCATCGTCATCGCTCGCATCACCTTTCAGAAAAGCTTCAGGTTCTTGGTACAAAATACCAATGACATCGGCCATCTCACGCATCAGTGAACCTAATGCGCTAGCCTGTTCGAGATTATCGGCTTTGATGCGATTAATTTCCCGAGCGATATCAAACAACACCGAGTAAGCTTCAGGCGTGTTGAAATCATCGTTCATCGCTTCAGTAAAGCGTGCAACGTACTCTTCACCACCAGCCGCAGGTACGTTGATATCTAAGCCGCGAAGTGAAGTGTATAGACGCTCAAGAGAGGCGCGAGCCTGATTCAGGTTTTCTTCACTGTAATTCAACTGGCTACGGTAATGTCCTGACATTAAGAAATAACGAACCGTTTCAGCGTCATAATGACCAAGGACATCGCGAATGGTAAAGAAGTTACCCAGAGACTTCGACATTTTCTCTTTGTCGACCATCACCATGCCACTGTGCATCCAAGTATTCACGTATTGAGTGTCGTGTGCACAGCATGACTGAGCGATTTCATTTTCGTGATGCGGGAATTGAAGATCCGAGCCACCACCATGAATATCGAAATGATTACCTAAAATTGACGAGTTCATCGCTGAACATTCAATATGCCACCCCGGACGCCCTGGTCCCCATGGTGATTCCCACGTTGGTTCTCCGGGTTTAGACATTTTCCAAAGAACAAAGTCTAGCGAGCTGCGTTTAGCACTTTCGATCTCAACGCGAGCACCAGCTTGTAGCTGATCTAAGTCTTGGCGAGACAGCTTGCCGTAATCGCCATATTTAGCGATCTCAAACATAACATCACCATTGTCAGCAACATAGGCAAACCCACGCTCGATCAATTTTTGAACGAGTTCAATAATCTCAGTAATGTATTCCGTTGCACGAGGCTCAACATCTGGGCGCTTCATATTCAATGCGTCAAAGTCAGCGTGCATTTCACCAATAAGGCGCTCCGTTAAAGAGTCACAGCTCTCGCCGTTTTCATTTGCACGTTTGATGATCTTGTCATCGATATCAGTGATATTACGAACGAAAGTCAGATCATAGCCAAGATAGCGCAGGTAGCGAGACACTACGTCAAAAGAAACAAACGTACGACCATGACCAATGTGACAGAGATCGTAGATGGTGACTCCACAGACATACATGCCAACTTTGCCAGCATTGATTGGTTTGAATTCCTCTTTCTGTCTTGTGAGTGTGTTATAAATCTTTAACATGATCTCTATCTAATTATTTGGGTGAAAAAATAGTGCCTCAGTATATCAAGATGCTTGGCATCAGGTCATCCCTGAAATGTTGAAAAAGCCGTCAATAAGTGGATTAATCACCGAGATGGAGCAACTTTTCACGTATAAAAGTGGTGAAAGTTCATATAGAATTCAGACTTTAAGTCAAAGTCATAAATAAAGGACATCATCATGATCACCCTTCACACTAATTTTGGTGACATCAAAGTTAAACTAAACGAAGAAAAAGCACCAGAAACATGCGCGAACTTCCTGCAGTACTGCCGTGATGGTTTCTACGACAACACACTATTCCACCGTGTTATCGATGGTTTCATGATCCAAGGTGGCGGCATGGAATCAGGTCTGCGTGAAAAAGCGACTCGCGCATCTATCAAGAATGAAGCAAACAACGGCTTGAGCAACAAAGTAGGTACACTTGCAATGGCGCGTACCATGGAACCACACTCAGCAAGTTCACAGTTCTTCATCAACGTGAGCAACAACACTTTCCTAGATTTCCGCAGCGAGAGTCTAGACGGTTGGGGTTACTGTGTGTTCGCGGAAGTGGTCGAAGGCATGGATATCGTCAACCAAATTAAAGGAGTAAGCACAGGCTCACAAGGCATGCATCAAGATGTTCCTTTAGAAGACGTTGTCATCACAGGCACCACAATCGAAGATTAATGATTGTTAGGGAGAGCATTTGGCTCTCCCTAGTTGTTACTTCAGGTTCACGCACTATGACCACATTATTTATATCAGACCTTCATCTTTCTCCCACTACACCAAATATCACGGATTGCTTCATTCGCTTGATGCGTGAAGAAGCGATTCATGCTGACGCCTTGTATGTTCTCGGTGATCTTTTCGAATTTTGGATTGGCGATGATGACCGCTCAGATTTTGCTAAGCAGGTCCGACACGAATTCAAGCTGTTGACGTCTCTTGGAGTACCTTGCTATTTCACTCAGGGCAATCGAGATTTCTTGGTTGGTAAACGCTTCGCTAAACAAACTGGCATTACCTTACTAGGTGACGAAACAGTGATTGATCTCTACGGTAAAAAAGCGGTTGTTTTGCATGGAGATACATTGTGTACTGCGGATGTAAAGTATCTCCAGTATCGAGAAAAAGTGCATCAACCTTGGCTACAATGGTTGTTTAACCGCATCCCAATGTTCATTAAAAAGAAAATTGTCTCGAAAGTTCAATCTGATATTCATACCGACAAACAAACCAAATCGCTCGATATAATGGACGTGACACAAACGGAAGTGGAAGCGGTCATGGCAGACCATAATGTCGATTTGATGATTCACGGACATACACATCGCCCTAATGTACATGTGTTCAAAACGCACAATTCAGAAAAAACCCGTATTGTTTTAGGGGATTGGTACACTCAAGGCTCAGTTCTGGTCTATGCTAAAAATAGCTTCAAGTTGGAAGCTAGGCCGTTTCAGACTTCCATGTAAGAAGCTGACTAAACTCTTAATTATTCATTGGAATCTGGCCAATTCCATAACAAATAATAAGACGTTGGAACTAGGTTTTGAAAAACTCTTACATTGCCAGACAACCCATACTGGGTAGAGATAAACACACGGTCGGGTACGAACTCTTGTTCAGGGATGGGCCCAAGAACACCTTTCCTGAAGTTGATCCAGACCACGCGACCAGTCGTTTGCTTTCTGATCACTTCCTCAACACGCACTACGACACTCTGGGTGACAAACTTGGGTTCGTTAATTTCCCTTACCAAAGTTTAGTTAACAAAGTCCCAACTTTGTTTCCCAAAGACAACATGGTTGTTGAAATTCTCGAAGATTGCGCACCAACACAAGAACTATTGGAAGCCATTAAAGAGATGGCTGAAGAAGGATATAAAATCGCTTTGGATGACTTTGTTCCGAGCAAAGAGTGGAAAGCCTTTCTCCCCTATATCTCAATCATCAAATTTGATATCCGACTAGTTCCGATAGAAAAAGCTAAAATTTTCATGATGAGTCTCGAAGGTTCAAATATTGAGTTCTTAGCAGAAAAAGTCGAAAACTATGAAGAGTTTGAGCAAGCCAAAAGAGCAGGATTTGAATATTTCCAAGGCTACTTTTTCAGCAAGCCTGAGATAATCAGCAAAAAAGCGTTGGAACCCGCTTTCATGACGATCATCCAACTTTTAACAGAAATTTCGAAAGATGATATTGACTACAACACCATTGAGTCACTCATCAGCAAAGATGTGTCGTTATCTTACAAACTACTGACTTTTGTCAATTCGTCCGCCATAGTACAAACACAAATTCAGTCTTTCCGTCAGGCTTTGGTTTATCTTGGTGAGGATAAATTGCGCAAATTCATTTCTCTAGTTTCGCTGGCATCGAGCCAAGATAGCAAACCCGACTATCTGTACGGGTTGTCTATCCAACGTGCACGCTTCTGCGAGCTGATCGGAGAAAAGCTTCAAGTAGAACTTGGGTCAGGACAAGCTTTTCTTACTGGTATGTTCTCGTTGCTCGATAGTCTTCTAGACAAGCCATTGGATCTTATCGTGAACGAGATTCCTATCGAAGAGGCCGTAAAGCTGGCATTAACAAAGAATGCAGGCATACTAGGCAGCATTCTCATGTTAACCGAAGCGTATGAGTTAGCTGAGTGGGAAGAGGTATCCAACCATAGCGAGTCTCTTGGTTTAAATCCAAAAGACATAATTTCAAGCTATAACGCTTCCGTTAAATGGACCGCAGATCTTCTCTCAGTATCGACAAAATAGCGTTTCATTGGAGCCATCATGCAATATTGCCCTTGTGGGACAGCAAAGCGCTACAGCGATTGCTGTGAGCCAATTCATCTCGACCATTCTAAAGCCACAACGCCTGAAGAATTAATGCGTTCTCGCTATAGCGCACACGTTAAGCAATTGGTCGATTATGTGGTAGAAACTTATCACCCAAGTTGTCATGCCAATGAACAACGCGAAGAAATTAAACAATCGATAGAAAGTGATTGGTGCAAGTTGGAAGTCATCAATACAGAAGTAGGTAAAGATGCGAACGAAGGTTTCGTCACTTTTAAAGCTTATTTTAACGACGACAAAACACAACATTGCCTAGAAGAGCGCTCGCGTTTTGTAAGAGAGAATGGCTTGTGGTACTACATTGATGGCACGTTTCCAGAGCCCGATATTGACCCACGGCTCAATCAAACCATAAAACAACTCAAAGTCGGCCGAAATGATCCTTGTATCTGTGGCAGCGGTAAAAAGTTTAAGAAATGCTGCGGCTAAACCGTCAGGCAACAAAAAAGCAGGATGAATTTCCTGCTTTTGCGTATCAGAGCTTAGTCGGATACTAAGCGTCCTTATTTGGGTTGATTCGAACAATATCTTGTTGATCTTGCTTGAACTGCTTTTTCAGTTCCGCTTTTGACTTAAAACTGATCTCGCCCCCTTGAGCCACCGTCATATGTTGCGCCTCTGCGTTATGCTTAGATTGATACAACATCACAGCTTGCATACACGAATCTCGCTGCTCATGAGAAAGTGGTGTACCCTCAGGCCACTTACCCGTTTCTACAGCATAGAGTAGACGCTCATATGCCTCTGGTGTAATGGCATTAATTAACTGCTCTGCGTCCATGGTCTATCCTTAAGTTGTAACTGAGATGGAAAGAACATAACTGGATGGCATTCTTAGTCAAGATTGCACCCAAGAATAAGTGTAACGGATCACAAGCAAATCAAATTATGAATCATATAAGAGCGCTACTAATCTTAAGTCTGGCTATTGCATTATCAGGGTGTTTCGAAAATCGTCAGAACACTGACAAACTATGCGCCGATAATCCCAGATTACAATGTGAACGGCTTAATATGAACGATGGCCAGTGCCGTGTACCCAGAACCGACTTAATTTGGCATCGTAATGATGTGCTTAAACAACCGACCGACAGCAATATTATTGCCGAATACCACTATCTGGCGGCCTATAAGAAGTGCCTTGAATTAGCCTCACAGATACAGCCTATTGAACAGCCTGGTCTAAAAGAGCGTCGATTCAATGCATTAATCAACTCAGGGGAGGACTTAGAACAATTAGTCGAGCGAATTCGTCAGTCTTCTTCTCCAGAATCCCTCTATTTCCTTTGGAGCCAAACGGGTGATGACGAAGCGCAAAGAAGCTTCCTGCAACTCGAAGGCACTCCGGCTCTGGACACTCCTGAGATGCAGTATGCACTTGCTACCTTTTATACCAGCCGTGATCTGGAGAAAACAATAAGCTTACTCAACAAATCGCTCGAACTGAGTAAAGGCAAGAACCTTAATACGGACATTTTTAAGACACTAGCTAGTATTACCTATCAACAGAATCGTAAAGAACAAGCTTACATTTGGGCGATGGTGGCGAGTCGCTTCGACGTTCCCATTATCGGCTCAGCGCAGGAAATGAAAATTCTTTATGGATTCAGTCAAGACAAGTACAAACAGCTCGATGATATTGCCGACAATATTGAAAACGCGCTCGATAGCGGCCGTTACCAAAGAGACATGGTTCCTAGCTTCAATTAGCGTCGACAACATGAAAGGATTAAACAATGAGCGGTGATTTAATCACCGCTTTTTTAAGAATTGTTGAAAATTAACGACACAGAATTCACACAAAATCTTTCATCTGTTGTCTTTGGCCCATCAGGAAAAACGTGACCAAGGTGGCTATCACAAGCTGCACACCTAATCTCTGTTCTCACCATTCCGTGACTTAGATCTTCCAAATAACGAATAGCCTGATCATTAATTGGGGCATCAAAACTTGGCCAACCACAACCGGAATCATACTTGTTATCTGATTCAAATAGAGGGGCCTGACAGCAAGTACAAGAATATACCCCAGTTTCCTTGTTGTGCAGTAACTTACCTGTGAACGGTGCTTCTGTTCCCTGCTCTCGACATACTCGATATTCTTCTTCAGAAAGCTTTTCACGCCAGTATTCATTTGGTTTGATGACTTTTTTATTATCCTGTTCCACTTTGTCTTTTTCTCCGAATTAATCACTATTACTGTGACTTTTTTTCTCAAAAACTTGCGCAATTTATTGTTTGTAGCACATACTTTGAATCCATAAAAGGACGCTTAAACTTTGGTCAAAAGTGAAAGCGTTTGATCTATTTTACGTCAACTGGTTAGACAAGAAACCTATAATCCGTTCAAAAGATAGTCAATTACGACTAATTGTGAAAAAAAGCGACGCTTTTTTTTGACTTTAAACAAGTTAAGTCCGATTATCTGTTGCAGATTTTGACTGGATTCTGTAATTTTACTACCAGTTATCTTTAATCAGAAATTAAGTTGTGGAGCAACTATAATGACTATCAAAGTAGGTATTAACGGTTTTGGCCGTATCGGTCGTTTCGTATTCCGTGCAGCACAAGAGCGTAGCGACATCGAAGTTGTAGGTATCAACGACCTGATCGATGTAGAGTACATGGCATACATGCTTAAGTACGATTCAACTCACGGCCGTTTCAACGGTACTGTTGAAGTTGAAGGTGGTAACCTAATCGTTAACGGTAAGACTGTACGTGTTACTGCTGAGCGTAATCCAACTGACCTTAAGTGGGACGAAATCGGTGTTGACGTTGTAGCTGAAGCAACTGGTATCTTCCTAACTGACGAAACTGCACGTCAGCACATCACTGCTGGTGCTAAGAAAGTTGTTCTAACTGGTCCTTCAAAAGACGCAACTCCAATGTTCGTAATGGGTGTTAACGACAGCACTTACGCTGGTCAAGACATCGTTTCTAACGCTTCTTGTACAACTAACTGTCTAGCTCCTATTGCTAAAGTTCTTAACGACAAGTTCGGTATCGAATCTGGTCTTATGACTACAGTTCACGCTACTACAGCAACTCAAAAAACTGTAGATGGTCCTTCTGCTAAAGACTGGCGCGGTGGTCGTGGTGCTTCTCAGAACATCATCCCATCTTCAACTGGTGCAGCTAAAGCGGTAGGCGTTGTTCTTCCAGAACTAAACGGCAAACTAACTGGTATGGCTTTCCGTGTACCAACTGCTAACGTTTCTGTAGTTGACCTAACCGTTAACCTAAAAGAAGGTGCATCTTACGAAGCTATCTGTGCAGCGATGAAAGAAGCTTCTGAAGGCGAGCTTAAAGGTGTTCTAGGTTACACTGAAGACCAAGTTGTTTCTCAAGACTTCATCGGCGAAGTTCAAACTTCAGTATTCGATGCTAAAGCTGGTATCGCTCTAACTGATAACTTCGTTAAAGTTGTATCTTGGTACGACAACGAAATCGGTTACTCAAACAAAGTTCTAGACCTAATCGCTCACATCTCTAAGTAATTAGATAGTTAGCAATTAGCGAATAACTTCGTTAAAGAAAAGGCGGCTCTAGAGTCGCCTTTTTTGTATCTAGACTTTGAGTAATACAAAATCGACATTGCATATAATGTGCGAAATATCTCGAAAAGCTCTCCCCAGCGATAGGAAACTACACATGGATTTAAAAACTCTCCCAGCCCTGACCGTGTTATCTGACAACATCACTATCGTTGAAGTTGATCAGGTAAAAGTCGTCCGCGTGATTCATGAAAAAGCAACGGCAGGCATCGCGCTGCACGGTGGACATGTCGTATCGTTCGCGCCAGTAGGCCAAGAAGATCTGATGTGGATGAGCGACAGCGCCATTTTCGATGGTAAGGCAGCGCTTCGTGGTGGCATTCCAATTTGCTGGCCTTGGTTTGGCCGCATTGCTGCGCCTGCACATGGCTTTGCTCGTAACAGTGAGTGGTCACTGCTACAACATCGTGAAAATGAACAAGGCGTTGTGATTGAGCTCGGACTGAAACCTTCAGAGCAAACGCTATCAATCTGGCCGCATAAATTTGATGCGCGTTTAATAGTAGAAGTCAGCAACGAGCTTAAAGTAACGCTCGACGTCACCAATACTGATACGAAACCTTGGGAATTTTCAGGGGCATTGCACACGTATCTTAACGTAGGCAACATCAAACAAGCACAAACTACTGGGATGGGCCCTGAATACATCGATAGCCTAAAAGCAGGTGCAATCTGCCAAGGGGACAAGGTTCTTCAACTTACTGATACTATAGACCGTGTTTACACTCAGCCAGAAGCGCAAATTTTAGTTAAAGATCCAGTGTTGGATCGCATACTAAGCGTGGAGAACCAAGGCCACAACTCGGCTGTATTATGGAATCCATGGGCACAAGGTGCTGAATCTATGTCAGATATGTCCGATGACGGCTACCTTACTATGCTGTGTGTGGAATCGACACTGCATGCACCCAATATCGACCTTGGAAAAACACTTCAACCTGGTGAATCACACCAACTGATCACTACAATCTCAGCTCGATAACTCTGTTCACTGCAGGCCATGAGGCCTGCAATGCACGACCTCGCTCGAAATTATTTCTCTCGCCATCAGGTCTTTTAGTCCACACACGCTGTACAACGCACATTCTTTAACCTTCTAATTACTTAAATAGTTAATAAGAATCAATTATCACCTTTAAACAAGTTGTTATCATCACGATTGAATGACAACTGGATCACTATTGTCAGCGATAAGACACGTCTCCAAAGAGAGGATAATGAAACAATGTTCGAAAAATTCAAAAACCAAAGTGTTGGCTTTCAGTTGAAGTTGGTCATACTGCTTTGCTTGCTCGTTTCCTTCGTAGGTACCGCGACGCTTGTTTATCGAAATGCATCCAAAGTACTGCTTGATAACACACTCAAAGGTCATCAAACTGAAGTCGAAGCCATGGCAATGACTATTGCTGGACAATTTAATGCCTACCTGCATACCGCAAAAGTTTTGGAGTCTACCTTTAGGAATGGTTATCTTGCAGGCGTTTACGTAGAAGACTACACCGTCGACTTTAACGGTCAACAAGTTGTGAATGTCACTCAGTACGGTGAAAGCTTGATCAATGATGCAAAACTGGTGGACAGCTTTACCCGTGATACGGGGGCAGTGGCCACTCTATTTGCTCCTTTTGATGGCGACTTTATTCGTATATCCACTTCACTCAAGGACCCGTCAGGCAATCGTGTCGTGGGCAGTACATTAGGTAAAGACCACCCTGGTTACAACCAGCTCATTAGCGGTCAACCCTATTATGCTCAGGTCAAACTATTCGGTGAGAACTACATTACCTACTATGCACCATTGAAGAATGCAGAGAATAAGGTGACAGGTATTACATTCATCGGTCTGCCTGTTGAGCAAGCAACACAAGATCTCTTTAACTCGTTGCGCTCTATCAAATGGGGTGATACGGGTTACACTGTCGTGGTAGATAATAGAGAGGACAATTTAGGTCATTACCTGCTGCATCCTGTTCATGACGAAAACACGGCGCCGATCATGGAAATAGCCGACTATGATGGCAACAAACCTTTCCATCAAATTTTCAAACAGAAAAGTGGCCTGATCCGCTACCCATATGAATATCAGGGCAATGTTGGAGAGAAATACCTCGTCTACACAGAAGTTCCTGGTTGGAACTGGAAGTTGTTAGGCGGAACATTCATCAAAGAAGTCACCAAAGGCAGTGACACTTTACTCAAGCTGATTATCACGATCGCAACCGTAGTCGCTCTGGGAACCTTCGTCATTTTAACCGTTTTTCTTAACCGTAACCTCAAGCCACTGACGGTACTAAACGGATACATGACTCGTCTCGCGAAAGGTGAGGTCAGCTTAGAAATTCCTGCGACAGGTAAAACATCCAACAATGAAATCATCAACCTAAATAATGGCGTCGCCCATATGGCGGGGCAATTGAATTCCTTGGTTAGCGAAATCCATTCTACAAGTGATGCCGTTCAAGACGCGTCACGAAGCGTATCTCAGGACGCCAACCAAAACCTCGGCCAATCTGACATCCAACAACAACAGGTTGAGCAAGTTGCAACCGCCATTGAGGAAATGGCTTCGTCAGCACAGTCGGTAGCACAGCAAGTCGAAGCGATTGCCGAGAATGTCCGCCTCACCAACGAAGACAGTCAGTCAGGGTTGGAAAAAGTTGAAGGGGTATGTATTGATGTCGCGCAGCTTAACGATCAACTAGACAATTCCGCGCAAGCCATTGAACAGGTCAACAAAGACAGTGAAGCTATCCAAACCGTTACCAAGATGATAGATGAAATCGCTGAGCAAACCAATCTACTCGCTTTAAATGCAGCGATTGAAGCAGCACGAGCTGGGGAGCAAGGTCGGGGCTTTGCCGTTGTCGCCGATGAGGTACGTACTTTAGCGCACCGGACACAAACGTCTGTTCAGGATGTAGTCACCATTATCGAAAAATTAAAGTCCTCTACGGTCAACGCGGTCAATTTGATGGGTCAAAGCCAAAGTAATGCAAATCAAGTGCTCGATAAGGCTCAAGAAGCAGGGTCAGCATTAGAGGCCATTGCATCGCAAGTACAATCTATTGCCATGCAAGCGGATACCATAGCCGCAACCTCTGAAGAACAGGCAAACGTATCCCAAGAAATTGCCGCCAACGCCAATTCTATCAGTGAATTGAACCGAGAAAGTCGAGCCACTAGCGCTAAAACGGCTCAAAGTGCCGAAGAGCTACAGAAGCAAGCCAGCTCATTGAAACAGCAAGTCGACTTCTTCCATTAATAACAAAAAGGGGCAGATATATTCTGCCCCTTTTTCCGCAGTGTTATCTTTGCCATGCTAGTCTCAAAACTCGGTTCCTGTTAGAATTCGCGCTCTTTTTGTCATCCTGAGATCCTTATGTCTTATACCTGTCCTTTATGTCATCAAAGCCTGTCGCTCATTGGCCACACCTTTCGCTGTGAGAACAGTCATGCTTTTGACTTAGCCAAAGAAGGCTATGTCAACTTGATGCCTGTTCAGCATAAGCGTTCCAAAGATCCGGGCGACAATAAAGAGATGATGCAAGCACGCCGTCGTTTTTTAGAGAAAGACTACTATCGCCCGCTGAAAGACAAAGTGGCTCAAGTCTGTGCTCAATACATTGAGAGCACTCAGCACCAGTTACTTGATATTGGTTGTGGTGAGGGTTATTACACCACAGAGGTCGCGAGACAACTTTCAGTACAACACCCAAAGGCAGTGACTTATGGCATCGATATATCTAAGGTAGCGATTCGCTATGCGTCTAAGCGCTACACCAACTGTTCTTTCAGCGTAGCATCAAGTACACGCCTTCCTTTTTCAGACGGCAGTCTAGATGCCGTATTGCGTATCTACGCCCCTTGCAAACCACAAGAGCTAGCAAGAGTCGTCAATCACAACGGTGTCGTGATCACAGTCACACCTGCGGCCCGTCATCTTTACCAACTTCGAGAGCACCTCTACCAAGACGTCAGATTGCATAGTGAAGAGCCAGAAAATATCGATGGGTTTGTCCTCCAAGACTCTCTCAAGCTGTCCTATACTATGCCGTTGCAGGATGGTGATGCGGACGACTTGCTTCAGATGACACCTTTTGCCTGGAAAGCGAGTGAGGAACTGCGTGATTCTCTAAAATCATCTAAGTTATTTGAATGCGAGGCAGATTTTATGATTCGTATCTATCGCAAACAGCCAAATTAAGTATTTGGATAATAATTCTCATTTAGATTGAGTTATCTTGTTGCCTCCATTAGTATGCTCGCATCATATTTAGGAGGCCTGTTATGCGCAAACTTCTCACTGTATCTTTGGCTTGCCTGACCTTGTCAGCTTGTTCAACGGCAACTCATCAAGAAGTGACCAGTTTCTACGATTACCAACTCTTCACCCCTGACGCTCAAGCCGTGTCTTTAAGTCGTTTTGGTAAAGACATTCAAAACGCAGACATCATTTTGGTGGGAGAATGGCATACCCATTCAGGTGTTCATCGCTTTCAAACCGACCTAGTCAAAGCTCTTATTTCACAAGGCCATGATGTCGCAGTCTCTATGGAGCAATTCTCACGCGACAGCCAAAGTATTATCAATCAGTACCTAGCGGGTGAAATTGGTGAACAAATGCTGATTAAGAGCGCTAGCGCCTGGCCAAACTATGAAAGTGACTATCGCCCATTGGTTGAGCTGGCTAAAGCCAATCAGATCGATGTTATCGCCGCCAATGCCCCCAAGCCAATAGTGCGTTGCATTGGGCGGCAAGGACTTGATTACCTTGAAAAGCTTACCCCTGAACAGCGCGCTTATGTGGCCGAGACCATCGATGTCGCCCCCAGCCCATACAAAGATAAATTTATGGCGTCGATGCACCACGGCAAACCTGAACAATCAGAAAAACAGTTTTCCGCTCAAGTGACATGGGATGAAACTATGGCTGAAAGTATGATTCATTATCTTGAACAGAACCCTTCCAAGCAGATCATCCATTTTGCCGGTAAATTTCACATCGAAGACGGGTTAGGTACAAAGGCCTCAATTCTCTCTAGAAAGCCAGATTTGAATGTTGTAGTGATCACTCCGACAGAGGACGTCATATCTGATAGCCGAGATTACCAGCTAAAGGTCCTCGCTCCTCCTGTACGATATGTACAAATGGAGAATCAAATCAAGGCTTACCACAGTCTAACAAAAAGAAACCAAGACTTATCTTGTCTCTAAGGCGGCATTAATTTTGCTGACTATGATACGATAATTTGAATCCACATCATAAAAGTCCAACCAATAGCACTATTTTGATATGCGATGAATAAATCAGGCACACTTTGTGCTTGAATGTATTTCATACAAAATCGACATATTTTGCACAAGTTTTTCGCTCATTGGTCGATATATTCCATGAGGATGATGTAAGGAGATCGCTATGACACCAGTAGGAATGGAGCCAGCAAAGCTGACACCAGCCCAGCAGGTCAAACCTCAAGCGAATCAAAGTGAGCCAAATAATGGCTCTGCGCCGCTTAAAGTGGAGCAAAATAAAGTCACGCTTTCTGATGAAGGAAAAGCGTTGCTTGCCGCTTTGCAGGAAATTGATAAAGAAGCGAAAGCTGCTGAAAAAGCCAATAAGACGGTTGGCGATCAGGTAGAATCTTTCACCCATGGGGCATTAGGCATTGATAAACCTGACGAAATCAAAGAAGAAGACGATGGCGCTTACTCTGCGGGGCAATACCTTTCCGCCGCGGCAACAGTGGGCGGAATACTTCTAGCGCTCATATAGAGTGAACCCGCTCGATGGCTTTTCCCCTTCCTCCGAAACGAATCAGTGACGGCGGGGAAAGGCTGTGCCCGTTATGTCCCCACCCTGCTCTGCTCAGTAGTCAACACAGGTTACATTATTAATACGCACTGAGGCCCCCCTCATTCCTCAATGAAGGCGTAACGCAACAGTAGCGTTCGGTCCAACTGCAACCCCTTTACATTGTGTGTCTTACCTTGTTGCAAAACATCGAATACCGCTGATGTACGGGTACCCTGCTATTAAAAAACCTATTTTATTCTACTTTTTTCGTGTCAGTGGGCACAGAAACCGACAATGAAATCAAATTTATAAATCAATACATTGATGAAATAAATATGAAATGTAACAGTGATTTAATCGGGACGCTTTTATAAATAAGGACAATTCGATGAAGCACTTAACCAAACCTCTTGTCGCGGCAGTCGCGACTTCTGCGCTCTCTTTTAATGCACTTTCTGCAGACATTAAGAACGTCATTCTAATGATTGGTGACGGAATGGGCCCACAGCAGGTTGGCCTGCTAGAAACTTATGCCAATCAAGCCCCGAATTCCATTTACCAAGGTCAACCGACGGCACTGTTTAAACTTGCTCAGGAAGGGGTCATCGGTTCCTCACTAACCCACCCTGAAGATGCCATCGTGGTTGACTCTGCTTGTTCGGCAACCATGCTTTCAACAGGTATTTATACTGGCTCCGAGGTCATTGGTATCGACTCTCAAGGTAACCATGTTCAGACTGTTTTAGAAAAAGCTAAAAGCATGGGCAAAGCAACCGGGTTGGTTTCTGATACTCGCCTTACTCACGCAACCCCAGCCTCATTTGCCGCACACCAACCTCATCGCTCTCTTGAGAATGACATTGCATCTGACATGTTGGAAACAGGAGCAGATGTCATGCTATCCGGTGGCCTTCGTCACTGGATTCCAAAGTCCACCAACGACAAAGGCCAAACATACAACCAGTTAAAAACACTGACTCAGGGTGATGTTTACCTTAAGTCCAAGCGCAAAGATGACCGCAACCTGCTCACTGAAGCACAGCAAGACGGTTACTCACTTGCCTTTAACCGTGACATGATGACAAAAGCGCAAGGTGATAAGTTGCTTGGCCTGTTCTCCTACTCTGGTATGAACGACGGCATTGCTTATAGCGTAAGTAAAAATGATCCAGAGCGTACTCAACCAAGCCTAAAAGAAATGACAGATAAAGCGCTGGATATCCTTTCGAAGGACGAAGACGGCTTCTTCCTCATGGTCGAAGGCGGCCAAATTGACTGGGCGGGACACAGTAATGATGCTGGTACCATGTTACATGAGATGATCAAATTTGATGAAGCTGTGAATACCGTTTATCAATGGGCACAAGGCCGTGAAGATACCATTGTCATCGTCACCGCTGACCATGAAACGGGCTCTTTTGGCTTCAGCTATTCCTCTCAGGATCTGCCAAAACCAGAGCAACGTGATGGCGAAGCTTTTGCCGAGCGTAGTTACGCTCCTAACTTTAACTTTGGTGCATTTCAGATCTTAGATGGATTATACAACCAGAAGAAGAGCTATTACGGTATCGTGAGTGAGTTCCAAAAGCTGGATAAAAATCAGCAAACTGCAGCTAAATTTGCAGAAATGGTGAACAAGAATACGGACTTCCCGATAACGTCCGGCCAAGCAGCGAACGTCCTTGCCAGTAAACCCAACCCATACCGTTTGGCCGGTCATAAGTATTTGTCCGCTGAGGAAATCCCGGCAATTAACGACTTCGACGCCTTCTTCCCATATAACGACCGCGGCAACCTGCTAGCACGTGAGCAGGCCACTGGCCAAAACATTGTATGGGGCACGGGTACACACACACATACCCCAGTAAACGTATTTGCGTGGGGGCCAGCAGAAGCCATTATTCCTGTGTCTAAAATCATGCATCACTCAGAACTAGGGGAATATATTAAGACGCAGGTTAAATAAACAAACCTTGAACCATCAACAAAATAAAACGCCCTACGGGGCGTTTTTTAATGGTGTCACTTTATGTTGACTCGCTTTGAGGGGCAGGTTAGAAATAATGGTTTATCATCGATCAGCATCGTATTATGTGTGAAATATTTTCTAATCAACCTCAAGAAAACTACCAGATTATTGCCCGCTCGATCCGCATTGATGGCCACGCCACCAGTATTAAGCTCGAAGCCAGTTTCTGGCAGATCTTAGAGGAAATCGCGCAGCAACAATCCATGACACTGCCCCGCTTTATCAGCGTAATTTACTCAGAAGCGTTGAAATACAATCGAGAAATCAAGAACTTCACCTCACTGCTGCGTTGTGCTTGCCTCATCTACCTTCGCCAGCCCGACGATGTAATGGCAGCGGTCAAGCAGCAGCTCATAACCCATCAGTAAAATCTTTTCATTGTCGTACCCCGGTACTACCTTCTGCTCAAATTTACCCCTTATTCTTTCAGCCTACTGAGCAGGAGGTAACAATGACAAGGCTCATTCACACTATGGTAAGGGTAAAAGACCTAGCCACTTCAATAGCATTTTATCGCAGCGCATTAGAATTAGAGGTGAAAGACCAATTCGTATTTGACAATTTTACTCTGACCTATCTTTCCAACCGCGAAACTGAGTTTGAACTGGAGCTGACCTACAATCATGATACAGAAGAAGCTTATCATCATGGGAACGGCTACGGGCATATTGCTGTATCAGTCGATGATATTCATCAGACACATCACAAACTCAATGCACTTGGGCTGGATCCCTCTGAAATGAAAACTATACAGCATCAAAATATTGATCTCGCCACTCTCTTTTTCATTACCGATCCCGATGGATACAAAATCGAATTCCTGCAACGTCAGGGAAGATACCAGTAAATAACAACGAAAAATCAAAAATTACAGAGCAAACATGATGATAAACTTAACCGCGACTTTTCACGCCAAAGCTGGCCAAGAAAGCGTACTGCAGTCCTTGTTGGTTGGTATGCTAGAACCTAGCCAAAATGAACCAGGATGCCTACGCTATAACCTGTTAAAGGACAGCAAAAACCCTGCAGTCTTTATGTTTCAAGAGCAGTTCACTGACAAGCAGGCTTTTGATGAGCATTGCCAACAGGCGCACTTTCTCAACCTTTTAGACCGCTTGGAAGGTTTGCTAGAGCAAGAACCAACCATCACCTTTTATGACCAGCTATAAACGACAAAGAGCGCCATTGGCGCTCCTAAGTAAATCTACTAATCCTGCTTAAGCCTATGTAATTGAGAATATCGCTGAGGAGAGGTACAACACCATACTTCCTCACATGATGACAAAAGCCCAAATATCCACCCAATAAATGTCTTGCTATTCATTAACAGGGAAAGATCTGAATACTAAGCCCCAATTCCAAAGTGGGTAATAATCAAACTGCCTATTTCCGTAACCAGAATCAGAAAACTGATATGTTGATTGCTCAGAATCAGAGTCTCTAAGATTACCATAGTTATATATGCGTGATAACTTTACCTTCATACCTGCAGAAAATTCGCTTCCTAAACTAGACTTATTTGAAAGCCTCAAAAGTAAAAAAACGCCTTCATTACAAACTCTATCTACAGTAATCTTATTATTGCCCGAGGTCACATAAAATTTTCCTTCATTAGCTAAAGCATTAATTTCTTGAGTAGCGTTATTTAACTTTAGATACTCTCTATCTTCTCTACTAGAACATACTTTATTTTTTCCAACATCCACGATGGTTGGTTGGGATCTACCTACATTACTATTGACGCCATAGTTTACGAACACAGACTTTTGAGGACTTACCGTTTCTTCAAGCTCAATGTTAATATAATCTTGGCCAATGACAGATACAGACGAAATACCTACTAGATTTCCTTGATCATCTTCCACTTCAAAACCATATGTTCCACCTTGATTCGGCAAAAATGTATCATCTAGTACTAGAGGGGGAGTCGGCACGAAGAATTGAACTTGTATATTCTTTCTATCTGAAGACAGTGATGCCTTTTTAGGACTCAATGGCGTCCAACTTTGATTTTCAAAAATGACTTTTCTAACAACTTTAGCAAACAATTCACCCAACCACCTTTGTCCATCTGAGCTAAGGTGTATATCAGCTCCGTTATAAACGTCTTCATCGCTTGGGTCATTAACATTTTTATAAATACTATTTACAGCGCTTGGTAAAAAGTACGTAGGTGATACCATATGTATTTCGCGATCTTCATTTGCAGCTTGCACTTGAGCAAGTCCAGGAAGATAAGCTTGAGTTTGTGAGGAAAAAAGATTAACTCGTTTACTTTGACCTGTAATATATTTGATGTCAGTATTGTAATCTTCTTTTAGGTTAATTAAATCTGCTTTATAGGTTTCTACAAAAGCATCTTTATCTAGTTTAGAATCCCAGCGGTTTATTTCTCCATTTGCCTGAGACTCTCCTTGCATCCAGCTTACAGCCACTACTTCGTAGTTATAACCCAAAGAGTCAGCTTTCTGTTTAGTACGTTTAACATCGTCAATTGATGTAATATAATAACCACCTCCAGACCAGTCACTTCCTGATCTACGATCTGCGGCATCATCATGACGTTTATCAAGTTCCCTCAACATCCTCCCACCTTGACCTGCAAAGCTAAAAATGAACGAGTCTGTAGGCTCAATAATATTCTTGTGAGTCAATGTATCCATGAGGTGATCGGCGTAACCACTTGCAATCGATTCACCTTCTGCCCGTCTCTGAGTTGCTTTGAGTGGTACAAGCTCAAAATTCTCGTCATCTCTTAGACTAGGGGTAGATCGGTTTTCATCATAGGGCCACGTCTGCGTACCCATACTAAACATTAGGTTGTTGTATGTACTACCATTTGTAGAGATAAGAGGTAAAGACTCCTCTCCAGAAGCTAAAGATTGACCCATGTGAACCAAATGATAATAGTTAACTCGAGTATCATCTGTATTTGTTGTTTCTGTATTGCTTACCTCTGAAGAGGTACTATCATTACATGATGTCAAGGAAACTAATAAAAAAAGAAAAGCTATTTGCTTCGTTCTTTCCAATTTATATAAATAGTTAATACAACAACCCTCATTATAGTTTCATTAAATCTTTGTTAAGAAAATAATAGCTTATCAAAATAGCTACTACACATAGAATATATGTTAAGTAGTTACGGTAGTCATGCTTAAGCGATACGCTTTACTAACTATGTCTAGTTCTGATGCAGAATATAGTAGTCTTCTCGAATCCTTCAAGCCTGTCAATGAAATTTTCACCTAGGTAGACATACCTTTAATTTGGTCAACAGCCCGTCATATATAAATTTGCTATAGGATTGAGGGATATGTTTCAAAAGCCAAAATATTGAGCAAGAATCGCATTCAGAATTCGATAGAGGCATGAACGTTCACTTAAACAAGCATCGAAATCACCACAAGAAGCAAGACACGATTTGCCCCATCACAGGCAAATCTGCTGCCCATACAGGTGGACACAACGAGCTATAAGCTAAGTTCTATCTGGATGGTTTAAAATGTGATCTTCCCAATCCACCACATCAATCTCATACACGATTTTATTGCGTACGCTTTCGCCAGCGGCATGCATCGCAGATTTAGAGCCTGTGATCAAAGGGTGCCATTGAGGAAGAGGCTGATTTTCCGCCAATAAGCGGTAAGCACAAGTATGTGGCAACCAAGTGAAATCATCAATATCGTCACGGGTTAACTTGGTACACTCCTCACCAGAAGTGAATCGGTTGGGATAGTCTTTGCACGAGCAAGTTTTGCTGTTTAACCAACTGCACGCCACATTGGTGTAGTAGATTTCTTCTGTGTCTTCATCCATGAGTTTATGTAGACAGCACTTACCACAACCATCACAGAGTGCTTCCCACTCTGGTTCGGTCATTTGTTCTAGTGATTTACTTTCCCAAAATGGCTGGCTCATAACATTACTTCGGTCTCGGACAGGGGAGCGTTTTATACCGTTTAGACGCATAAAGTTCAAGGACAATATTTGTACTCGACAGAGATATCAAAACGATACAATCACGACTTTGAATCACTCACGCAATTACGCCACAAACTAGCGAGCTCAACGACCTCTAGCACGATTGCCGAAAGCGTAACTTCTTGTTGTTTGTTTGAGATATTTCGCTTTGTAGTTACCGTTAAGGTGCACTAAGGTTCCTCTGAGCCTATCGAGGTGATAACGCTGTTGGTTATTACCCAAATTAAATTCTAGAGTTTCGCCGTCGAAAGCAAAGTGGGTACTGATTAAGTCTTCGTTCCAGTAAATCCCCTCTTCCGCCACATGAAGCGTATTGGCAGCGTAGGTCGCGACATTCGCTTCTTCCCAAACACCAAGCAATTCTTGTCTCGCTTTCTGGTGTTCATGTTCCATCACAAAATAGATGCCGATACCGATCATGATGGCACCACAAACACCGATAAATGAGGCTATTTTACTGGAATGTTTTGCCCAAAAACTTTTATCGCTCATCTGACACGACACTCCCAATTGTACCCGACATTACAAAGCACCAAAGCGCGTTGACCCTTTATTGTTAAGTTTAGTGGAACACGGATAAAACTGATAAAAATATAAATTATAGTAAATGATACACCCGCATTATCGTCATATAGGCGACCAAGCAATGAATGCCATTAAGTAAACAATTGATGCGGGGAAGCGTTTTATACTGCTAGGGGTCATCTTTTTTGCTAATATCGCGCCCCGATTATCAATGAGGTCATCATTATGGAATGCCGATTAGGCTGCGGAGCGTGTTGTATCGCGCCAAGCATTTCTTCGCCGATCCCGGGTATGCCGAAAGGCAAACCTGCAGGCACAAGATGCGTTCAGCTCAATGAAGAGAATTTGTGTAAGTTGTTTGGTAAACCGGAACGACCAAAAGTTTGCCACGACTTTAAGCCATGCCCTGTGGTCTGCGGTAGTACGAACCAGCAAGCCATCGACAATATTACTGAACTCGAAAATCTGACATAAAAAAGCCGCTTTATCTTAAAGCGGCTTTTCGTTTCAGAGACTGAGTATCACACCAACAATGGCGGCACTCATTAAATTGGCCATGACACCGGCAGCAATGGCGCGGAATCCATATTTTGAAATAAAGCTTCGACGCTCAGGCACCAAGCTACCCAAACCACCGATCAGCATAGCCATTGTTGAAATGTTCGCAAAGCCACACAGAGCAAATGTCACAATCGCTTGTGAATGATCACTGAGCTGAGACTTCACTTCCATCAGTTGAATAAAGGCAACAAACTCGTTGACCACAACCTTATTACCTATAAGCGAACCTGCCGTAATCGCTTCACTCCAAGGCACACCTAGTAGCCATGCAACAGGGGCAAACAAGTAACCTAAGATAAGCTCAAAGCTTAATTCTATGCCTACCAGGCTGCCAGCCCAACCCAACATACCGTTGAGCATAGCAATGACACTGATGAACGCTAATAAGGTCGCCCCTACAGCGACAGCAATTCGTAAGCCGGACATCGCGCCATCCGCCATCGCCTCAACGACATTAGTCGCTCGCGGCATGTCAACATTGTCTATTTCAACCTGAGCGTCAATTTTTTCGGTTTCAGGCACTAACAGTTTTGCCATCAACAATCCCGCAGGGGCAGACATAAACGCTGCAGCGATAAGGAAATTGAGATCGACACCTAATGACGCATACCCCACTAACGTACCACCAGCAACTGACGCCAAGCCGCCTGTCATCACAGCAAATAATTGTGAATCGGTCATTTGGCGCAAGTATGGCTTGACCACAAGTGGCGCTTCAATCATACCGACAAAAATGTTTGCCGTCGCAGACAAAGATTCAGCCCGACCTATCCCGAGTAGTTTTTGCAATCCGCCGCCAATCACATTGATCACTTTAGGCATGATCCCAATATGGTACAGGCCAGAAATCAGTGCTGAGAAGAAGACAATAATACCCAATACATTGATAGCAAATGTAAAACCGCCCGTTGCCAAGCCACCAAATAAAAAGGCTATCCCTTCTTGGCCGTAGTTAATCAGATTGGATACCGCTGCTGTGACACTGTTTAGCGCTTCCTTACCAGCGGGTACATAGAGGACTAACAGCGCAAAAGTCACCTGCAGAGCAAAGGCTAAGGACACAGTTTTCAGATTAATATTTTTTCTGTTGGTAGAAAGTAGCCATGCTAGAGCAAGAATGGCTATGATTCCGAGGATTGAGTTCATGGAAATATCCGACTAAAAGGGCCATAAATAATGGCGTCGGATAATATTCTGTTCCAAAAGAGATGCAAATCTAAGTTGTTAAAATCCGGTTTACTTTGAACAACTCAAACTTTAATCAAGTCGATAAGCGGCTGTTTTAAATCAAGATAAACGTTTGCTTTTCGTTATTATTTCCATATAAAAAAAATGTTTCTAAAAACAGAAAAAATCTACAGCAACCAATCAGGCTTGAGGTCGGTGAATATAGGGAGACAATCGTTTGTCCCAGTAGCAGGGTGAACCAATTTTACTCTTGATGAACTCAATCACCGCGGTTGTCTTCGTCGACAGGTACCGACGGCTTGGATAAACTGCATAAAAAGGCATATTCTGACTGGGTAACCACTGAGGCAAAAGCTGAATCAACCGACCTTGCTTAAACTCATCACGAATGAGATAAGTGGCTAGGTAGGCAACACCCCATCCAGCAACGGCGGCATCTCGCACTGCTTCTGCCAAATCGACCGAGTAATTTCCAGATACTTTCACATTCAGCTGATCATCATGGCTGGAAAATGCCCAATGGGTGTAGTCACGCTCCCAGCTTCGATAAATCAAGCAATTGTGGTCAACCAAATCGTTCGGGTGATGAGGCGTATCATGTTTCATCAGATACTCTGGCGAAGCGGCTACCACGAACTGGCTGTCCGCTAAACGCTGAGCGACATATCCTTCAGGTAGCATCTCGTTATTGGTGATCCAAAGATCCAATCCCTCTTGTAACATGTCGACTTTATAATCAAACAAATGCATCTCAACTTTCAGATTGGGGTATTGCTCTCGCAGCTCATCGATCGCAGGGAGAATGTGCAAAGTCCCAAAAGACTGCGATAAACCGATTCGAATCAAACCCGCCACTTCATCTTTCTGACTTTCCACCTCGAGGTGCGCTTCTTCAACGCTTCGCACCACTTTCTGGCAATGATAAAAAAACTGTTCCCCTGCCTCAGTAGGAGTAAAAGTTCTGGTCGTTCGTTGAACCAGTTTAACGCCTAGCGATTCTTCTAGCAGCGCCAGTTGCTTACTAACATGTGAAACCGAGACCCCCAAGCTCTTCGCAGCCTGAGTAAAGTTTTTATGAGTGAGCAAGGCGGCGAACACCACCATTTGAGATGCACGATCAGATAGCACAGGGACTCCACAAACTAAAAGGAGCTCCAAAGAGCTCCTAATCAAAACAATTAAAGCGTTATTCTGTCGGCCAAATGGCTCACGGCTAAAGCAAAGTAGTATGAGCGATTCCACTTCATCAGAACATTGTAGTTGTTATAAACCAGATAAACTCGCCCGTTGGCATTGTCTGGCGCAGTTAACCATGCATCCACGTTCACTTGTGGCAATGGGCTCCCATCGTAACGAGTGATGCCAAGTTGATTCCATTGAGCGAGCGTTTTCTCTTTACCTTCAACACGCCCTTCAAGGTTCATGTCGAAACCTTGCGGCAATTTAACCTGACGCCCCCAAGTGAACTTGTCGTTCCAACCATATTGACTCAGATAATTGGCAGCTGACGCGAACACGTCCGATTCGGTATTCCAAATATCTTTCTTACCATCACCACTTCCATCCGCGGCATAAGCAAGGAACGAGCTAGGCATAAACTGACATTGCCCCATAGCTCCTGCCCAAGAGCCTTTAAAATCGCTGAATGGAATATGTCCTTCTTGCAATATTTTCAGTGCGGCCATGGTTTCTTTGCGGAAGAAAGCTTCTCGACGGCCGTCGTAGGCGAGCGTCGATAATGCATCGATCACAGGATAGTTGCCTGTAAATTTACCGAAGTTACTTTCCACGCCCCACAATGCAACAATAAAACGTGGTTGTACGCCGTATTCTTCACCAATTCGGCTTAACTCTGCATAGTGCTCTTTGTACAGCGCTTTAGCCTGCTTTACTTTCCAATCTGGGACTGCACGAGGAATATACTCATCCAGTGTCAATTTCTTTTCCGGTTGGTTCTTATCCGCTTTTACAGCACGAGGCTTATGAGTCACATTGCCGAAAGCCTGATTGATAATTTGCTCCGAAATACCATTGGTACGCGCTTCTTGTTTTAAGCCTTCAACATATTGCTCAAAACTGATCTCATTCGCATAAACAGAAGTAGAGAGTGTTAATCCTAGAACGACTGACAGTAGTTTCTTCACATTGCCCTCCTTGAGCAATAAAAACAACAATCCAATGATTATTTACTCTTCAGATTGCTGACGAGCTTGTTTTTGCTCTTTATATTCATCGAGTAGGTTTTTTGGCGGCGGCGGCAATTGCAAGAAAAAACCATCATCGATTAGAGATTGTTTTACTTTATCGACATCAACTTGTGCCAGAGTACGCCCTTCCAGTTTGACCACCATAACCATAATAGGTTTGCCAAACATTTGCATCAAAGTGTCAGGAACTTGTGAAAAATCATCCTTTTTCGGGATATATAGGTAAGCGCCTTCTTTTTTAGAACTTTTATAAATTGCACAAAGCATGGTAAGCCTTTTGTCTGTTTAGATTCAGAGAACGTCAATGTTTCGCTATTTTTTACAGCAAAACACTCAATTGAGCGCAAGATAACTTGCTGTGCTTATTATGGGAATATAACATGACAACCCTAGTCTCAGGCAACGTCCTTACGAGGTTCCTAAAAAAAGATGTCAAATTTACCGGACCTGAAAGGTAGTAGTTTTACTTTGTCCGTTTTACACCTTTCAAACAACGATGTTGAAAACACACTGCAATTTCTCAGTGAAAAAGTCGAACAAGCGCCAGCTTTCTTCGCTCACGCCCCTGTTGTCATCAATATTTCAAAAGTTGATGGTGATATTGATTTTACGAGACTAAAACAAGGGATTTCACATGCCGGAATGATTCCGGTTGGTGTGACAGGGTGCCGCGATAAACGCACTCAGAATCTGGCTTCAGAGGCTGATTTTGCTGTTATGTCAGCTAGTAAATCCCCTTCTCAAGCTCCGGCGAAAATGGCACCGACTAAAATCATTCGTACTCCGGTACGATCTGGTCAGCAGATCTATGCCAAGGACTGTGATTTAGTAGTGTTAAGCCACGTCAGTGAAGGTGCCGAGGTTATTGCAGATGGTTCTATTCACATTCACGGAACACTTCGTGGTCGTGCGATTGCTGGCGCCAGTGGCAACACGGGTGCAGTGATCATCTGCAATAAGCTTAACGCCGAATTAATGTCAATTGCCGGCCACTATTGGCTCACAGAACAGTTTGCTGATGAATACTGGCAGAAAAAAGTTATGTTCAGTTTGGACAATGACTCGCTCAAGTTCGAGTTGTTAACCGTTTAAAGATTAATAAGGAACACATAATGGCACGCATTATTGTTGTCACGTCAGGTAAAGGTGGTGTAGGTAAAACCACATCAAGTGCCGCTATTGCTTCAGGTCTGGCACTGAAAGGAAAGAAAACCGCAGTGATCGATTTTGATATTGGTCTACGCAACCTCGATTTGATCATGGGCTGTGAACGCCGCGTAGTTTATGACTTCGTCAACGTTATCAATGGCGAAGCAACGCTCAATCAAGCCATGATCAAAGACAAACGCACAGATAATCTCTTCATTCTACCCGCCTCTCAGACGCGTGATAAAGACGCACTGACTCGCGATGGTGTTCGCCGTGTTTTGGACGAACTGGATGAAATGGGCTTCGATTTCATTATCTGTGACTCTCCAGCAGGTATCGAGCAAGGCGCATTAATGGCGCTATACTTTGCAGATGAAGCGATTGTGACAACGAACCCTGAAGTTTCTTCGGTTCGTGACTCAGACCGTATCTTGGGCATTTTAGATTCAAAATCTCGCCGTGCTGAAGAAGGATTAGAGCCCGTTAAACAACACTTACTGCTGACCCGTTACAATCCAGCACGCGTGACACAAGGTGAAATGCTGAGCGTAGAAGATGTCGAAGAAATTCTGCATATCTCACTGCTTGGCGTCATCCCTGAAAGTCAGGCAGTACTGAATGCGTCAAACAAAGGTGTCCCTGTGATCTTCGATAACGAGACAGACGCGGGTATGGCTTACGACGACACAGTCGAGCGCTTATTAGGATCACAAGTGGATTTCCGCTTCCTAACCGAGCAGAAGAAAGGGATCTTCAAACGACTATTCGGAGGCTAAATGTCATTACTTGAATTTTTCCGCCCGCAGAAGAAAACGTCTGCCAATTTAGCCAAAGAGCGTCTGCAAATCATCGTTGCAGAGCGCCGCAGTCAGGGTGATCCATCACCTTCGTACCTGCCACAGCTAAAAGAAGACATTCTCAAGGTCATTGGTAAATACGTCGCTGTGGATCCTTCTATGGTTGATCTCTCTTTTGAACACAAAGACGATGATATTTCAGTGTTGGAGCTGAATATCAAACTTCCAGAAGACGAGAAGTAGAAAGCTAGAGAAGTAGAAAGCTAGAGAACTAGAGAACTAGAGAACTAGAGAACTAGAGAACTAGAGAACGTTTAGAGGGTTGGCGTGAGAGCGTCAACCCTTTTTATTTGGAGTGCTGGATTATTATCTCTTCCAGGGAAAAAGTACTGTCCACACCTTTGTACTAAAGGTTCTTTCACCGTTCTACCAACCCCAACCTCTCGGAGGACGAAGTCCGATCCAGTTCTCCAGCAGCGAAGCGCTCCAGTTTTCTCGCAGGGCGCAGCCCGCTCCAGCAGCGAAGCGTTCTCTAACGGCTCCGCCCGAAAAAAAAGCCCCAACCTTTCGGTTGGGGCCTGTTCTTATCCCGATAATTAGGTTTCGTGCTAGCGAAAACCTATCTCAACACTGACGCGCTTACTTATGCGTTAGCTTTTGCTTTTTTTGATTTTGGTGCTGCTTTAGCGGCTACCTGATCTGCTTTCTTCTTGATAACAGTCGTACCTTCGAAAGTCTCACCTTCAACGAACGCTTTACCGTAGAAAGATGCGAGTAAAACTTCTTTCAACTCTGTGATTAGAGGGTAACGAGGGTTAGCACCGGTACACTGGTCATCGAACGCTTCTACCGCCAGTTCGTCTAGTTTAGCAACGAAGTCTGCTTCAGAAACGCCAGCAGCTTGGATAGACATCGGGATGTCTAGGTTAGCTTTCAGCTCGTCAAGCCATGCTAGTAGACGTTCAATCTTCTGAGCAGTACGGTCACCTTCTTGGCTAAGGCCTAGGTGGTCAGCTACTTCAGCATAACGACGACGTGCTTGTGGACGGTCATACTGAGAGAATGCAGTCTGCTTAGTTGGGTTGTCATTCGCGTTGTAACGTACCACGTTAGAGATAAGCAGTGCGTTCGCCAGACCGTGTGGTAGGTGGAACTCAGCACCAATCTTGTGCGCCATAGAGTGACAAACACCCAGGAATGCGTTAGCAAACGCGATACCAGCAATAGTTGCTGCGTTGTGCACCTTCTCACGAGCGATTGGGTCTGCTGCACCATTTGCGTAGCTTGATGGTAGATACTCTTTTAGCATCTTGAGTGCTTGCAGAGCCTGACCGTCAGAGTATTCATTTGCTAGAACAGATACATAAGCTTCTAGAGCGTGAGTGACCGCATCGTAACCACCGAATGCTGTAAGAGACTTAGGCATGTTCATGACTAGGTTCGCATCTACGATAGCCATGTTTGGCGTGATTTCGTAGTCAGCTAGTGGGTACTTAGCACCAGTTTTGTCGTCAGTCACCACCGCGAATGGCGTAACTTCTGAACCCGTACCTGAAGTTGTCGTGATACAAACAAGCTCTGCTTTTTGGCCCATTTTAGGGAACTTGTAGATACGTTTACGGATGTCCATAAAGCGCATTGCTAGTTCTTCGAAGTGCGTATCTGGGTGCTCGTACATTACCCACATGATTTTCGCTGCATCCATCGGAGAACCACCACCTAGCGCGATGATAGTGTCTGGTTGGAAGCTCTTCATCGCTTCAGCACCTTTCTCTACTACAGATAGAGTTGGATCGGCTTCTACGTCGAAGAAGGTTTGAACTTCCATGCCTTGAGCTTTCAGCAGGTTAACTACGTCATCAGCGTAACCGTTGTTGAAGAGGAAACGGTCAGTAACTAGGAATGCGCGTTTCTTACCTTCTAGGTCGCTAAGTGCGATTGGAAGGCTACCACGACGGAAGTAGATAGACTTAGGTAGTTTGTGCCACAACATGTTTTCAGCTCGCTTCGCTACAGTTTTCTTGTTGATTAGGTGCTTAGGACCTACGTTCTCAGAGATAGAGTTACCACCCCATGAACCACAACCCAGAGTGAGAGAAGGTGCAACATTGAAGTTGTACAGGTCACCGATACCACCGTGAGTGGTCGGGATGTTAATGAGGATACGAGCAGTCTTCATCTTGTCACCGAAGTAACGGATGCGGTCTGCGTTAACGTCTTGGTTAGTGTATAGACCAGACGTGTGACCGATACCACCGATCTCAACCATAGTTACAGCCTGTGCCACAGCATCTTCGAAGTTGTCAGCGCGGAACAGACCTAGAGTTGGAGATAGTTTCTCGTGAGCAAATGCGTCGTCGTAAGATACTTTACCCAGACCTTCACCAACTAGAACTTTCGTGTCTGTTGGAACAGTAACACCTGCCATTTCAGCAATGGCCGGCGCTGGTTGACCAACGATTTTCGCGTTTAGCGCGCCGTCGATAAGAAGAACTTTCCGAACTTTCTCTGCTTCAGCTTTGCTTAGTACGTAAGCTTTGTGAGAAGCGAAACGCTCTTTAACTTCGTCATATACTTCGTCAACAACGATTGCAGCCTGCTCAGAAGCACATACTACACCGTTATCGAACGTCTTAGACATTAGGATAGAAGCGACAGCACGTTTGATGTCAGCGGTTTCGTCGATAACGACAGGAACGTTACCTGCACCTACACCGATTGCTGGCTTACCAGAAGAGTAAGCTGCTTTAACCATGCCTGGACCACCAGTTGCAAGGATAAGAGCGATGTCATCGTGCTTCATTAGAGCGTTAGAAAGCTCTACAGATGGCTGGTCAATCCAACCGATGATGTCTTTTGGCGCACCGGCTGCAACCGCTGCATCTAGAACAAGTTTAGCTGCGTCGTTAGTAGAGTTCTTCGCACGTGGGTGTGGAGAGAAGATGATACCGTTACGAGTCTTCAGAGAGATTAGAGATTTGAAGATAGCAGTAGAAGTCGGGTTAGTCGTTGGTACGATACCGCAGATGATACCTACTGGCTCTGCGATAGTCATAGTACCTAGGTTGTCATCCTCTTCTAGGATGCCACAAGTCTGCTCGTCTTTGTATTTATTGTAGATAAACTCAGAAGCGAAGTGGTTCTTAATTACTTTATCTTCAACAATACCCATACCAGATTCTTCTACCGCTTGTTGAGCGAGCGGGATACGAGCTTGGTTAGCGGCAAGAGACGCTGCACGGAAGATTTTGTCCACCTGCTCTTGAGAGTAAGTAGCGAACTCTTCTTGCGCTTTTTTAACGCGAGCAATCATTGCATCTAGTTCAGCCATATTAGTTACAGGCATAGGGAATCTCCTAAAATTAACAAATATTAAAAACTTTTTAGTAAGTAAGCTGTAGGTGCATTGAGCATTGATTTCACAGTCTTTCTTAGTAAATTGCTTTCAGGGCTGATTATATTATTTCAAGTTATGAAAAAAATTGACCCAGATCAGTTCTGAAATACTATTTACCTATTAAGTCGTAGCTGGCGTCAGGTAAAAATCATAAGAACTTGAATTTAAAACAATAAAAACAAATTTTAAAACACAACAAATTTATCAATCATGCGTCTTTCAACTTTCCAACTGAACACAAACTGTAAAAAAGTTTCATTTCCTGACTACGGAATTACATGTACTCCACGAACATTGTGCTACTAAGCTTATATCTAATCGAGGATAAGGCGCTAACATCCAACTCATTTTTTATTAAAAATGTGCAAATGTTAACGTTTGTGTAAATCAATAGACACCTCGAAAATGTTACAGTGCAGCCGCAAATAGACCTTCCTATTCTTCCATTCAGATAAGCGTTAGATTTTTTCATTCGTTACGCCGACAATTTTAGACTATATTCCGCATGTCACTCTGGTGGCTCTGTTCTGGTCTTTACTTTGTGTAGGCACACGCAATGCAAACGTTCGAAATCGCAATTTTTTTACAATTTTTTCTTGGGTTAGTCGCCGCTGTAAATCCTGTCGGGATCATGCCGGTGTTTGTTTCTTTAACTGGGCATATGACGCTGGAAGAAAAGCATAAGACGGCCGCAACGGCTAATCTAGCGGTTGCAGTGATTCTTATCATTTCTCTACTGGCGGGTCAGATGTTGCTAGATATGTTCAGCATTTCACTCGATTCATTTCGCGTCGCTGGTGGTCTGCTACTGCTTAGCATCGCTTTTTCGATGATGAGTGGTAAGTTAGGTGAAGATAAGCAGAACAAACAAGAAAAGTCTGAATATGTTAGCCGCGAACAAATTGGCGTGGTGCCTCTCGCCATGCCTTTGATGGCAGGCCCCGGTGCGATCAGTTCAACGATTGTTTATGGTGCCCGTTATCCAACCATGTTGGATACCCTTGGTATCATTATTACCGTCAGCTTATTCTGCCTTTGCTCTTGGTTCTTATTCCGCTCAGCACCACTGATAGTCCGCTTTCTTGGCCAAACGGGTATCAACGTGATCACGCGGATAATGGGGTTAATTCTAGGAGCACTTGGCATTGAATTTATTGCTAATGGCTTGCGTAACTTGTTTCCTGGATTGGCCTGACATTGATGATGAAGGTATGATTAACGCTATCGTTTAAAAGTTAGTACCGTCATGCCACGCAATTCTCTCAAACATCACCTATACATCATCATTTTTGGCACGCATACCAAAGCCGGGCGTGCCTTTGATATTGCTCTCATCATTGCGATTCTTTCTTCGTTACTGGTGCTGGTTCTCGAGTCCATTCCAGCCGTCGCGTCTCAGTGGCGAACAGAACTGCGTTATTGTGAATATACATTTACCGCTCTCTTCACTATTGAATATTTGTTGCGTCTTTACTGTTCACCCAAACCAGTCGCTTATGCCAAAAGCTTCTACGGCGTTGTCGATCTGTTGGCCATTTTGCCGACTTACTTAACGTTTTTCTTTCCGTCCGCAACATTCATGGGGGTCGTCAGGCTATTACGTGTGATGCGGATATTCCGCGTACTTAAGCTGGTTCGCTACTTACAAGACTCTAACATCCTGTTGCGTTCATTGTTGATGGCAAGAAGAAAAATCTTCATATTTTTCAGCACTGTCGCCATTCTCGTCACCATTTTTGGTGCGCTGATCTTTGTGATTGAGGGGCCAAACAACGGTTTTACGAGCATCCCTAAAAGTATCTACTGGGCAATCGTGACCATCACAACCGTCGGGTACGGCGATCTTGTCCCACAAACCAATCTAGGCAAAGCCATCGCTTCTATCACTATGTTGCTTGGTTACTCTATCTTAGCCGTTCCGACGGGGATCATTACCGCCGAACTTAATCAAGAAATGAACTCACACAAATCTCTGGTCAAATGCCCCAACTGTTCTAAATCGGGCCACGAATCTGATGCGATGCATTGCAAATATTGTGGGAGCGAGCTGGCGGACCCTGATCAACGGATCGTCACCGTAGAGGACTAAAAGCGGGCTAGCCGGAAAATGAAAGGGTTGACGTAAAACGTCAACCCTTTTTGATCTTTTGAGGCAAGGAATCCAAAGATAAGGTGTTTGTATCGCGTTGAGATTTACGCTTTTTCAGCCAGAATAATACGTAGCGTACGACGTAGCGGTTCTGCCGCACCCCATAGTAGCTGGTCACCCACAGTAAATGCATTGAGGAAGTCATCACCCATCGCCATTTTGCGTAGTCGACCGACTGGAATCGATAGCGTACCTGTGACTTTCGCCGGCGTCAGTTCTTGTGCCGTAATATCGCGGTCATTAGGAATCACTTTAACCCAGTCGTTGTGGGTGGCGATCATCTCTTCAATTTCATCCATTGGGACATTTTGTTTGAGCTTGATCGTCAGCGCTTGAGAATGGCAACGCATGGCGCCGATACGCACACAAGTGCCATCAATGGGTACAGGCGCATCTTGGAAGCCGAGAATCTTGTTCGCTTCAACACCCGCTTTCCATTCTTCTTTACTCTGACCATTATCGCGCTTCACATCGATCCATGGAATCAAAGAACCCGCCAGTGGCACACCAAACTTGTCCGTTGGGAATGAACCGCTGCGCATGGTGTCAGCCACTTTTTTATCGATATCAAGAATAGAGCTTGATGGGTTGGCTAATTCTGAGCTTACTGAGTCGTTGATAACACCCATTTGAGAAATCAGCTCACGCATATTCTGTGCACCCGCACCAGATGCGGCTTGGTAAGTCATCGCACTGGTCCATTCAACCAAGCCTTTTTCAAACAGACCACCCAAGCCCATCAGCATCAAGCTCACTGTACAGTTACCACCAACAAAGGTATTGGTGCCACCGTGAATACCTTGCTGAATCTGAGCCATGTTAACTGGATCAAGCGCGATGATAGAATCTTGTGCCATACGCAGCGTGGATGCCGCATCAATCCAGTAACCTTTCCATCCTGCCTGACGAAGTGCTGGGTAGACTTTCTCTGTATAGCTACCACCTTGACAGGTAACGACTGCATCAAGCTGTTTTAAACTTTCGATGTCAAATGCATCTTGTAGAAGACCTGCTTCTTTGCCCACCTTACTGTTTCCAAATAAGGGCGCAGGAATACCTACCTGAGAAGTGCTGTAAAATACCGGCTCAATAAGGTCAAAATCTTTTTCTTCAACCATGCGCTGCATAAGCACTGAACCTACCATGCCACGCCAACCGACTAAACCTACTCTCATTCTCAACTCTCCGTGTGCAATATTTAAAAAAGGGATGCCTCAATACTTCAATTTTCCCAACAAAATCTCAAGGAAAAATTCACTTATTTCTGTCACTTTTGCTTCCTTTTTTTAAATATTGCCTTCAAATCGCTTTTTGTCTGTTCTTTGTTCACCCACAATCAATGATAACTGCGCATGCGGATTCATCTACACAAGAGAAATCTTCGTGCTACATACCATTTACAAAAAAACTCATTTCAAACCATTAAATTTAACCAAATTTAATATATTTAACTAGCAATAAATACATCAATAGACTTAAATCACATCGGAGTTGTATTTGTTCGAAATATTATTCTGAGTCATGTAAAGTGCATCCGGTACCCAAATGAGTAAACACTCTCTATATGTCCCTTCCCAGTACACAAAGGCGCATATGGCATATAACACATATAAGAGGCTCTGCATGACGCAACTCACCCCCCGTTTACCAAGTTTGATGCAAGTTATCGTTGCACTTGGTTTATTTTTGCTAATGGCTTTCTCTTTTACAGCCCAGTTAGATTTGCCTATTCAGCTAGCACTCTACATAGGCTGGTTTGTCATCATGGTTCTTGGTGTTCGTCTCGGTCATCAATACAAAGATTTAGAAAAAGCAGCACTTAATGGCATTTCCAATGGTCTAGGCGCTGTTTTAATTCTTCTTGCCGTCGGAGCTTTGGTTGGTACCTGGATCTCAGGTGGCATTGTTCCAACCATCATCTATTACGGTCTGAAAGCGATTCATCCGTCAATCTTTCTACTCGCAACCATGATTATCTGTTCCCTAACAGCGCTAGCAACAGGAACATCATGGGGTGCTGCAGGTACTGCTGGTATTGCCATGATGGGTATCGGTCAAGGTCTAGGTGTTCCAGCACCAATCACGGCCGGTGCGGTTTTGTCGGGTTGTTATTTTGGTGACAAAATGTCCCCACTCTCTGACTCAGTAATCCTTGCTTCTTCAATGTCTAACGTCGAAGTGGTTGAACACATCAAAGGAATGCTACCCATTGCGCTGATCAGCTACATCATCACGGGCGTTATGTTCACTGCGTTTGGTTTCCATTATGCAGGCAACGTAGATATGACACAGGTTCAATCTGTGATAGACGCAATGGAGAACCAGTTCTACATCACGCCGTATTCGTTTGTGCCTGTTATGATCGTACTTGGCCTGTTAGCCATGCGCATGCCTTCTTTCCCAGTGATCAGCTTCGGCTCTCTATTGGGTATCATCTGGGCTGTGATGATTCAAGATGTTGATTTCCTTCAAGCATTTAACACCGCATGGGCTCCGTTCCATATCGAATCTGGTGTCGGCTTCATTGATTCAATCCTCAACCGTGGTGGTATGTCCTCTATGTTAGGCTCAGTTGCCGTGATCGTCTTTGGCCTCGGCTTTGGTGGTCTATTAGATAAAGTCGGCGTACTGGAAACCATCGCAAAACTGTTTGAACGTCGTGTACAGAGCCCTGGCTCGCTAGCAACCAGTACTATCGGTACCGCTTTCCTAGGCAACGTATTTGGCTCCGCCATGTATGTGTCCCTTATCCTCACACCGAAGATCTGTGCGAAAAACTACGATCGCCTTGGCTACAAGCGTAAGAATCTGTCACGAAATGCTGAATTCGGCGGAACACTAACATCAGGCATGGTTCCGTGGAGTGATAATGGTATCTACATGGCAAGTATCTTAGGTGTTGCCACATTGTCATACGCACCGTTTATGTGGCTAAGTTTTGTGTGTATTTTGGTAACGATTATTACCTCGTACATGGGTTGGTTTGTTGATAAGTGCGAACCCACGAGCCCAGGCAATACGGAAGAGACGCCAGAGTTAAGCAAGCAAACCGCTTAATACACAACTAACAAAAAAAGCGCCATATCGGCGCTTTTTTCACTCTATAACGAATAATCATTCTTCTGTTCGGGTTGCTGCGAGAAGTACTCAATAAACTCAAACTGGAGGTTATGATCATCGATGTAATAAGCGTTCTTTCGATAAGGATGTTCATCACCTCGATGATCAACAAAGTAGCCTTGCTTAGCCAATCTTGCTTCCATCGCTTCAAGATCTGCCACCACAATTCCAACATGCTTTACCCCTGTATATCGCGTTTGCCAGTCCGGTGCTTCCCCCTTCCCCGTCGATGAAAGTGCAATATAGGAGTTTTCATCGCCAACGTGACACCACTGAATCCTTTCACCTTGGCCGTTGATGTATTCTCCTTCCCCACGGACCCACCATTCAGGTAAAGCTGTGGTCAAAAATTCCACTGTTTTGTTTGGATCAACAACACCAATGTTTGTATGCTCAACATAGCCTTTCATAATACAGTCCTTTTGAGTAGATAATAAGTTTAAAGATCAGCGTATTACGGCTTAACCTTATCTTCACTAGTGCCACTCTAATTCCTCAAGTTAACTCGAGGTAAAGTGCTTTTTAGACTTTATTTTACCCAGCAGGTAGAAATACTCACTTGTGCCTACAATGAAATTAGGTAGTCTGGGACTATCACTCTTTGTTTGATAACTACTATGCACCTAGTCGATCGCTTGAAAATCTATCTGTTCCACAAAGAAAAAGTACGGCGCTGGAAAGGGTTGAGCCATAAGGTGCAAGGCTGGTCCAGCCATGAAGAGCAACAAGTGCGCTTTAAAGCCATAGCCAATAATGTAGAGTTCCAGGGCAAGAGAGTATTAGATCTCGGATGCGGGCTGGGCGAGTTGTATGACTACCTGTCAGACAATCAATGCCCTGGCTTCTATCTCGGTCTCGATCAACACTGGCCTTTTCTTCACCAAGCCAGAAAACGGATAGGCTCCTCACAATGCCGATTCAAATTTACCGATATCAGCCAAGCAAACTTACCGAAAATGGACATCGTCGTCGCCAGTGGCTCACTGAGTTACCGGACGAAAAACCCAGACTATCTAACAGAAATGATCACGCGTATGTTTTCTGCGTGCAGAGAGGTCACTGTATTCAATCTGCTTAATATCGAAGCTTTTCCTGATCAAACGATATTGCAAGCGTACAACAAACAAGAAGTTTTAGCGTTTTGCCAGACAGTGACACCTAACGTCACCTTGATTGATGATTACTCTGACGCTGACTTTACTCTGGTGCTAAAAAAAACATAAAAGAGAGCACTATGGGCTCTCTTTAAGATATTGGCTAATTTGGTCTTTGAATAAATCAGCCATTGGGTTCTTGTTCATCAAGAAACGTTTGTGCCTCAAGAATAGCTTTATCTAAGCGAGCTTTAAGCTCTTCCAACAAACCTGAAGCCGAACCAATGTCATCTTTAATTGCCTGCTCGACCTTGCCTGCTGACTCACGAAGTTTTAAGGCCCCTAAATTTCCGCCGACCCCTTTAAGGCTATGAGCTTTGCGCAACGCTTCTTCAGGAGCATCGTTGAGCAATTGAGCGATTCGCTCAGCGTCCCCCGTGTGGTCGTCGACAAATACCTGTAGCAACATACACACAGATTCGTAGTCATTACCCAATGAATCAAGCATGCCGTCTAAGTCAATTTCTGGACCATCATCCAATGCAGTTGCCGCACTCACTATGGGTTTGGACTCTTGGGGTGTTTCAACGATTGATGTTTCAACGCTTGATTGAACCTCTTTCTGAGAGTTATCTGCCACTTTTTCTGAACGTTCAACCATACGTTGGACTCCTGTAAATCGAGAAATAATCAGTATCATCGCCAGCAGGCATATCCCACTATATACAACACCGCTAATGACCAGGTTACGCTGCTGTAAATGGTATTGCGTCTCTACGACATTGATTTGCTTATGAATGGAATGTGTCATCATTTTTTCGATGACATAACTCCCTTGTGCATAGCTACCCAATACCGCTGATGTTCTTGACAACAATTGCTGAAGGTCTTGCTTTTGCAACGCGGGCAGAGATTCAGATTCCACGTACAATTGGTCAAGCTCACGGAACACTTGAGGGTTGGATTTATTCGAGCTAAACAAAGCCTCCAAAACATTCGCACTCAAATGGTAATAGTGAGTTCTCAAGTCAGTGTCATCTTGATATTTCGCGCGAATAAACTGCGCTTGATCCACTAATGAAATCAATTCAAGTTCGTTATCAAGAAAGATTTTGGTCTGCTCTATAAATCGATCGGTGGTATAAAGAAGTTGGTTAATATCTGGCGTTAGCCAACTCTGCTCATAAGTCGCTTCAATCTGTAGCCGAAGCGCGTAGATAAGTTGCAAGTTGAGAGACTGACCATCCGTCAACTCGGCCCGGTAGGCAGGTTCCTTAAATAAGGAATACTTAAGTTCATCTATGCTATTGCTCAGTTCTCCAACCTGACTCATTGTCATTACGTTTGAGCGATAACTGAAGGACAGTACGGTCATCCCTATCACCCAGACAACAACAATCAGCAAACCCAGCTTGAGCGCTTTGCGATCCATGTCATGCCGTCTTTGAATAAATGCCATGATTACAAGCATATACGCAAAGCTTGAGAAAAGTAGGACTAAGTGCATATTTCTTCGACTTAGTCCTGATTTAATGAGGAATTAGCGGTTACGGGTCAGTTGGTCACGCAGGTTTGGTGGGGTGCCTTTGATGGTCAATGTATCGGTTTCTGGATCATAAAAAATACGCTCACCAAGCAGCAAACTATCAAAGTTAATCGTTAGACCACCACCTGCACCTACATATTTAGTCAGCTTACGTACAGCCGTTCTGTCGCCGGGGAAGCTCTCTTCCAGTTGGTAACCTTGCTCATGAGTGTAATCAAAGAAGCTGGTACCATCATGAGAAGGAGGTAACTCTCCCGACAGCTCACGAATCTGAACTTCATCACCACTTTTGATTTGTTCGTTGCAGTAGTCCGCCACCTGTTTTTTGTAACTGATCGCTTCGTCTTTCTCTAACTTAGAGTCTGCACAAAAATCTTCAACCGCCTGCATCAAAACTTGGTTCTGTTGCTTGGTATCCAACCCGACCTCAGCCTGTAAAAAATCAAGGAAAAAGTCTGCCACTTTACGCCCTACTCGACCTTTGATGTATGCGAGGTAGCGATTTGACTCTTTATCTGTCTCATAACTGGTCAGATCAATACGTGCAGCAATATCCATTTTACTCAGGTCAAGATAATCAGTCGCACTAATTTCGAGACCTTCTGTCACTTTTAGACTTTCATTTGATGGAATGATGGCAACAAAAAGGTAATCTGTCGCCAGAGACTGATATTCTGCAATCACCAGAATACCTTCATCAGCAAAGGGGTACTTACTCAACTCATCTTTCAGACGATTTGCACTTTTTTGTGAGAAATCATAGAAGTTTCTCTCACCTTTACGAAGTTCATGCAACCAGTTTTGGAATTCACTGTCAGACTTGAAACAACCAAACCCTTTGCCTGCTTTGGAATTAAAAACACGGTGCAGCTCTGCGACTAGGTTTTCCGTCGATGCATCATTTTCAAGGGAATCGGCTCGAAAGTTAACAACAAGTTCGTCAGAATCGTTTTTACGCAGTTGATGTAATATAACGTTTGAAAGATGAAGACTCATGATGAATTTTTATCGTCGTGTAGGTTTCAGTTGCGGGGCATTGTAGGTTATCATAAGCCGCTTTACTATCACCATTAGAGTCTTTATGCCGATAACATCTAAATACAGCGACGACAAAGTTGAAGCGATTCTATCAGAAGTAGCTGCAGTGTTAGACAAACACGGTGCGGGTCCGGAATTGTCTTTGATGATTGCAGGAAATATCGCTACCAATGTCTTAAATCAAAACGTTAATGCTTCACAACGCAAAGCACTTGCTGAAAAATTTGCACAGGCACTGTTGTCTTCTATTGAAGAAAACACTCACTAGAAAAATAAACGGACAATAGAACAGTACATGGTAGATAACGGAAATACATACGGCGAGCGCGTATCGCGTTTAGTGGGTTGGGGGCACTGGTTTGCCTTTTTCAACATCATAGCGGCCATGTTAATTGGCACCCGTTATATCACTCAGTCCCCTTGGCCCGACACCCTTTTAGGACAATTCTATCTGGCCATTTCTTGGGTAGGGCATTTCGGTTTCCTCGTTTTTGCACTTTATTTACTGGTTCTGTTTCCGCTTACCTTCCTGATACCGTCGCGTAAGCTGTTTCGCTTAGTGGCGGTTTGTTTTGCTACCGTCGGTTTGACGGTGCTACTGATTGATACTCAAGCCTATCAGAAGATTAACCTTCACCTTACTCCCGTCGTCTGGGAGGTGCTATTTAATGATGAAGGCAGTACGATCAGTATTGATCTGCAACATTTGTTTGTCGTTCTACCATTAATTTTTTTGCTACAGCTTGCTTTATCTGAGTGGGTATGGCGCAAACAACGTCGGCTTTCGCACAAACATGTCGGTCGCCCGATTGCGGCATTATTCTTTATCAGTTTTATTACCAGTCATCTAGTTTACGTCTGGGCTGATGCCTATTTCTATAATCCAATTACTGCTCAGAAGGCCAACTTCCCGCTTTCCTATCCTATGACCGCGAAGTCCTTTATGGAGCGTCACGGTTTGCTTGACAGAGAAGAGTATCTTCAGCGCCTAAAAGAAAGTGAGGCTAGCGCACATTTGGTCCGCTACCCGCTTGAAAAGCTTGAGTTTAACCGTCGTGCCAATCCACTGAATATATTGGTAGTCAGTGTTAATAACCTACGCGGCGATGTGCTGACAAATGAGCTTATGCCAAACACATCAGAGTTTGCCTCACAGAACCTGAACTTTGTTAACCACTACAGCTCAAGCAACGATACCTTCGGTGTCTTTGGCCTGTTTTACGGTTTGCCAAGTAGTTATGTCAGTAGCATTAAAACCCAAGGTTCTCGACCTATTTTGCTTGATACTCTATTGGATAAGGATTACAACTTTGGTTTGTTCAGTGGGGACAACTTTGACGATAACCTATACGGTGAGACCGTATTCCGTGGTTTGAATTTTACTGGTATTGCTTTCAATGACAGTACCTCGCCCGATACTCAAGCTATTAATGCTTGGGCAACATGGGTCTCTCAGCAAAAACAGCAACCTTGGTTTAGTTTTATTGAGCTGACGACGGTTGATAACTTTAGTGCCTATGACGACTCAGGGAACAACAAGTCCACATTGCAAACCTTGATACAAGGCTACCACACGTCGGTTAACAACGCCGATGAAGAATTGGGTGTGCTTTATGAGAAGATTAAAGAACTAGGCATTAGTGACTCAACCGTTGTTGTTATCACATCCAATCACGGCACCGAATTCAACGAAACTAAGACCAATAGCTGGGGTTCAAACAGTAATTACAGCCAGTACCAACTTGCAGTGCCGATGATCATACATTGGCCAGGCAAAGTGGCTGGTCAATACGATCACCGTACCAGTCACCTCGATTTATCGGTCACACTGCTTCAGGACCTACTGGGAGTCTCCTCTAACCCATCAGATTTCAGCAGCGGTCAGAACTTGTTTGATGAACGCTCGAGAAAGTGGATTCTTGCCGGTGGTACAAGAGAATTGGCGCTGATCACCAACAAGAACACCACAGTGATCGATAAGTTTGGTAACTATAAATTGTATGACAGTAGCTACCAACGCCTACACGACGAAAACCCAACATTACCAGTTTTAATGCAGGGTCTAACAGAGCTGCAACGTTTTTATGTAAAAAGTAACTAAATCATACTCTTAGTGATTGACCTGCTCGTAAATTAAGGGTAGATTATCGGCATCGGACTGTAGCGCAGCTTGGTAGCGCACCGTCATGGGGTGTCGGGGGTCGCAAGTTCAAATCTTGTCAGTCCGACCATTACACCTAAAAAAGAGAGCTCCGGCTCTCTTTTTTGCTTTTCTCGTACGACAAACCGTTACTGGCTCCACTTCTCAGCAGTTCAATAGTCAAAGCAGCGCCTACAAATGATTTATATTGCCATTGGAAGAGTCGTCGAGGTAATGATAGGATCCTTGTATTCAATAAGGTCATTGAACTGCGACGGTATTGCTCCTCTAGCTGCAAGATAGCTAACTCAACAGGTTTGATATCAACACTGCCAATTAGCCAGCTTTTCGTAAAACCAGCGTAAATGTCATCCCGCGTCTTACATTATTTACTCCTGACAGCCTTCCCTGCATGTCGCGAACATTGTTCGCCGCAATGGCTAATCCAAGCCCTAGCCCTTCACCGATTTTTTTGCTGGTGTAGAAAGGCTCAAACATACGGCCAAGATTAGCTTGTTCTACACCACAACCGTTGTCTATGATCCTAACTTCTATTTCATCTGATACAGATTCCACCTCAATTTGTAACCGCGGAAAGTCGGTCTCTGTCATCGAGTCCAAGGCATTCCCAACCAAGTTGCCAAGCACATGGCGAAGCCTAGCCTCTTCACCATAAACAAACAGCTCCCGAGTCTCTAATTGAAGTTCCAAATCCACCTTGTCCAAACGCATTTGATGAACTTGTAGGACTTCATCCAAAGCTTCATTGAGTGAAACAGGCTGAGGAGATTCAAGTCGTTGAAAGGCGAAAGACTTGAGCTGACGCGTCATCGACGCCATACGCTCAAACAACGTCATTGCCAACGACATGTTATCTTTAAGTAGCTGTGTTTGCCCCCTTTCGAGCAATAATTGGTTACTTGAGAATAGCGTCCTAAGCCCAGTAAGAGGCTGATTGAGTTCATGTACAATAGCGCTGGACATTCTCCCAAGCGCCACCATTTTGCTCGACTCGATCAATTCTTGTTGAGCATTGTCGAGTGCTTTCGTCCTTTCTTCAACGCGCGCCTGCAACCTCTGGTTTGACTGCTTTAACGCCATTTCAGCACGTTTTCGTTTACTAATATCAATCACAGTGCACAGGTAGTAACCTCTTTCATGCCAAGGTAAGGCACTCAACGAGATCATCACGGGAAAGCAGCTTCCATCACTGCGCTGCCCAAGAATCTCAACTTCCGTCATTTCAGCTAAATACGCGTGCTGATCAAAGTTTTTCAGTAGTTCTAACGCCGGCGAATCGGAACCACTGCTTGTAAAAAGCTGCCAGAGTTTGATTTGGCGCGTCATCGACTCTGAAAGGCTAAAATACTTCTTCGCCATTGGGTTAATGTCTTGGATATCACCACTTTCATCGATCAGTATTAACCCAACATGGGTTTTGCTCAGCATCACATTCAACCTTTTCTCAGAGGCTTCCACCAGCTTTTGCATGCGCTGCTGGCTACGCACTTTCTGATGTCGCTGATACCTTATTACCATGAGCAACGTGATGATTACTCCCCCCACTAATATGCTCGCGCTTATCCAATGCGCACTACGTAACATCGATTGCAAGGGAGTGAGATACACCAATCTCCAGTTGAGATCATCTAAGACAACAGACTGGACTAAATACTTTTTCTCCTTTACCTGCCAGGTTTCGATGCGCGTACCGTCATATAGTCGGTGGTACTCGATCATCGCCCCACTGTCGAAGTGCTGATAAAACCAAGTAGATGAAAAAAGAGGGTTGCTGGAGAGAAAAAACTGACTATTAGGGTGGTGTGCTAAAATCGCTTCACCCTGTGAAAACCATTGATCGATAAGAAGAGTCAGGTCGACTTGAACGGCGACAATACCGATGATTGTCACACCATCGTAGAGAGGTGAAGCAATAAAATAATCTGAGCTCTCTGGGCTGGTGGTCACATGAGATACAACCCCACGATGCTGCTGAATTTTTGCTGCAATCGCTTTGGCGCTTTGTGACGACATTCGCCGAGATTGAACACTAGAAATCTTTAGTCCCCCCCTATCAGTAAGCACATACCAACCTTTGGTGTTAGCCGCTTTGTCCAATTGAATCAGTTGCTGCTGAATCCGTTGGTAATACTGATGCTCACCGCGTAAAAAACGCACACTCGCTTGATCTTTGGTGATCAAAAAAGGCAAGTAGTCAAAACGGCGCAATGTTCGGCGAACTTCTTCGATGTAGCCGAGAAATCGCTCTTCCGCATGACGCTGTTTACTCTCAAGTTTCCACTGTTTAACCACTTCTTGACTCACGATCTGAATCAACCCTATCAGCAACAGTGTAACGGCAAACAAGCCATATCGTTGTGGGACTGCCATTGCAGTGTCATCCTTTATCACTTATTGGGGCCACACATATTAGATTTTGATGACTTGTACTGCTTGGTTTTAAAAGGGATATACTAGTTGCATAAAGTGAGAGCTAGCTCGTGCTAGCTTGAGGTCACTTTTAAAAACGTGATGGAAAAAGACAACGGCGTAGATATGCAACAAACAACTAAACACCCTATCGTGCTGATCGAGGACGATCCCATCGTTCGTCAGACGACAGCACAATGGCTTCAATTGGCTGGCTTTGAACTCACCACCTTTGACAATGGTACGGCGGCACTCGCCGCCATTACTCAACACGAATTCATGGCAATCATCAGTGATGTTCGCTTACCTGGCATCGACGGCTTAGAGTTGCTACAGCAAGTGAAGCAGCAAGCTCCTGATATTCCAGTGATCCTGATCACTGGACATGGTGATGTCGACATGGCAGTCAACGCTCTGCAACAGGGCGCTTACGATTTTATCGAAAAACCGTTCGAACCTGAGCGCTTAGCACAGACCGTCAACCAAGCCATCCAACCCTATATCGAATCCCAAAAATGGCGGTCACGGCAGACCTACCTACAAAGCCTTGAAGGCATAGAACAGATATTGATAGGACGTAGTCAGGTAATGTGTGAACTGCGTGAACAGGTGCAGAAAATCGCCAGCATTGATACCAACGTCATTATTTATGGTGATACAGGGTGCGGAAAAGAATTGGTCGCTTACTGTCTGCATCATTTCAGCCCCCGACAACCGCACCCATTCGTCCCACTCAATTGCGGTGCAATACCGGATAACCTATTTGAAAGTGAGTTATTTGGTCACGAAGCTGGTGCTTTTACCGGGGCTGCCAAGCGGCGCATCGGCAAGATAGAGTTTGCTGACAAAGGCACTTTATTTCTGGATGAAATTGAAAGCTTACCTTTGGCAATGCAAGTTAAGCTGTTGCGCGCGCTGCAAGAAAATACCGTCGAACGCGTGGGCAGTAACCATGCTAAAGCGGTTAACTTACGCGTGATCTCCGCTGCTAAATGTGACTTGCTAAACCACTCTGAATTTCGCCCAGATCTGTTTTACCGTTTGAATATCGCCCAGCTTTATTTACCCGCTTTGAAAGACCGCGAGGAAGACGCTTTACTGCTGTTTGAACATTTTACTCAGGAAGCTAATACCAACACCCGACGTCCCAGCCCTGCTGACCAACAAATGTTGCTCAGCTACCCTTGGCCAGGCAATGTTCGTGAGCTACGCAATGTCGCGATTCGTTTTGCACTGGATGATTCTCTAACCGTTGGAGACATTCTCTCATGCCGTCCACAAACGACCACAGCTGGCATCAAGCAAGGTTTACCGCTCGCCGTTCAGATGCAAAGCTTCGAAAGAAAAATTCTCCACGAAGCGTTAAAGCGCCATCAGGGACGCATCAATGATGTGCTGGAAGAGCTCGATTTACCCAGACGAACTCTCAACCAAAAGATGGTCAAATATGCCCTAAACCGAAGTGACTATACACCCTCATAGTGTGTTCGCAGCCGATAGGCAAAAATTGGCTTATCTCAATGTGCTGCATATCAGCGGCTAAGTAACCGTGGGCTGGTTGTTTAGCCACTGACATCTCATTGGTTACCCTCTCCCGTTGATAGGCAATTTTTTGCTTATGGCAATCTATCTTAATAAGCAATTAAATGCTTATAATTCACTAAATTTAACAAAAAAACCTTTAATAACAATTGGTTAAATTTTGGCATTTTGCTTGCTCTAGGTAAGTTTTCCGCTTTAAGCACACCACATGATACGGAGCATCATCATGGCGTTAAAAAACATCTTCACCACCACTGTACTCACACTAAGTGCATTGGCGTTTACCCAATCAACGCTTGCTAGCGAGCGCAGTTACATCCTTGCTACCGCTTCAACCGGTGGCACTTTCTACCCAGTAGGCGTAGCACTGGCAACATTAAGTAAGGTGAAACTCGCTCCCAAACAACACTTTTCATTGGCTGCTATCAGTTCAGCAGGCTCGGGAGAAAACATTAAGCTTCTTAATGACAATCAGGCACAGTTTGCGATTTTGCAAGGGTTGTATGGCGCTTGGGCTTGGCAGGGCGCAGGACCGTATAAAAGCAGCCAAACTCAGCTGCGGTCAGTGTCCATGCTATGGCAAAACGTAGAGCATTTTATTGTCCGTTCAGATATCGCGCAGACAGGGACCATAAGCGATCTTGAAAAACTACAAGGCAAAAAGTTTTCTATCGGTAAAAAAAGCTCAGGGACAGAGAACTCAGGGCGTCAGATCATGCAAAGTCTGGCCATCAATCCAGAAGAGTTCAAACTTGCCTTTATGGGTTATGGCGGTAGCGCCAGCGCACTGCAAAACGGCACCATTGATGGTATGAATACGCCCGCGGGTGTACCTGTCGGCGCAGTCACTCAAGCATTTGCAGCGCTTGGCAATGACATTCAAATCCTGTCTTTCACTGATGAACAAATTAAACAAGCAAACCGAGAATATGACATCTGGACCAAGTATGAGATACCAGCCAACACCTATCCGAGCTTAGATAAACCCATCACGACAATTGCACAACCAAACTTTCTCGCCGTGCGTGACGATATCCCTGAAGAAGACGTTTATCAACTAACGAAAACAATCTACGAGAATTTGCCTTTCCTGCAGGGTATTCACAAGGCAACTAAGGCGATGGCGTTAGAAAAGAGCACCTCCGGACTGCCTGTTCCCCTACACCCTGGAGCGGCCCGTTACTACCGAGAAATGGGTATTGAGATCCCAGCGGAATTGATCGCGCGTTAAGCCGCCCCAACCTGCACCAATGGAGTTTGTTATGAAGGATCCACTTCAACAAGAACTGCAAAAGTTTGCCCTGCCGACACGTGATGATTTTCCATTAGTTGGCAAAGTCATCACTACACTCGGTGCGATTCTCTCTTTATTGCACGTCTGGTTTAATACCGTCGCAACGCTACCAGAATTATGGATTTCAGCCATTCACTTTGCTGGTTTCGCCATCATATGTGCACTCTGGTATCCAGCGCATGGGCGCTTTAAGCGAAGTCGCGCAGCTCTTGGCGTCGATATTGGGCTTGTCATCGCCATCCTCGCTTGTGTGATTTATCTCCCGTTTGCTGAAGATGCCCTCTATGAACGTGGCATGAGCTTTACTGCCAGCGACTGGTTGTTTTCCATCCTGGCGATCGCTATCGTCATAGAGCTCATACGCCGCACCATGGGCTGGTTCATTCCGCTACTCATCCTTGTCTGTCTTAGTTATGTCGTACTGTGGGGGAAATGGACAACGGGTTTATTCCACTTCCCTGGATTGAGTTTTGAGACCCTGCTTTTTCGCAGCTTTTATTCATCAGAGGGGATGTTCGGCCCCATTTCTCGCATAAGCTGGACATTTGTCTTCATGTTCATTTTGTTTGGTGCCTTTCTGGTCCGATCGGGCGTTGGCGACTACATCCTTGCCGTAGCGAAAGCGGCGGCTGGAAAAGTGATCGGTGGACCTGGGTTTATTGCCGTCATTGGCTCAGGTTTAATGGGTTCAGTATCGGGGTCAAGTGTCGCCAATACCGTTTCCACGGGCGTTATCAGCATCCCTCTGATGCAAAAAGCAGGCTTTCCGCCGCGATTCGCCGCTGGTGTTGAGGCCGCCGCATCAACCGGAGGACAGCTGATGCCACCGGTAATGGGGGCCGGTGCATTTATCATGGCCTCTTACACACAAATCCCCTATGTCGACATCATATTGGTCTCCCTCCTACCAGCATTGATCTATTTTCTGTCTGTCGCTTTCTTTGTGCGGATTGAAGCCAAACGCAGCGGCGTACAAAAGGAATCGGCAGGTGGCGAATCATTACTCCGCGTCTTGGCCTCTGGTTGGCACAACCTGATTCCGTTAGCAGTATTGGTGACGCTACTGGTACAAGGATTCACGCCAACTTATGCCGCTGGATTATCCATTTTATCTGTTGTTGTCGCGTCGTGGTTTTCAAAACATCACAAAATGGGTCCTAGTGCTATTTACGAGGCATTAGCGCAAGGGGCAAAAAACATGGCAACGACAGCGGTGCTTTTAGTCGGCATTGGGTTAGTGGTGAATGTCATCAGTACTACAGGCATTGGCAACACCTTCTCACTGATGATCCATCACTGGGCTAACGGACAACTGCTGCTGATGCTGCTGTTTGTTGCTCTTGCCTCTTTGATTCTGGGTATGGGTTTGCCTGTCACTGCTTCCTACATTGTGCTCGGCACACTGTCTGCCCCAGCGCTATACGAATTACTGGCCGAAAAACAACTACTCGACCTGATGATGGCAGGCCAACTGCCCCAAGAAGCCATGTCTATCTTTATGCTCATCACACCTGATCAACTCAACACACTAGCCGCCCCTATGTCACTGGAAACGGCTCAACAACTGCTCTCCCAAGTTCCAGCTGATTTTACGCAGACACTACTTGAGCAAAGCTTGGGGCTCGAAACCGTCAGTTTAGCTTTACTGTCCGCTCATCTGATCATTTTCTGGTTATCGCAAGATAGCAATGTCACGCCACCGGTATGTTTAACCGCCTTTGCCGCTGCAACCATTGCCCGCACGCCACCAATGCGAACCGGCTTTACAGCGTGGAAAATCGCCAAGGGTTTATATTTGGTCCCTCTGCTTATTGCCTACAGTGGCATCATCAGTTGGGATACGATGTCAGTACTTGAGGCCGGGTTGTTCGCCATTTTAGGCACTTATGCATTTGTTGGAGCCATGGAAGGCTATCTGGAAGGAAAAGTCCATCTGCTCATGCGGCTTTTACTCATCGTGATAGGCTGTGCTCTGGTTTGGCCTGAAATTCCGATGAGTGTGCGCTTAGCTTGTTGTGGGATATTGATTGGTTTCGTGTGGTACAGCAGAAAGCATGATCAGTCTATGCCGAACCAACAACCTATTTCCTCTAGCTGACAGTACGGCTAACTAAACAGGGCTTAACTTCTTTGCGCTGTGGTGATCACAGCGCTTTGTTACTCTCGGCGAACCACTTTTCTACTGTTCTCAACCGAATAACTCTCTGTTTATTCATTAGATTTGGTCTAAAAACACGCACTTGGTCTAGTTTTCCGCTTCAAACGCTCACAATTAAAGCAATCAGTAAAATTAGGGGTTTACAAGAAAAACCAACCTCTATATTATTCGCCTCAACAACGGAGAGATGGCTGAGTGGTTGAAAGCACCGGTCTTGAAAACCGGCATACGTTAATAGCGTATCTAGGGTTCAAATCCCTATCTCTCCGCCACATTAAGAAAAAAAGCCGCTAAGCAATTAGCGGCTTTTTTCATATCTGGGTACACTTGATCAAGTAAGATTGACTGAAACAACGCACTGCTCCCAACCAGCTTTTACTGCCCACCTTTGTTTGACCAAACACCTTAAATTTCGACCTTCGTTTTGCGCCAAAACCTCCCTGTGAGCTAGGAACTTCATACAAACCACTGTCGCAATACGCTAACAGTTAGCCAATCGTAATCTCATCCATTCTTGCCCTGAAATTTGCTCGTTACAATACTCAAACAAAACACATCGACACCTGCTCTGGTGTGGTGATTTCAGTACGTGTAAGTTCAAGGGGCTGGAGGCAACACAGATTATGGGGGAAAAC
>NZ_JXXU01000046.1 GCF_000967495.1 Vibrio neptunius | reverse complement strand
CCAGCTGAGCTACGTAGCCACTCGTGAGCGAGACAATATAAACCTTCGCGCTCTTAGTGACAAGCCCTTTTTCTAAAAGGCTTAACACTTTAAATAATGGCAGGTCTACCTGGATTCGAACCAGGGAATGGCGGCATCAAAAGCCGCTGCCTTACCGCTTGGCGATAGACCTGCAGGGTGATAGCACGAAGCTATCTAAATATGGTGCGGAAGGAGAGACTTGAACTCTCACACCTTGCGGCGCCAGAACCTAAATCTGGTGCGTCTACCAATTCCGCCACTTCCGCATCTATTCCTAAACACTTTCGTAAAAGGTTTTAGGAATGGTGGCTACGACGGGATTCGAACCTGTGACCCCATCATTATGAGTGATGTGCTCTAACCAGCTGAGCTACGTAGCCATACCATATTGAGTTCTTTCAGATAGTTGACCTTATCATCGGGAACGGCGCGCATTATGCGAAGTTGGAGCAAAGGCGTCAATAGTTTTTTTGAATAAATCGGGATAAATCAACTGTTCGGTTTCTTTTTAAACAAAGAGGCGTGTTAATCACCGAAAAGTGATAACAAAGTGTGACCCATTAGCTAACTTAATATAGGCGTCAAAGATTCAGAAACGACAAAGCCAGCACGAGTGCTGGCTTTGAAAGTTAATGATTTGCAAAGAAATTAAACGTTGAAGCGGAAGTGAACGACATCACCATCTTTGACGATGTATTCTTTGCCCTCTAAACGCCACTTACCCGCATCTTTTGCACCACTTTCACCGTTGAATTCGATGAAATCATCGTAGCCAACGACTTCAGCTCGAATAAATCCTTTTTCAAAGTCAGTGTGAATCTTACCTGCTGCCTGCGGTGCTGTTGCTCCAACCGGAATCGTCCATGCTCGAACTTCTTTCACGCCTGCAGTGAAGTAAGTGTGTAGCGTGAGTAACTCATAACCCGAGCGGATCACACGGTTCAGGCCTGGTTCTTCAATGCCCATGTCTGCAAGGAATTCTTCGCGATCTTCATCTTCCAGTTCAGATAGTTCAGATTCAATTGCTGCACATACCGGTACAACAACGTTGTTTTCTTTTGCTGCAAACTCACGTACTGCGTCTAAGTATGGGTTATCTTCAAAACCATCTTCGTTGACGTTGGCAATGTACATCGTTGGTTTGAGGGTTAAGAAGTTTAAGTAGCCAATCGCTGCCAGCTCTTCTTTTGCCAGCTCAACCGTGCGGGCCATGCCACCTTCGGTCAGAACGGGAAGTAGTTTTTCTAAGACAGTTAGCTCAAACTTAGCGTCTTTATCGCCACCTTTTGCTTTCTTGTTGTTACGTTGAATTGCGCGCTCACAAGAATCTAGGTCGGCCATTGCTAGCTCAAGGTTGATAACCTCGATGTCCTCAATAGGAGACACTTTACCAGCTACGTGAACGATGTTTTCGTTCTCAAAACAGCGCACTACGTGGCCAATTGCGTCAGTTTCTCGGATGTTCGCTAGGAATTTGTTACCTAGGCCTTCACCTTTGGATGCACCAGCAACCAGGCCTGCAATATCAACGAATTCCATCGTTGTTGGCAGGATTTTCTGTGGGTTAACGATCTTTGCTAGCGCGTCTAAGCGCAGATCGGGTACAGGTACAACACCAGTATTTGGCTCGATAGTACAGAACGGGAAGTTTGCTGCCTCGATGCCTGCTTTAGTTAGTGCGTTAAACAGAGTTGACTTACCGACGTTTGGTAGACCAACGATGCCACATTTAAAACCCATGATATTAACCTTATTCTGCTTTGAACGTGTGTAGACGGTTTTGCGCTTTTGATAGGCCATCCTTTATTAGGATGTCTAGACAGCGTACGGACTCATCCGCCGCTGCATCCAGTAACTCTTGCTCTTTGGCAGGCGCTTTGCCTAGAACAAATCCCGCTACTTTATCTTTATGTCCCGGATGGCCAATGCCGATCCTGAGACGATAGAAATCTTTGCAATTGCCAAGCTTACTAATTGTGTCACGGAGGCCATTGTGTCCGCCGTGCCCGCCGCCTTTCTTAAATTTGGCGATACCGGGAGGTAAGTCTAGCTCATCGTGAGCGACCATTATTTCTTCTGGCTTTATCTGGTAGAACTTTGCCAGTGCGGCAATCGATTTACCAGAGAGATTCATAAAGGTCGTTGGAATAAGCAAGCGGAGATCTTGACCATTGATCATAATGCGTCCAGTCAGGCCAAAAAACTTCGTTTCGTTTTTCAGTGTGATGTTATGAACACGTGCCAGTTCTTCTACTACCCAAGCTCCAGCATTGTGGCGAGTTCTGGCATATTCAGGCCCAGGATTGGCAAGGCCGACAAGAAGTTTGATCGGTTGACTCAAGGTTAGGATCTCTCTTGGAATCTCAAAAAGCGCAGTATGATAGCACAGATTTCTTAGCTCGGGCGAGGTGTGCGTTGACTGCCAGTTTATTGCCATAAAAAAACACCCCAAAGTGGGGTGTTTTTAAGTCATTCTTATCTAATCCAAGCTTAGTTGAACATGGCAGAGATAGACTCTTCGTTGCTAATACGACGGATGGCTTCAGCCAACATACGCGATAAGCTCAGCGTCGTCACTTTACCCGTGGCTTGCATTTCTTTTGATTGAGTAATGGAATCTGTCACGATGACTTGGTCCAGTACCGAATTCTTGATGTTATGAGCGGCGTTGCCAGAGAACACTGCGTGAGTTGCGTAAGCAAAGACACGCTTAGCTCCACGCTCTTTAAGCGCTTCTGCTGCTTTACATAGAGTGCCGCCAGTATCGATCATATCATCAACGATCACACAGTCACGGCCTTCTACATCACCAATCAAGTTCATCACTTCGGAAACGTTCGCGCGTGGACGACGTTTATCAACGATAGCGATATCGATGTCGCCTAAAGCTTTAGCTGTCGCACGAGCACGTACAACACCGCCAAGATCTGGAGAAACCACAACTGGATTTTCAAGACCTCTCGCTTCCATATCTTCAAGCAAAACAGGTGTACCGAAAATATTATCTACAGGGACGTCGAAGAATCCCTGAATTTGCTCTGCGTGTAGGTCGATAGTGAGGACGCGGTCAACGCCGACGTTAGAAAGGAAGTCAGCAACAACTTTTGCTGTAATTGGCACACGCGCTGAGCGCACACGACGGTCTTGGCGAGCGTAACCAAAGTAAGGGATAACTGCTGTAATACGGCCCGCTGAAGCGCGGCGCATTGCGTCAATCATCACTACAAGTTCCATTAGGTTGTCGTTAGTTGGTGCGCAGGTAGATTGAATGATAAAAACATCACTACCACGTACGTTTTCGTTAATTTGTACAGCGACTTCGCCATCCGAAAAACGAGAAACACTTGCATCACCAAGAGAGATGTATAGACGATCAGCAATACGTTGGGCTAGTTCAGGTGTAGCGTTACCAGCAAATAGCTTCATATCAGGCACGGTGGAAACCTCAGGGTTGCGTCCAGTATTTAGATAGATATATTGTGGGCTAAGCAATACTTAGCGAGCGTCTCATGTAAAGGGGAAATGTTCTTCCCTTTTGCTACAAAAGCAGAGACGTTGTCAGGCATTCTTTCAAGAACCTTGTTGGCCTCATTTTGGCTTGAAAACTCAGCAAAAACGCAGGATCCGGTCCCCGTCAGTCTTGACGGCGCATATTGTAGCAGCCAAGAAAGTTGCTTATCAACCTCTGGGTAGAGCATTCGAACAATTTTTTCGCAATCGTTTTCGTACGGGCTGTCAAGAAGTGTTGCCAGATCACGCTTTGGTGTGTTTCGAGTCAAGGCGGGGTGAGTGAAAATATCCACAGTTGCGATGGCCACATCCGGTCTAACGACGAGGTACCACCTTTCTTCAGGTTCAGTCTGAGTTAACGCTTCGCCTACGCCCTCAGCAAATGCCGAAAATCCACGTGTAAACACCGGTACGTCAGCGCCAAGCCCTAACCCAATCTCCGCCAATTCATGTTCTGATAGGTGAGTCTGCCATAGGTGATTCAGAGCGACTAAAACAGTTGCTGCGTTTGATGAGCCACCGCCGATGCCTCCGCCCATTGGCAGCACTTTGTCTAATTCGATTTGTGCACCGTATGAACAATCTGTTTTCGCTTTCAGTGCCATAGCCGCCTGCCAAATCAGATTGTCTTCCAAAGCTACGCCCGGCAGATCGGGCGTCAATCGGATTTCACCACTCTGATCAGCAGTGATGGTGAGGGTGTCACCATGATCAACAAACTGGAATAAGGTTTGCAACTCGTGATAACCGTTGTCACGGCGACCTATGATGTATAAGAAAAGGTTCAATTTTGCCGGTGAAGGCCAATGCGTTGTTTCGCTGATCATTGATCAAGATTCCATTTGGATATAACGATGCTGATTGAAATATCGCCTTGTTTCAACTTTAGCTTCTGTGGCAAAGGTAAAATGTTACCCTGATACTGGATATCTTGATAGTTAAGATAATCAAGTTGCCAGATTTGCCCATTAACCTGTTTAGTCAATGAGGCCAAAGTATTGGTGTCATTAAGTCGGTATGTGTCAGCGTTAATGGGGCTACCTAAGAACCAGTTATTAAGTTGCTCAACAGGTAAGGTGAGGCCTGTTAGGCGATAAATAAGCGATTGGGCATCGTGCGAAGTGTAGGTCTGGTCTTCATAGGTTTCGACTGAAGCACCAATTGGCGTAATTTTCAGGTTCAGTGCAGTCTGGCCGATAAAGGTGGTGAGTCGAAGCTGACTTGCCTCTGGACTGTGTTTCCAATGAAAATTTAGAGATTGGCGCTGTTGAGGAGAAATGTAGCCCAGTTTGCCGCTAGATTGATACTGAAGAATACTGTCCAAGCGTTGCTGATGAGTTTGCCATTCGACATTGGTATTGCTGGTGTTGAGCGTGGTACAACCAGACAGAATCAACCCAGAGAGTAGAAAAATGAGTAAGGGACGAAAGTAAGCCGCCATTGCTGATAATTTATCCATTTTAGTCCTTATCTTGTGCCACACTATATCATTGAAATCACGAAGTCATGAAAACATATCCCGGATACCCTTTAATTAAATTGGGTCATCAAGTAAAATTCCGTTCTTATTTGTTTATTCGCCGATTCAGAGAACCTTGATTACATGTCTTTGCTTGCCATAGGTATTAACCACAATACAGCTTCGGTAGAGTTGCGAGAAAAAGTCGCATTTGGACCGGAGAAGTTACCTCAAGCACTTAATCAGTTAGGCGATAACCCTCTTGTAAACGGCAGTGTGATTATTTCTACGTGTAATCGTACTGAAATATATTGTGATGTTAAGTCTTCCGGAAAAAGCAAAGTCATTGATTGGTTGGCACAATTCCATCAGGTTAGCCCGGAAGATTTAAAACCCAGCCTCTATGTCCATGAAGAGCAAGCCGCTATTCGTCATTTGATGCGAGTCTCTTGTGGTTTAGATTCTTTGGTATTAGGCGAACCGCAAATCCTCGGACAAGTCAAACAAGCCTATTCAGATTCTCGTGAGCACAAAGCGGTTGATACTGCGATGGAAAAACTGTTCCAGAAGACATTTTCTGTTGCAAAACGTGTCAGAACAGAAACCGATATCGGTGGTAATGCGGTGTCAGTCGCTTATGCAGCCTGCACATTAGCGAAGCACATCTTTGAATCACTGCGTGATTCGACCGTATTATTGGTGGGGGCGGGCGAGACGATTGAGTTGGTTGCTAAACATCTGGCAAGTAATGGTTGTAGTAAGATGATCGTTGCTAACCGCACTAGAGAGCGTGCTATGCCTCTCGCGGAACAATTTGGGGCTCAGATTATTGGCTTGCCTGAGATACCAGAACATCTCCCTCGTGCTGATATTGTGATAAGCTCCACCGCCAGTCCATTGCCAATCATTGGTAAAGGTATGGTGGAAAGTGCACTGAAAGCTCGTCGGCACCAGCCAATTCTGTTGGTTGATATCGCTGTCCCTCGTGATATTGAATCGCAAGTTGCGGAATTGGATGATGCATACCTTTATTCTGTGGATGATTTGCAGTCAATTGTCGAAAACAACATGGAACAGCGAAAAGTGGAAGCCATTCAGGCGGAAGCGATTGTCAGTGAAGAGAGCGCCATCTTTATGTCTTGGCTACGCTCTCTCCAAGCGGTCGACAGTATTCGCGACTACCGTAAGTCGGCTAACGACATTCGAGAAGATCTGCTGAGCAAAAGCCTTCAGTCATTAGCCGCAGGCGTCGAGCCTGAAAAGGTTCTGCTTGAACTCAGCAACAAACTGACAAACAAATTGATTCATGCTCCAACCCGAGCTTTACAAAATGCGGCGGAGCAAGGCGAGCCAGCTAAGCTTGCTACGCTAAGACAAAGTTTGGGTCTGGAAGACTCCTAATTTTTTTGGCCGTCAAAGACGCCCAATTTATCGAACCCTGAGTTAAGAAAACTATGAAAGCCTCGATTCTAACTAAGCTAGAAACACTGGTTGAGCGTTACGAAGAAGTTCAACATCTACTTGGCGATCCGGACGTGATCGGTGACCAAAATAAATTCCGTTCCTTATCAAAAGAGTACTCTCAGTTAGAGGAAGTCACTAAGTGTTTTCAGGCTTACCAGCAAGCTCAAGAAGACTTGGTAGCCGCTGAAGAAATGGCGAAGGAAGATGACGCAGAGATGCGCGAAATGGCTCAGGAAGAGATCAAAGAAGCAAAAGAAACTATTGAACGTCTCAATGACGAGCTGCAAATTTTGTTGTTGCCAAAAGATCCAAATGACGACCGCAACTGTTTCTTAGAAATCCGTGCGGGCGCCGGTGGCGACGAAGCGGGTATCTTTGCTGGTGATCTTTTCCGTATGTACAGTAAGTTTGCTGAGAAAAATGGCTGGCGTATTGAAGTTATGTCTTCGAATGAGGCAGAGCACGGTGGTTACAAAGAAATGATCGCTAAGGTGTCTGGAGACGGTGCTTATGGCGTATTGAAGTTTGAATCAGGTGGTCACCGAGTTCAGCGTGTGCCAGCGACTGAATCGCAAGGTCGCGTCCACACTTCCGCATGTACTGTGGCTATCATGGCCGAGATTCCAGAAGCGGAAATCCCAGAAATTAAAGCGGCTGACCTAAAGATTGATACCTTCCGCGCCTCTGGAGCTGGTGGTCAGCACGTTAACACGACAGATTCTGCGATTCGTATTACCCACTTGCCGACAGGAACGGTAGTCGAATGTCAGGATGAGCGTTCTCAACACAAAAACAAAGCTAAGGCCATGTCGGTACTTGCCGCTCGAATTATTCAGGCGGAAGAAGCGAAACGGGCTGCTGAAGAATCTGATACTCGACGTAACCTGCTTGGTTCTGGTGACCGTAGTGACCGTATTCGCACTTACAACTATCCACAAGGTCGTGTATCGGACCACCGTATTAACCTGACTGTCTACCGTCTTAACGAAGTCATGGAAGGGGATCTAGGATGCTTGGTTGAACCTGTTATTCAGGAACATCAGGCGGATCAACTTGCGGCGTTGGCTGAGAACAACTAATCAATGACTGCACTGCACAGTGTTGAACACACACTAAAAAGTGCCGCCCATAGACTTCAAGAGAGTGGCAGTGATTCGCCCTCTCTTGACGCGGCGGTATTGCTTTGCCACACCCTCAACAAACCTCGCTCCTTTCTGCTTACGTGGCCTGATAAAATTCTGGATTCAGAAGCAATCTTGGCTTTTGAAGCGAACTTACAGCGTCGAATCAACGGCGAACCTGTCGCTTACATTACTGGGGAACGTGAGTTCTGGTCATTGCCGCTAAAAGTCGCCCCCAGTACGCTTATTCCACGTCCAGATACTGAGCGTTTGGTTGAAATTGCATTAGAGAAAGCTATTGATAATCAAGGTGATATTCTCGATTTAGGCACAGGAACCGGCGCGATTGCGCTCGCCATTGCTTCAGAGTTACCAAACCGTCAAGTTTGGGGTATCGATCTCAAGCAAGAAGCTAAACAGCTCGCTGAGTCTAATGCTGAACATCTGGGTATTCGCAATGCACAATTTTTATCAGGCAGCTGGTTTGAACCTATAGGAAGTGGTACAAAGTTTGCTCTCATAGTATCAAACCCTCCTTATATTGAAGAGCATGACCCGCATCTGGCACAGGGAGACGTGCGATTTGAACCGCTGAGCGCTTTAGTAGCAAAAGATAACGGATTGGCTGACATCAAACATATTTCAAGTCAGGCACTCAACTTCCTTCAGTGCGATGGCTGGCTGATGTTTGAGCACGGTTACGATCAAGGTGCGGCAGTGAGAGAGATTCTGGGCTTACTGGGGTACCACAATATTACAACTTATAAAGACTACGGCGAAAACGACCGCGTAACCATAGGTCAATTTTCTCCAGAGAAGCAAGAGAGATAATTATGTACGAAGGTTTAAAGCACTTTCACCTATTGACGATAGCAATCAGTGCCACTTTATTGTCTGTTCGTTATGCGATGATGATGGCAAACTCAGGTTTACTTGAGAAGAAGTTTTTTAAGATCTTTCCCCATATCAATGATACCTGTCTATTGTTGTCTGGCATCGGTCTGATATTTATCACGGGCTTTATTCCTTTTACACCAGCTGCCCCTTGGTTGACTGAGAAGATCACTTGTGTACTGGCCTACATCGCACTTGGATTCTTTGCACTTAAACTAGGTAAAAATAAACTACTGCGTACGTTTTCTTTCTTTGGGGCACTAGGCTGGTTAGCAATGGCTGGCAAAGTCGCTATCAGTAAAGCGCCAATATTTTTAGGTTAAGGGGTTCTAGGTAATATTCATGCTTGAGTTGTTTGATGAAGATTTTGACGCTATCGAACTGGCAGAAGGGGCATTGATACTGAATAAAGCGATCAACCCTACAACTAATGATCAGTGGGCCGAGAGAGAATTGCATCGATTACTGAAAGAAGCAGAGCTGAACTTGAGCCAAGATGCGGACGAAAAGCAGCGTTTTGATTCGTTATTAAGACTGTTTTATCACGAGTGGTGTTTTACTGGCGATCAGGAAGCTTATTACGACTCTTCCAATGCGTTTATTGATAAAGTCCTTGAACGTCGAAAGGGTATTCCGGTCAGCTTAGGTGCGGTATTACTCTATTTAGGACGCAAGTTAGGCTTTCCCATTACGGGTGTGACCTTTCCAAGTCAGTTTTTGCTAAAGCTGGAGTGGTATGGAGAAAGCCCTCAGTTTATCAACCCGTTCAATGGCGAGTACGTCTCTAAGCATGTACTCGGTGCGTGGTTGATTGGTCACAGTGGGCCATTAGCGACTCTGAAACATGAGCATCTGAAATCGGTTGATAATCCGACAGTCATTGGCCGCTGGCTGGCACTCCTCAAGAGCGCATTGCTGCGTGAAGAGCGCTATACTTTGGCCTTGAAGTGCACGGATTTAGCACTGACTTTTGTTCCTGATGACCCGTATGAAATACGTGATCGTGGGTTTATCTATCAGCAGCTCGATTGTCACCAGATGGCATTGAGTGATTATCAGTATTTTATCGACCAATGTCCCGATGACCCGGCAGCTGAGCTGCTAAAAAATCAAGTTAACGCTATGAGTGAAACTCAAGTGACACTACATTAAGCCCAGCACTAGGTTGGCATATATACATAGAAATAGAGAGAAAATAATGGAACAGAAAATCGTTCATGTTGGTGATATTCCAGTTGCCAACGACAAGCCGTTTACGTTGTTTGCAGGCATGAATGTTCTTGAATCTCGTGATCTGGCTATGCAGATCTGTGAACACTATGTCAAAGTGACAGAAAAGCTTGGCATTCCATATGTGTTCAAAGCGTCTTTTGACAAGGCGAATCGTAGCTCTGTTCATTCATACCGCGGTCCAGGTCTTGAGGAGGGAATGAAAATTTTCCAAGAGCTTAAAGACACGTTCGGTGTGAAAATTATTACTGATGTACACACAGAGGCTCAGGCGCAGCCTGTCGCTGACGTGGTGGATGTAATCCAGCTGCCAGCGTTTTTGGCTCGCCAAACTGATCTTGTTGAAGCGATGGCAAAAACAGGTGCTGTGATTAACGTTAAAAAACCTCAGTTTATGAGTCCGGGCCAGGTGGGGAACATTGTTGATAAGTTCAGTGAATGCGGCAATGACAATATCATTCTATGTGAGCGTGGTTCTTGTCACGGTTACGATAACCTAGTGGTTGATATGCTGGGCTTCGGTGTGATGAAGAATGCGTCAAAAGGTAGCCCAATTATTTTTGATGTGACCCACGCACTGCAAATGCGTGATCCTTCAGGTTCAGCATCTGGCGGGCGCCGTGAGCAGACGGTTGAATTGGCAAAAGCGGGTCTTGCGACTGGTATTGCTGGTCTATTTATTGAAGCACATCCCGACCCAGAGCAAGCAAGATGTGATGGCCCATCAGCATTGCCGTTAGACAAGTTGGAACCTTTCCTCGCGCAAATGAAAGCGCTGGATGACTTGATTAAAGGCTTCGAGCACATTGAGATTAAATAGTCTTCGATGTTTAAAAAAAGGTGAGTCAATTGACTCACCTTTTTTGTTTTCGTAGCGCTTTAAATGCACGATGACCTCGCTCAATAAGACGGGGATGTTTTCGTTCTGTGTTGAGCAAACGGTCAATCTCACACTAACGGTTTAGTGACATTCACTCACAGTCAATCGTTTGCTTGTGACCGTTTGTTAGAACAAGTGCAATTATGCTGCTTTGTTACACACTTAAATATCAATTAGGGTGATCTGCTCTACATAAATATGAAATCAAGATGTTACTCCAAATCGGTTAACTTAAACTGGTTCAAGTTTTACTGAGTTATCAGCGATGAATTGCTGACCATGTCTGTTCAATGCACTCGGTATTTAATGCAGTGAAAACCCCAAAAAATTTCAAAGGTATAACAATGAAGCAACGCCTAATTGTAAAAACCGCACTCAGCGCAGCGATTCTTGCAACTCTCGCTGGTTGTGCGACAGCACCCCAACAAGAGTGGGAGACGGATAAAACTTATAAGTTGACGGTTCTGCACACCAATGACCACCATGGTCGTTTTTGGCAGAATAAATATGGTGAGTATGGTATGGCTGCTCGTAAAACATTGGTTGACGAGTTGCGTGCGGAAGTCGAAGCCGAAGGGGGAAGCCTTCTTTTACTCTCAGGTGGTGACATCAATACGGGTGTGCCAGAGTCTGATCTGCAAGACGCAGAACCAGATTTTAAAGGTATGAACAAAATCGGTTACGACGCAATGGCCCTAGGTAACCACGAGTTCGATAATCCACTTGACGTGCTTTTCAAACAACAAGAGTGGGCTAACTTCCCAATGCTTTCAGCAAACATCTACGATAAAGAAACAGGTAAGCGTATGTTCCAGGCTTACCAGATGTTTGATAAGCAGGGTATTAAAATTGCAGTTATTGGTCTAACCACGGAAGATACGGCGAAAATCGGTAACCCAGAGTTTATTGATGGTATCGATTTCCGCGATCCTAAAGTGGAAGCGAAAAAGTTGATCGCTGAGCTTAAAAAAACAGAAAAGCCCGATTTGATTTTTGCTGTTACACATATGGGCCATTACGAAGATGGTAAGCGTGGTGTAAATGCACCAGGTGATGTGGCTCTTGCTCGTTACCTAGATGAAGGTTCTCTAGATATGATTGTGGGTGGCCACTCTCAAGAACCAGTCTGTATGGAAGCTCCAAATGTCGTTAAAAAGAACTTCAAACCTTCTGACGAATGTAAGCCAGATCTACAAAACGGTACCTACATTGTTCAGGCTCATGAGTGGGGTAAATATGTAGGTCGTGCAGATTACGAATTCCGTAATGGCGAGCTAGAGATGGTGAGTTATGACCTAATCCCAGTGAACCTTAAGAAGAAGGTTAAAATTGACGGTAAGAAGCAGCGTGTTCTTATTGAAGATGAAATCAAGCAAGATGAAGAGCTACTGGAATTCCTACGTCCTTACCAAGAAAAAGGTAAAGCGCAGTTGGACGTTAAGATTGCAGACACCAACGGTAAACTAGAAGGTGACCGTAATGTCGTTCGATTCAAGCAAACTAACCTAGGTCGTTTGATTGCAGCAGCACACATGGAACGTGCGAAAGCTGATTTTGCCGTTATGAACTCTGGTGGTGTACGCGATTCAATCGAAGCGGGCGACGTAACATATAAAGACGTACTGAAAGTACAGCCATTCGCGAATATCGTCACTTACACGGATATGTCAGGTAAAGAGGTTCTGGATTACCTGAACGTTGTTGCAACTAAACCTATTGATTCTGGTGCATACGCGCAGTTTGCCGGTATTTCTATGACAGTGGCAAACGGCAAAGTATCGAATGTTGTGATCGGTGGTGAACAGCTTCGTTTAGATAAGACTTACCGTTTCACTATCCCAAGCTTTAATGCGGCTGGTGGCGACGGCTACCCTAAACTGACAGGGCACCCAGGCTACGTCAACACTGGTTTCGTAGACGCTGAAGTTCTAAAAGAGTATCTAGAAGAGAACAGCCCTGTTGATGTGAACAAGTACGCTCCTGCTGGCGAGATTGTTTACAAGTAAGTTGACTAAAACTTCGAAATCTCATTAACTTAAAGCGCTGCTCATTTTGCAGCGCTTTTTGTTATTGACCCTATGGAACCAGCATGACCCCTGCAATCAACCTCGCAAAGAAGAAAAAAGTCACCCACATCGTTCATCACTATGACCACGATCCCCGCACCGAGAGTTATGGTTTGGAAGCGGTTGAAGCTTTAGGGCAGGACCCAGAGCAAGTATTTAAAACCCTATTGTTCTGTATCAATGGTGAGCCTAAAAACTTGGCGGTTGCAGTGATTCCGGTCGATCAAAAACTGAATCTGAAACTGGCCGCTAAAGCCGCGAAAGCGAAGAAGGTAGAAATGGCTAACCCTGATATCGCGCAAAAAACGACGGGTTACGTAGTAGGGGGGATTAGCCCGCTTGGCCAGAAAAAAATGTTACCTACTTTTATCCATCAGAGCGCACAACATAGGGAGACGATTTGTGTGAGTGCTGGTAAACGTGGTTTGGAAATAGAATTAGCGCCAAGAGATTTAGCTGCATTGACTCGTGGGCAATTTGCAGAGCTGTGTCTGTAACCAGCGGTTCAAATCGTTTGATGGGTTGATTTAAAAAAGGGTTGATGTATCAACCCTTTTTTAATCCTATTTGAGGTCGTCTTCTATTTGCGCGTTATCCACGACGTGGTTTTCGCCCAAGTCTTTCGGAAGCAATAGGTTAAGAAGAATAGCAACAATACCGCATAAACTCACACCTTGAAGGCTGAACTCGCCGATACCAAAAGCCATACCACCGATCCCAAATACTAGGGTGATTGCGACGATAACCAGGTTACGTGATTTGTGCAGGTCGACATTATTCTTAATCAACGTATTTAAACCGACAGTGGCTATTGAGCCAAACAGCAAAATCATAATACCGCCCATGACAGGCATAGGGATGGTCTGCAGTGCTGCACCAAGCTTTCCTACTAGTGCTAACACAATCGCACTTACTGCGGCCCATGTCATGATCACAGGATTAAACGCTTTAGTCAGCATGACTGCTCCCGTCACTTCTGAGTAGGTCGTATTTGGTGGAGCACCGACCATAGAAGCGGCTATGGTTGCCACACCGTCACCAGCAATGGTGCGATGTAAGCCAGGCTTTTTAATGTAGTCCTTACCTGTTACGTTCGAGATTGCAAGCATATCCCCTACGTGTTCAACAGCAGGTGCAATCGCGACAGGAATCATAAACAAGATAGCGTTGATGTTAAATTCTGGAGTGGTAAAGTTTGGCAATGCAAACCAAGCCGCTTTATGCACTGGCTCGAAGTCAACGATGCCATAACCTAGGCTCAGCGCATAGCCGACAATGATACCACCGAGAATGGGGGTCAGTTTGAGGAAACCTTTGGCGAAAACGCTTAGAATGATGGTCGTTAACAAAGACGCAACTGAGATTACCAAAGAAGCATTGCCATCAATGACTTGTGAGCCATCTACTTTGCCCAGCGCCATATTGACCGCTACCGGAGCCAAGCCTAAACCAATTACCATGATGACCGGTCCGACAACTACGGGTGGAAGCAACCTGTGAATAATTTCTACACCACGTGCTTTAATTAGCGCTCCCATAGCAACATATACGCACCCAGCTGCCATTAGCCCCCCCATAGTGGCGGGAATACCCCAGGTTTGAACTCCATAGAGAATAGGAGCAATAAAAGCAAAAGAGGAAGCAAGAAAGATAGGAACAGAGCGGCGAGTAACAAGTTGAAAAAGAAGGGTGCCGACGCCTGCACCAAACAGAGCGACACTAGGGTCTAATCCGGTTAGCAACGGCACTAACACGAGAGCCCCAAATGCGACAAATAGCATCTGCGCACCTTGGATGGCGTTTTTCATAGCTTACTCCTTGTATGTTAGATCGAAGAGCAATAGGTCAATGCTCAACAGAAAAATAAAATTCGCGGGATTTTATCACCTTGGCAATCGTTTGCAATCTGAAGTAGGTCAAATAAACAATAATTAACCCATCTGTTAGCGTGATAAGTTAAGGGTGCTAAAACACATAAATCCGACCTTTAGTTGCTCAAGATGGGATAGTTGCTTATCATCCGAAGCTGCAATGAAGAATTGACCTTAGGAAAGCTATGCGCCATTTAGTTTTGTTGGCTTTAGGGCTGGTGGGGTTCCCTGCCGCTGCTTTGACCAATGTAGATTTATATCAAACTGAGATTGTACTTGATCAAAGCGTTGAAAATGCCGACGTACAAGCTCGTGTTGATGGAATGAAAGAGATCATCGTTCGTGCTTCTGGCGATCAAAGTGCGCTATCGAATCAGGTCGTACAAAAGGCTCTGAAACAAAATTCTCAGTACCTTTCGCAAATCAGTTACGGTCAGCTTGATGGCCAGCAAACACTTCGACTAGGCTTTAGTGCTCCTCATATCCGCTCTCTACTAAGTCAGGCTCAGCTCCCGATTTGGCCAGCAGCCCGTGCCAACTTGCTGGTATGGCTAGTTGAAGAGACGCAGTATGACCGCAGTATTAGTTGGGAACACTCAGATTCCCCATTATTGAATCAGATGCGCGTTGAAGCTCAAAAGCGTGGATTACCTCTGACTGTGCCTGTTGGAGATTTCGACGACATTACAGGGGTCGCTGCCTCTGACCTGTGGGGTGGCTTTGCTCGTCCTGTTGGTGAAGCGAGCCAGCGTTATCCCGCTGATGCTGTAATCGTTGTGCGAGTGCAGGGTAAATCGTTGCGCTGGACTTTGTATGATCAAAAACCTGCAACCATCGGTGTAACACGCCAAGCCCCTGTCTCTGGTTCAAACAGTGGTGCAGATTCTACGGCTAAGATGGTGAACCAAATCAGTGACTACTATGCGAAAAAGAGTGCGGTTGTTGTCGCCAGCGAATCTTCTGAAACCATTAAGGTACGATTTACTTCACTAGACAATGCTGTCGACTTTTTTACTTTAGAAAAGCAGCTTAAGACGCTGAGCTCAGTAGCATCGTTAGATATTCAGAAAATTCAGGGTAATCACGTGACCTTTAATGTTCACTTGCTCGCTTCTCAGGCAGAATTTGAGCAAGAAGTCCTTCGAATGGGCCCAGTAGTACAACTGGACAGTGCAAGTGAGTCGCCGTCTTTCTTAGAGCAGCCATCGCAGCTTGAGCAGCAAACAGAGGTCGATAGTAGTGGTCAGCCTGTGAAGACGGAAGAGCACACAGGGGATGTACCTACCGTTGCTCCTGCAGAGCAAACACTACTCTATGAGTGGCAAGGTAAACCCTCGATTATCTTAGGCCAAGAGACTGAAAGCTCTGAGCCAGACAGTGATCAGGCTACCATTGATGAACTGATTGAATAGTAAAAAGGTCTGGCAAATGCCAGACCTTTTTTATTCGAACCGTTCTTTTTCTTCTTTTTCTACTTTTGACAGCCGTTTGAGCTTGAGCCCTAACTCTTTACCACGCGCGCGTGCATAAAGAATGTTACCGGCGAAGGCCGCAGCAGTAAGCATCAGTTCTACCCCTGCTAACCAGCGTTCACCATCGTCGATATAAAGTATGGTTAAAGCATGCAGAAAGTACAGCATCAGCACGAAGTTGGCCCAAGCGTGTGTGTACGGTTTTCCAGCTAGAATGCCGGGTAACGGCAACAGCAGTGGAATGCTCCAAGCAATAGCAAGCGAAATATTGCTAATATGAGGGTGAGGAGATAAGCTCAGTTGCCATAAGGTCACCCAAGCAAGCAGGCCGAGGTTTCCACATAACGCTAGAAGCCGGAATAATTTGGTTTGAGATTGCATTTCCTGCATGCCATCAGTCCTTCATTTTTAACGCAGTGATTGCCAAGCGTTTGCCCAGTTGTTGTGCCAGTTCCATTTCATCTTGACTTAGCGATGATCCATCATGCGTTACCGATGTCGCTCCGTAAGGCGTTCCACCTGTTTGCGTGGTGTGCAGTGTTGGCTCAGAATACGGAATCCCTAAGATCATCATGCCATGGTGTAGCAGAGGCAACATCATGGTTTGTAAGGTGGTCTCTTGCCCGCCATGTAAACTAGAAGATGAGCTAAAGACGCATGCAGGTTTATCGATCAAATCGCCAGACACCCATAATGAAGTCGTCTGGTCCCAGAAGTGTTTCAATGACGCTGACATATTACCAAACCAGACCGGGCTACCCATGGCGAGGCCGTGACATGCTTTCAGTTCATTTAACGTCAGTACAGGATCTTGGGCCGTTTGCCTTTCATCTATGTCTTCCACTGTTCGAATCAAGGCTTCGCAGTGAGGAATAGATTCTACTCCTCGGGCGATTTGTCGTGCTAATGCGAGGGTAGAACCGTGTCGGGTGTAATAAAGAACGACAATCTGGCAACTCATAGAATATCGAGCACCTGTTCTGGAGGGCGACCGTGTTTCGCCTGACCATTGCTGACGACGATAGGGCGTTCAATCAATTTTGGATTAGCTGACATTGCTTCAAACAGTTGTTCGTCTGTTGCATCGGCAAGGTTGAGCTCTTTGTAAACGTCTTCCTTGGTACGCATCATAGCTCGGACGTTATCTAGGCTGAGCTGTGCAAACAGGGATTTTAATTCAGCCACGCTCGGTGGTGTGTCGAGATATCTGATGATGTCTGGTTGAATATTCTTTTCTTCCAAAATCGCCAGAGTTTGGCGGCTTTTTGAGCAACGAGGGTTGTGATAAATCACGACTGACATAAGTTGAGTCTCCGAGTTATTGGGAACGGCGTGCTATCCGTTCCATCATTATTGTAGAGCCATAAAACGATCGCGCTGAACCATAAGCTGATCGATGCGTGCATCGTAACGTGCTTGCTGTAGGCTGCCAAGTTCAGCCAGTTGGCTGGCTTGAGTGTAATACTGAATTGCCTTATTCCAATTGGCTTTCAACGCTAAAATTTCCGCACGAGCCGCAAGATCCTCGTCGCTGCGGCCAAGATGAATACTGGCTTCAGACAGTAAATGCCAACCATTCACATCGTTAGGGTTATCATGGGTATAGCGCTGAAGGACACGCACCGCTTCTGCATTTTTATCCTGCTTCATCAGAGCGTTGGCATAATTGATGGTTAACACGGCGTTGTTTGGTTTACTTTTCAACGCTTTTTGCAGCATTTTCTCTGCTTCACCAGCCTTTTTCTGCGCAATATACAAATCGGACATGGCGTCTAAATAGAAGTTGTTGTCCGGTTGCTGTTGAGTCAATGATTGTAAGATCGTGTTAGCTTGATCCAGCTCATTATTGTCTAAGTGGACCAGAGCTCGACCATACTGAAACGAAGATTTCAGGCTCGCAGGTGCCTTCTTCTCTGTACGAGTCAACCAATCCATGGCGGCTTTAGCATTGATACTAGCATAGCGAGCGACAATACGAGCACGAGCAAGGTTGTAATTCAGTGAAGGGTCAATTCTTCTTGCCGGATAACTTTGTGCTCTTGCTCGGCTGTCAGTAATACGATCTTCTGGCAGCGGGTGCGTTAAGAGCATTGGTGGCGGCTTACTGGCATATCGATATTCATCGGCTAAGCGGCTGAAGAAACGCGGCATTGCGTTCACGTCAAAACCCGCTTTGGCGAGTGTGTCTATGCCAAATCGGTCAGCTTCTTTCTCGTTGCTGCGTGTATAGTTGATCTGGCCCTGAATATTGCCAGCAGTGGTTGCGGTAATCGCGGCGATACCCGCTTCAGGAGCAGCGATAGCGAGAAGCAATGAGCCTGCCAACGCCGCCATCGTTGCAGGAGAGCGCCTTGCTTGTTCTTCCATACTGCGGGCGAGGTGGCGCTGAGTAACGTGCGCTATCTCGTGTGCGACAACGGAAGCCAACTCGCTTTCACTTTTGGCATGAAGAAATAGCCCAGTATGCAGAGCAACGTAACCACCAAAAAACGCAAAAGCATTGATATTGCGGTCACGGATCATAAAGAAGGTAAACGGGGTTTTTACATCACTGGCGCTGGCGACCAACTGGTGACCTAAGCTGTCAATATATTCATTCAGAACTGGGTCATTGACGATAGGTTGGTTGTTACGCAGCATGCGCATGTAGGCATCACCGTACTGTAGCTCTTGATCTATGGTCAAAGTGCTACTGGCTGCCGTACCAATATCGGGTAAGTCGAGTGTATTGGCATAGGTGGGTGTTTGGATACCCAACGAAGTTGCTAAGCAAATGCAAACAAGTGAACGCGTACGTTTAAACATATTTTACTGGTGATACTCCGTGATCATTTGGTCTATCCACTTAGTCTGAGTCATTCGGTTATAATCAGCAATGTCACAGGCTTGGGGGTATAGCGTTTGACACTCTTTTACTGAGTTGGTTTCACCGTCGATTGGCTACCAAATGATGAATAGACTGCCTTTCTTTCATCTGTCGAGTGTAAAGTGTTCCATTGCATTAAGTCATGACAAAGTGAAACTTTTCTTCGCATCGACGTATTTGCACTGACGCTTGGAAAAAAACACTATACAATATTCTCCCTATGATAAGCATCGAGCTAAAGAATGGAACAGAATCTTTTGGATCTGCGTCAAGAGCGTTGTCCTATGGCATTGTTACTTGCCAAGCGTCACACTACAGGGTTATGTGCGGGGCAACAAACAACAATTTATGTTTCAGATCCTAGTTCGATGTCAGATATAAAACATTTCCTGCTAAAGCAATCCTTCGAGTTGGTCTGCGAAGAGCTGGATGGTTATTACTGTTTGCAAGTGACTAAAGGAATCTTGTCGAATGTTTGAGATGGTGAGTCGTTGGTACAAACGACGTTTTTCTGATCCACATGCTGTGAGCTTGGTTGCGATCCTGCTCTTCGGTTTTATCACGATTTATTTCTTCGGCAATCTGATCGCGCCTTTGCTTGTTGCGATTGTATTGGCTTACTTGCTGGAATGGCCTGTTTCTCAGTTGTCTCGTCTTGGTATTCCAAGAACGTTGTCGGTCATCTTAGTGATTCTCGGTTTTACTAGTTTGATGTTGTTAGCGGTGTTTGGCCTTGTGCCAACTATCTGGCAGCAAGTCGGCAATCTTATTAACGATATTCCTTCGATGTATTCAGGACTGCAAAAAGTGATTGCGGAGCTTCCGCAACGTTATCCTGAGTTGGATAACTTCCAAATTGTTGAATCTCTTGTGACTAACGCGAAGAATCAAGTCATTGTGATGGGTGAGACGGTTGTTAAAGGTTCACTAGCTTCATTGGTGAGCATTGCTACCCTAGCCGTTTACCTCATTCTGGTTCCACTACTGGTGTTTTTCCTGCTGAAAGATAAGCAAGAGATGATTGCCATGGCGAGTGGCCTTTTGCCACGGAATCGTAAGTTGGCGACCAAAGTCTGGCATGAAATGAATGATCAAATCTCCAACTACATTCGTGGCAAAGTAATGGAAATCTTAATAGTCGGTGGTGTGAGTTATGTCACATTTGCCATTCTAGACTTGCGTTACTCGGTATTACTTGCGGTTGCTGTAGGCTTATCGGTTTTAATCCCCTACATCGGTGCTGCGGCGGTGACCGTACCTGTCGCGATGGTGGGGTTGTTTCAGTGGGGGTTCACGCCGCAATTCTATTGGTTATTGCTTGCCTACGGTATTATTCAGGCCTTGGATGGCAATGTACTGGTTCCTGTTCTTTTCTCTGAAGCGGTGAATTTGCATCCAGTGGCTATCATTGTGGCTGTATTGGTATTTGGTGGGTTATGGGGATTCTGGGGTGTATTCTTTGCCATCCCTTTAGCAACGTTAGTTAAGGCGGTCTGGAATGCACTGCCCAGCAATGACGAAGACGAAGTCTATTCACATCCCGGATAGGGTCAATCGACAAATTTATTAGTTAAAAAGCCTCAAAGCGACAGCTTTGAGGCTTTTTATTTGTGCAGAGGGTATATACTTTTTAAAAGATTGTTTTACAAAGTATGAATTTTGTAAGAAATTTCTTAAGTCTTTTGTAGTTAGGACGATAATATTAGATACAGATATAACAACTATAAATTAAAAACGAATTAATCTTTGAGGGACACTATGAGATTTAGTCAAAAAATCGTTGCTGCATCATCAGCGTTGTTGTTAGTGACCGTTGTATTACTCTCGGTACAACAACTGAATACGGTAAAGAGTGAAGTAGAGGACTTAGTAGATACCAGTCTGATAGAGATGGTAAAGGGAGTGAAAAACACTGTCACGTCAGAAATGGCGAGTAAGAAATCCCTTGCCCAATCTACCACTGAGGTGATGGAGCTCGACCCTCAAAATAAAGCACGAGTTAAAGATATTCTTGAGAAACCCAATCTCAAAGGGAGCTTTCTAGCGGTTGGTTACGGCTATGAAGCGGATGGTTTTGTGGTAGAAAATGATGATGGCTGGGAAGCTGGTCCTGATTATGATCCACGTATCCGACCTTGGTATAAAGATGCCAAAGCGCAAGGCAAGCTTGTCGTCACTGCTCCCTATGTCGATATCTCCTCGAAGAAAGTCATTATTTCTATCGGTACACCAGTTCGAGACAATGGCCAGTTTACCGCAGCGATGTTCTACGATTTAGAGTTAACAGGGTTAGCGGATTTAGTTAACAGTGCCAACCTATTGGATGCGGGTTACTTGTTTATTATCGCCGCTGATGGGACTACTATCGCACACCCTGATGCCGAGAATAATGGCCAAAACCTGACTACCTATTTGCCAGAAGCGACTATTAAAGAGGGTAATCAACGTATTGAAAAAGACGGCCGCTCCTACCTAGTTCACTTTACTAAAGTACCAAGTGAAAACTGGTATATCGGCGCGATTGTTGATGAGAGTATCGCGTTTGCAGCTATTAGTGAGATGCGCAACAGCTCAATTATTTATACCTTGATAAGTGTTGTCTTAAGCGTTGCGGTATTAAGCTTTTTAATCAAGGTTCTGATGCGTCCCCTAGGAACACTCAACGAAGCCATCAAAGACGTTGCTTCGGGCCAGGGTGACTTAACCAAACGTCTGGACACGAACACTGATAAGGAGTTTGCTGAGCTGGCGGAAGGCTTCAATACCTTTACGGAAACTTTGCAAAAGCAAATTCAGCAGTCGAAAGCCATTGGTGCTGAGATCCTTCGTGGTACTGAAATGACGGTTCAGGGCTCACAAGAATCAGCGGAGGCGATGCGCAGCCAATTGCAAGAACTTGAGCAACTAGCGACAGCAATGAACGAAATGGCTGTGACGGCAACAGAAGTTGCGAACAACGCTCAAGGTGCTGCAGGTGCCGCAAAGGACGCGGATGAAGCGACACAGCAAGGCTCCTCTGTGGTGAGCGCTACCACGTCATCGATTGATGCATTGTCGGCGCGAATCGATCAAGCCGTTGAAGAAGTGCAAGGTCTAGAGTCTGCGACAGCCAACATTGAAACCATCCTTAAAGTCATCAATGATATTGCCGATCAAACTAACCTATTGGCCTTGAATGCGGCTATTGAAGCAGCACGTGCGGGGGAATCTGGTCGAGGTTTCGCTGTGGTAGCAGATGAAGTTCGAACACTTGCGCAGCGTACTCAGGAATCGACCACTGAGATTCGCAGCATGATTGAGCAGCTACAAGCGGGCGCAAGCTCAGTGTCAGCGGCAATGCATGAAAGCAAGAACACGGCAGTGGACGCGGTGGAAAAAGCTCAGGCAGCGAATGAGTCTTTGCAACAAATTCGTGATGCGATTCAGAGTATTACCGACATGAACATGCAGATTGCTTCAGCTGCGGAAGAGCAGAGCTTAGTGGCGGAAGAGATCAACAGCAACACGGTGAAGATTAAAGACTTGTCGACACAGGTGTCTGACTCTGCAGAAAACGCCAATATTGCCATGCAAGTACAGACGGAAAACGTTCGTGAGCAAGATGCAATACTGAACAAGTTTATTGTGTAAGTGTAACGAATTAAAAAAACGCCAGCGATACGCTGGCGTTTTTTTTGACAGTAATGAGTTACTTGTTTCCGTTCAAGTAATCTAAAACCACTTCATGATGATCTTTCGTTTTAAACTTATTAAAGACGTGCTCGATGATACCTTCTTCATTGATAAGGAAGCTGATGCGGTGCAGGCCGTCATAGACTTTACCCATAAACTTCTTCTCGCCCCACACACCGAACTGGTCAGCCGCCGCGTGATCTTCATCTGACAGCAAGGTAAAGTTGAGGTTGTCACGTTCGATAAATTTACCTAGGCGTTTCACTGGATCAATACTGACGCCAAGCACGACCACATTGTGAGCGTCCAATTCTGCTTTCGTATCACGCAAACCTTGCGCTTGAACCGTACAGCCTGGTGTCATGGCTTTTGGATAGAAATAGAAAAGAATTTTTTTACCAGCAAAGTCACTGAGTGACACTGTGTTGCCGTCTTGATCCAGCAGGGAAAATGCCGGAGCTGGAGTACCAGCTGTTAGCGTGTTCATTGATTTTCCTTTTTATTGACTGTTCTTTATGAAGTTTAACGAGCCTTGAACGCCAAGGCTTGAGCATAATGTTTCGAATTCTTCCTGCAATTGCATCAAATTACAATCAATGTCAACCGTGGCCGTGATGGCAATGTGAAACTGATTTTGCGATGACTGGATTTTCGTTTTGTCTATGGTCTGTGCGCTGAGAGAGGAAAGTCCAATATTTTTATCAGCGAAGAACTGAGTAAATTTCTCTGTTAGGCCAACTTCATCATTGGATTCAACGTAGACTTCCAAACTGTAAGCGTTGTCAGCACGAGCGTGCTGTGATGTACGTTTCATCATGGTGATGAGATCAAGTTGTTGGCCTAATAGTGGCAAAGTGCTCTCAACACGTGTCACGGCTGCGTTGTTGCCTGACAGCAACATAATGAGGGTGAATTCATTGCCAAAAAGCGCAATGCGACTATCAACAATATTGCATCCAGATTGTGTGACAAGGCGAACCACTTGGTTGCAGACACCAGGGCGGTCTGTTCCTACCGCTGTAATCACCAGATGTTGAGTCATAATATCACTTCGAGCATTGTTATGATTATTAACCAGATAGCTTAGCACAGTTACTGAAGAGAAAACTGTCCGCCACATACAAATCTAATGCAATTTTCTTCGCTCGTTGCCAACCTTGTCTGAGGGCTTAGTATTTATAACCTCAGGCTGACAACAAGCGGTAAAAAAGGCGTAAGTTGCTAGAGTTCTAACATCTGATAAATATTCACTCAAATAGGTGATTTAAGCGGGTTTAATTCCTTGTCTTTTTCAATCGCCTTACAGTACCATGCAGACAGTATCTAAATTAGGGAGAAGGACATGTTTTCAGGAAGTATCGTAGCGTTAATTACACCGTTTAATAATGATGGCGAAGTAGATTACGTAAGCCTGAAAAAACTTGTAGATTTTCATGTCGACGCTGGCTCTGATGGCATTGTGGCCGTGGGCACAACAGGTGAATCTGCAACCTTAACTGTGGAAGAGCATGTCAAGGTTGTGACTAAAGTGGTAGAGTTTGCTGAAGGCCGTATTCCTGTTATCGCAGGGACAGGTGCAAATGCTACTCATGAATCAGTCACTTTCAGTCGCTTATTGAACAACTCAGGAATTGCTGGTTGTTTAAGTGTGACGCCATACTATAACAAACCAACCCAAGAAGGTTTGTTCCAACACTATAAGGCGATTGCTGAAGAAAGTGACGTACCACAAATCCTGTACAACGTGCCAGGTCGCACAGCGGTAGATTTGTTGCCAGAAACAGTTGCTCGCCTTGCAGAAATCGATAATATCGTGGCGCTGAAAGACGCAACGGGTGATTTGAGCAGAATTGCAATTCATCGTGAACTTTGTGGCAAAGATTTTATCTTACTAAGTGGTGATGATTCGAGTGGCCTCGATTTTGTTAAGCAAGGTGGCCAGGGTGTGATTTCTGTTACGAATAACATCGCAGCGGAAGATATGGCGAAAATGATGAAACTTGCTCTTGAAGGTAAGTACGAAGAAGCCGAAATTATCAACCAACGCTTGATGCTGCTTCATAAAAACTTGTTTGTCGAGTCGAGCCCGATCCCAGTGAAGTGGGCTGCGCATAAAATGGGCTTGATTGCCCATGGTGACTTAAGACTGCCACTGACAGAGTTGTCTGAAAATGCTCGTCCAATTGTGGCACAGGCAATGACGGAAGCTTGCATCTACTAAATTAGAATGAATTGCCGAAGCACAAACTTCGGCATTTACTTATCAGGAGTTTCAATGAAATTGTCTCATCAGCTAGTGGTCAGTTCGCTAGCTGTTTTTGTTTTAAGTGCCTGTTCTGGCGATGCCACTCAGCGTCGTCAGGCGAAGGACGATTTTGATTACCTCAATACTCCGCCTCTGACTGAGTGGAATAACGTAGAAGGTGTGAATCCGCGTAACTATACCAACTACCAGATCCCTCAAGGAGAGTTTCGTGGTGGTGTCGGTCGTGATGTGGATATTCGCCCACCACAACAGGTTCTGGAGTTGATCCCAGGTGCGCGTGCAGAGCGAAAGAATGGTGAAGTAACCTTGTGGTTACTGCGCCAAGACGAGCTGGATAAAGTCTGGCAAACGGCGCTAAACATGATGCAAGAACAGAACATTGCTATTCGTGTGCAAACGGATAATCGTATCGAGACGGATTGGGTCAGCTGGAAGTCTGAAGACGAAGACGCTGTGATCGGCTCTCGTTACGAAATCACCAGTGTTGAGGTGAACAATCGCTACGGCTTTAAGATCTCTTTGATTGATTGGCGTGAAGCTGGCAAGCAAATGCCAGTCTCCGCAACGAATAAAGAGCGTTATAACGCTTTGATGACAAACCTTGTGACTGCTCGTTACGACTTAGACATTCGTCAAGCGGCGGCGCGTCGTGCTCAAGAACTGGTTAAGCAGATCCCGATCTCTATGGGTACTGACCGCAGTGGCTTCCCTGTGATTATTGCACGTACGTCATACAATATGCTATGGCCTCGTCTGCCTAAGCTACTGCCTGAAATGGGCTTCACTATTGAAGAGCGTAATCAATCACAAGGTACAGTGAAAGCCAAGTACGCTGCACCAGATGATGCATTCTGGACCGAAATTGGCGTAAAGCCGATTGGACTCTCATCAGGGACTTATACTTTCCTATTCGGTGATTTAGGTAACCGCACATCTATCAACGTGACGGATTCTTCGGGCAAGCCTGTAGAAGAAGAGTTGCTGAAAGACATGGTGCCAGTCCTGTCTGCTGTGGCAGACAAGCACGCTAAGTAACATCCAACAGGTAATAAAAAAGCTGACTATCAAAGTCAGCTTTTTTTATGTGTGTTGATTTTCTGTTGGCTCGACTAGAGAACCATAGCCGCAATCCAACCAAACACAATCAATGGGATGTTGTAGTGAACGAAAGTCGGTACTACGGTTTCCCAAATGTGTTCATGCTGCCCATCAGCATTCAGGCCGGATGTTGGGCCAAGTGTTGAATCAGAGGCCGGAGACCCTGCATCACCCAATGCAGCAGCGGTACCGACTAGAGCGATTGTTGCCATTGGTGAGAAGCCAAATGCAGCAGCGAGAGGTACGTAAATCGTTGCAATGATAGGGATAGTTGAGAACGACGAGCCTATACCCATAGTCACCAATAGGCCAACAATCAACATCAGAAGAGCGGCGAGCGGTTTGTTGTCACCGATGCTGGTCGATAGTGCCTCGACCAAAGACTCTACACCGCCAGTTTGCTTCATGACGGCGGCAAACCCAGCGGCCGCAATCATGATGAAGCCAATCATCGCCATCATATGCACGCCTTTAGTGAACACGTCATGGGTTTCTTTCCATGCGATCACACCACCAAACGTAAAGACCATGAAACCAGCTAGGGCACCGATGATCATCGAACCTGTGGTTAACTGGACAGTAAGTGCTGCGATGATACCTGCACAAGCAATTAGGATATTCTTTTTGTTGATTGACGGTGTGTTTTCGTCAACGTGTGTCAGCTCTGTTTCCTTATATTGACGAGGCTTACGGTAACTAAAGAAAATGGCTGTTAATAAACCGAAGATCATACCCGCTGCTGGCAGTAACATAGCGACGGGAACTTGGTTTGCCACAACAGACTCTAAACCATTGTCGTGTAGGTTTTTAAGCAAGATATTGTTGAGGAAGATACCACCGAACCCAACAGGTAACACCATATAGGGTGTTACAAGACCAAAAGTCAGCACACAGGCGATCATACGACGGTCTAGATTCAGCTTGGCAAACACGCCTAATAGAGGTGGAATAAGAATAGGGATAAAGGCGATATGCACAGGAACGATATTCTGAGATGACATGGTCACTAAGATCAGCGCGATTAACACTGCATACTTGAGACCTGTTGACGCAGAGCCGTTTTCTTTTCCATGGATGCGTTTGATGACACTGTTGGCCAGTAAGTCAGTAATGCCCGACTTAGAGATTGCTACAGCAAAGGTGCCCAGCATCGCGTAGCTCAAGGCAATCGTTGCACCGCCCCCAAGACCACTTTCGAATGCGGCTACCGCATCATTTAGGCTCATGCCTGCGACCAGTCCACCGACGATAGCACTGAATGTCAGGGCGACCACGACATTCACGCGCATCAGGGCTAGAAGCAGCATGATACATACTGAAATTACCACAGGATTCATAGTTTACTCGTTTGTTGTGTTTACTTTTTTAGTTATTGTCTTCAGCGTCATTATCAACAAGTGGCCAGCCACCTAATGCTTTCCATTTATTGACGATGCCGCAGAAGAGCTCTGCCGTTTTCTGTGTATCGTAAAGGGCAGAGTGGGCTTCTTTATTGTCAAAATCCATCCCTGCGGTTTTACACGCTTTGGCTAATACTGTTTGACCATAAGCCAAGCCGCTTAGCGTAGCGGTATCAAACGTTGCGAAGGGATGGAAAGGGACGCGTTTGAGCTTGCTGCGTTCACTAGCGGCCATAACAAAGTTGTGATCAAAAGTTGCGTTGTGTGCAACCATAATCGCACGAGCGCAATCGGCCGCTTTTTGCTCTTTGCGAACAAGCTTATAAATTTCTTTTAGGGCTTCTGATTCTGGTATTGCACCACGCAGTGGGCTGAAGGGATCATGAATGCCGTTAAAATCCAGAGCTTCCTTCTCGAGGTTGGCTCCTTCGAAGGGCTCAACATGAAAATGTATGGTTGAAGCAGGCTGAAGGTCGCCATTTTCATCCATTTTCAGAGTGACGGCACAGATTTCCAGCAGTGCATCTGTTTTAGCGTTAAATCCTGCAGTTTCTACGTCGATAACGACAGGAAAATAGCCACGAAATCGTTTTTTGAGCGTCAATGCTTCGTTTTCTACAGTCATGTTGGCCTAGTATTATGTGACAAGTGCAGCATTATTGCAGATTCTCGGGGTAAGACAAACCGGATCGTTCAATTAATGATATTCGGTATTTATTGATAGAAATATAGGCATTAAATAAGTTTCTGGCGAGATTATTGCATTCTGAATGCTGTAGAAGTATTAGCGGCAAATTTGCGCCGCGTTTAGTAAGAGAATCCGCCCCCCATGAAGAGACTGTTAGCCCCTTGTTTAACGTTAACATTCGCCTCTATTGCCTGTTCAGCATCGGCGATGGATGTTCACTATGCGGCTAAGCCACAACAGTCGCAGTGGCAAATGATAGCAAACACGCCACTGGAGTGTCGTATGGTGCATCCGATCCCAAATTACGGCGACGCTGTTTTTTCTTCCCACGCAAGCAAAAAGATCAATCTTGATTTCGAGCTAAAAATGAAGCGACCAATGGGGAAAACCCGCGACGTGTCATTGGTTTCTATGCCCCCAGTTTGGCGTCCTGGCGACAGTGCGGAGCGAATTACTAACATTCGTTTTTTCCAACAGTTCGATGGTTATGTTGGTGGGCAAACAGCGTGGAGTATTCTAACTGAACTCGAAAAAGGGCGTTATCCAACGTTCAGTTATCAGGAATGGCAAAGTCGCGATCAGCGTATAGAAGTGTCATTGTCTTCAGTCTTGTTCCAACCTTCCTACAATGCGTTCAGCGACTGTATCGCGAATTTGTTGCCATACAGCTTTGAAGATATTGCTTTTACTATTTTGCACTATGATCGCTCAAGTGTTCAGTTGAACAAGGCATCGCAGAAGCGCTTAGCCCAGATAGCGGAGTACATTCGCCATAATCAAGACATAGATTTGGTTTTAGTCTCGACATACACCGCGAATGATGAGAGTAAAAGTGCTAGCCAGAATTTGTCAGAGCAGCGAGCGGAAGTTCTGCGCGATTACTTTCAATCTTTAGGCTTACCTGAGGATAGGATTCAGGTTCAGGGCTATGGGCGTCGTCGTCCTGTAGGTGATAACGCTTCACCATTGGGTAAAGACAAAAATCGCCGAGTCGTCATATCTCTGGGACGGACTCAAGTCTGATAGTAAAAACCAGCGCAAGGCTGGTTTTTTTATTGTGCATGACTATTAGTTGAGTCGGAACTTAGCGATCAAGTTACAGTTGGTCGCAGAGTCTATATCCTGGACCAATTTCGCTATCTTTGGATTTGGGTGTCGTTTCATGAATTCGATGAGCGCCTTCTTACAACAGCCCATGGAATCGACGAAGGCATCACAATCGCTATTTGGGCATTGAGGCACCAAGGTAAGGACTTTTTCTGAAGCCAACTGAAGGTATTTGAGTTCGTATTTCGTATCACCAACCGTTCGCCAAAACGAAGCCATATTGTGGCAGGAAATGACAGAGATCATCAGCCTGTCTTCAACATCAATTTCGCTGGAATCACCAATTCTCTCACTTAATGTCAGAGCTTGTTGATAGTGAAGGATACTACGCAGATGATCGTCATTGTTCATTGCCAGATCAGCCAGTAGCGTGTGTTTTTCCCACTCAGCGATACCCATTGTTTTATCACTCTCCGAATTCACAATATCTGGAGATTAAATGATAATTATTATCATGTAAAGTGAAAATAATAGGGCAGCTGAATGCGGCCCTATAGAATTCATGATGAGGTCGTTCAGCCCTCGAGACCTGCTGATGCTTGTTTGTTTTGGATGAGCTCTAGCATATAGCCGTCAGGATCTTTAACGAAGGCAATATGAGTCGTTCCACCTTTTACTGGTCCTGGTTCACGAGTGACATTGCCACCGGCAGCTTTGATGGCATCACAAGTTTGATAGATATTTTCAACACCGATTGCGATATGGCCGAATGCACTACCCAAATCGTACTCTGTGGTGCCCCAGTTGTACGTCAGTTCAATGACTGCTCCTTGAGATTCATCGCCGTAACCCAAGAAGGCAAGCGTGTACTCATATTCTTTATTTTCATTGGTACGCAGTAACTGCATCCCCATGACTTCAGTATAAAATTGGATCGATTTATCTAAATTACCCACACGTAGCATGGTGTGTAAAATACGCCCGTTTGACATTGCTTTGCTCTCCTAGTTTTCTGGGTAAACTTTCTCTTTAAACTCACATAAGTCTTCAATGATACAGCTACCGCAGCGAGGCTTACGTGCAACGCAGGTGTAGCGTCCATGAAGAATCAACCAATGGTGTACATCGAGTTTGAATTCTTTCGGTACGACTTTAAGTAGCTTCTCTTCAACCTGATCGACATTTTTTCCCATCGCAAACTTGGTACGGTTCGAGACGCGATAAATATGAGTGTCAACGGCAATCGTCGGCCAGCCAAACGCGGTGTTGAGTACAACGTTGGCAGTTTTTCGTCCGACACCTGGCAGAGCCTCAAGTGCAGCTCTATCTTCAGGGACTTCACCATTATGTTGATCGAGCAGAATACGGCAGGTTTTAATCACGTTCTCTGCTTTTGAGTTAAACAGACCGATGGTCTTGATATACTCTTTGACACCATCGACGCCTAAATCGAACAAGCCCTGTGGTGTGTTTGCCACTGGGTAAAGTTTGTCGGTCGCTTTATTGACGCTGACATCGGTTGCCTGCGCGGATAAGAGCACGGCAATCAACAGTTCGAAAGGTGTGCTCCAGTTCAGTTCAGTCTGAGGGTTTGGGTTGTTTTCCCTGAGACGCTCCAGTATTTGTACTCGTTTTTCTTTGTTCATGATGAAGCTGCTTTCCAGTGTGTAAGCCAGTGATTACTGGTTGGTGACGCGAGCTCGTTCAATAGTCGGTTTTTCTAGTTTTGGCTGACGAGCTTCTCGTTGTTTGTCGATGATGTTTTTCAGTGCAATGAGCAATCCAACTCCGATAAAGGCGCCAGGTGGAAGTAGCGCCAGTAAGAAGCTGTTGTCAAAATGGAATATCTCAATTCGTAAAGCACTTGCCCAGTTGCCAAGCAATAGGTCAGCACCATCGAATAGGGTACCGTTACCAATTACTTCGCGCATTGCGCCCAAGACAACAAGGACACTCGTCATGCCTAGTCCCATCCAGAATCCATCTTGTGCGGAAGGTAATACATCGTTCTTTGAAGCAAACGCTTCGGCGCGGCCAATGATGATGCAGTTGGTTACGATCAGAGGAATGAAAATACCCAAAGATAGATAAAGGCCATAGGCGTAAGCATTCATCAGCAATTGAACGCAGGTGACCAAAGCGGCAATGATCATCACGAAAACAGGGATGCGTACTTCTTTTGGCACATAGTCACGTACTAGAGACACAGTGACGTTGGAACCAACCAATACCAGTAATGTGGCAATGCCCAAACCCAAAGCATTGGTGACGGTTGAAGATACCGCCAGCAATGGACAGAGACCCAGTAGTTGAACCAGAGCTGGGTTGTTGTCCCACATACCGTTTTTAATCAGTGTTTTATGATCACTCATTGTTGCCTCCACAATGGCGTGGCTGGTTTTGAATCTGTGTGCGGTTTTCGTTGACAAATTGTACTGTATTTTTTACTGCTTTGACGACGGCTCTTGGCGTTATCGTTGCCCCAGTAAACTGATCGAATTGTCCACCATCTTTGCGTACTTTCCAATCCGCTTCATTTTCAGGCGTGACCTTTTTACCAGCGAAGCTCAGGATCCAATCGGTGACACGCAAGTCAATTTTATCGCCCAGTCCAGGTGTTTCTTGATGATTTAGAACTCGTGTTCCTAAAACTTTGCCGTCTTGTTGGATACCAACAATAATTTTAATCGCGCCGTTGTAACCATCTGGGGCGATAGCCTCTATCGCCAATGCAGTCGGTTTGCCATTTTTACTCGCCATATAGACAGGCATGGTTTCGTCAGTGCCTAAAGCAGGGTCGGAAACTAAGGTGCAGGACTCATATAAGCTGTTGTCATGCATCTCAGGAGGAATTACTTGGTTGAGGACAGACAGCAGTTGCGCTTGTTCTTGCTGGCTGATTTGATCTTTAGTCAAATAGTGCGTGAGTGCGACCACGCCTGTTGAAGCACAGGCGAAAATGGCGAGTATTGCACCGTTTTTGCGAATAGCGTTTAACATGCTGCTCCTTAGTGGCCGTAGGTTCTAGGCTTGGTGTAGTAATCGATCAAGGGCACACACATGTTGCCAAGCAGTACCGCAAAGGCGACACCGTCAGGGAAGCCTCCCCAACTTCGGATAATGAATACCATTGCGCCAATGAAAGCACCGAAAATCAGTCGCCCTTTGACCGTCGTAGAAGCAGAAACGGGGTCGGTGGCAATAAAGAAAGCACCGAGCATGGTCGCCCCGGAGAGTATATGTATGAGCGGAGACGCCGTCTCTCCTGGGATCAAGATAGCAAACAAGCCGCTCATCACCGTCAGGCTAACCAGGAAGCTTACCGGGATATGCCAGTTGATCACTCTTAACTTGATCAGTACTAATCCACCGGCTAAATAAGCCAGGTTGACCCATTCCCAACCGATACCTGCCAGACCACTGAATTGAGGCTGGTGGAGAGCCTCGGCAGCCGTATTTCCTGTATGCAGTGCGGTTTTGAAAGCATCGAGTGGCGTTGCCATCGTCGTGCCATCTATACCCGTTCGAATCTGCTGAAGTGATAAACCATCTAGGTTAAATCCAGTGAAAATCAGTGAAAAAGCATCACCTAACGAACTTGTTGTAGGCTGCAGTTCGGCGGGTGATATCCAACTGGTCATTTGCACTGGGAAGGAAATAAGCAATACAACATAAGCGACCATGGCAGGGTTAAAGAGATTCTGCCCAATACCGCCATACAGATGCTTGGCAATCAAAATCGCAAAAATTAAACCAATCGTGATGAGCCACCAAGGTGATAGTGGGGGGATCGCTACAGCAAGTAACCAAGCTGTTACGATTGCACTATTGTCCCGCAAGGCTGACATCGGATGGCGTTTCCGCGCGAACATGACACCTGCTTCAAGCAAAAGCCCAACAATAATGCCAAAGCCGAGTTGAATTAACGTTCCCCAGCCAAAAAAGTAGGTCTGAGCGATTAAGCCGGGCAAAGCACACATCGCCACCCACTTCATTAGGTCTGGGGTGCTTCTCCGGCTGTGAGCGTGGGGTGAGCTGGCAATGAAAAAGGCCACTACTCGTTCTCCTCAAATTTATTGTTTTGTTCTCGTTGAGCTTTACGTGCTTTCGCGCGTGCGATGGCCGCAGCAACAGCGGCTTTTTTTGGATCTTCTTCAGCAGCTTCAACGCTTGCTGGTTCGGTAGTCAGAGTATCCGATGATGCTTGCTGCTGCGCTTTACGAGCTTTGGCGCGTGCGATGGCAGCAGCAACCGCATCTTTCTT
>NZ_JXXU01000045.1 GCF_000967495.1 Vibrio neptunius | reverse complement strand
CGTATTTTAGGACGAGACAGAGAGGCTATTTGCCGACTGCTGGAAAACTGATCTGCGCCCGTAAGCCACCACCGCTGCGATTATTGATTAGCACCGTCCCTTTATGTTGGCTAGCAATACGCTTCACTATGGCGAGTCCAAGGCCTGTACCTTCACTGCCTCTGGCGGTGTCGCCGCGGGTGAAAGGTTCAAACAGCTTGCTTACTTGGCTTTGCTCTATACCCGGACCGTTGTCCTCTATACACACCCAAACCCGTTTATTATCTGCAGTGACACCGGTGCTGACTTTGACCCAACCATCACCATACCGTATGGCGTTTACAACTAGGTTGCTTACTGCTCGTTTAATCGCGATCGGGCTGCCATTGGTAAACCTAAGGGGCTGTTGCAGCTCAGTTTCAATTTGAATCTCATAACCACCTTCTGAAGTTGCAATATCATTGGCGATGTCATTAAGGTCAACGTCGATGAATGAATCTTTGTTGACGGGTTTTAGGTAGTCCATAAACTGGCTGATGATCTCGTTACACTCTTCGGTATCACTGATGATGCCTTCAGCCAAATAGCTATCTTCCGGTGACATCATTTCAGTAGCAAGCCGGATCCGAGTCAGAGGGGTTCTCAAATCATGACTGATACCGGCCATGAGCAGAGTACGGTCTTCTTCTAGAGCCTGAATACCTTTAGACATCTGATTGAATGCCCTTGTCACCGAACGGATTTCCGTCGCGCCTTTCTCAGGTAATGGCGGAGGAATGTCCCCTCGACCAACACCTTTGGCGGCTTTTTCTAGATCAATCAAAGGTCGGTTTTGTAAACGGATGAAAAGCCAACCACCGGCGACAATGAGTAACGCCATAATTAAGCTATTGCGAAATAAGGGCGCAAAGTCTTCTTCCTGCAGTTCAGATAGCGGAATACGCAGCAGCGAACCGGGCAATGAATCGATTCTCATCCACAGAATGTAGCTGTCAGTACCTAGCATCATGCGTACATCGGTCGGTGAACCGAGTTCTTTGCTCATCTCCTCGCTCATGAGATCAATACTGACAGCATGATAATACTCATCTGCTATCGGGCTATCGTCGGCGTGGATGGTGACGCCAAGCTGTTCTAACACTCTGCGTCTTAGTGGAGCATCCATCTGCAATCCACCCTCGATGGCTGCTGAATCGTCGAGCATTAAATTGATTTCGTGACTGAGGATCTTATTAAACTGCTGAAGGCTGGGCATCAAAGCATAGTTAAACACGGCGTAGTAGGAGTAAACCTGACTGGCAATCAATAAGGTAAGAAAGATAAAAATCGATTGAGTAAAGGAACTGCGAATACGCATATTGGTGGCCTTGATTGAGGTGAAAACAAAAAGTGCGAGACACAGTCTCGCACTCTCATCAGGTGAGCAATTATGCTTCTTTGCCGTCTGGTACGAAAACGTAGCCTAAGCCCCATACAGTTTGAATATAACGAGGTTTACTCGGATCAACTTCCAGCATACGACGCAGACGAGAAATCTGTACGTCGATGGATCGTTCCATGGCAGAATACTCACGACCGCGGGCCATATTCATTAGTTTGTCACGTGACATCGGCTCACGGGCATTGGTAACCAGTGCTTTAAGCACCGCAAATTCGCCTGAGGTCAGAGGCATTGACTCCTCACCGCGAAACATTTCACGTGTACCAAGGTTTAGGCTGAACTCACCGAATTCGACCACCGACTCTTCTGAGCTAGGTGCACCGGGCAGTTCAGTTGTCTGACGACGCAATACTGCTTTGATGCGTGCCAGCAGCTCACGTGGGTTAAATGGTTTTGGCAGGTAGTCGTCTGCGCCAACTTCCAAGCCAACAATTCGGTCAATTTCATCACCTTTTGCAGTGAGCATCAGGATCGGTAAGGTACTGTTAGCGTTGCGCAGGCGACGGCAAATAGACAGGCCATCTTCACCTGGTAGCATTAAATCCAATACCATCAGGTGGAAGTTTTCACGGGTTAAAAGGCGGTCCATCTGCTCACTGTTAGCGACACTACGTACTTGGAATCCTTGTTCAGACAAGTAACGCTCCAGCAATGCACGCAAACGTGCATCGTCATCAACGACTAAGATCTTATGATTTTCTTGCATGTAATGATTCCACCTATTAAATAAGACAGCGCTTTGTCAGAGCTAATGTACAGCCCTTTCTCACGAATCAAAATGTAACATTGTTCTGATGAAAGTGGCGCAAAGAATTGTTAACGATTATTACCTTTTTAAGTCCTTTTTAGCTAATGTATACGCCATATTCAATTCACTAGCGTCAGAAATATGAAAACAAACCTAATCACACGCGAAGGCTTTGACCGACTTAAAAAAGAACTCGATTTTCTATGGAAAGAAGATCGCCCAGAAGTGACTAAAAAAGTGACTTGGGCAGCGAGTTTAGGTGATCGCTCAGAAAATGCGGATTATCAGTACAATAAGAAACGTCTGCGTGAAATTGATCGTCGTGTACGTTATCTGCGCAAGCGTCTTGAGCAGGTGAAAGTGGTGGATTACGCTCCGCAGCAGGAAGGAAAAGTGTTTTTTGGTGCATGGGTCGAAGTGGAAAATGAAGCTGGAGAAGTGAAAAAGTTTCGCATTGTTGGCCCTGATGAAATTTATGGTGGCGCCAAAGATTATATCTCGATTGACTCGCCAATGGCGCGAGCCCTGTTAAAGAAAGAAGTGGATGACGAATTCAGCGTCAAAACGCCGGAAGGCGAGAAAGAGTGGTTTGTGAACAGTATTTGTTATAGCCGTTGAAAAGGGGGCCGCGCAGATGAGCGCGGCACTTGTCTTTTATTTTTCGTAGTCCGGTTTTTCAGTAATGATGTAGTCCTTATCACTGCTAACAATGGCCCCATATTTGAGGAAGTTTTTGCCTAAAATCATGCTGTAGTGGAAGCGCCCTCTGTCTTGGAGGTTAACGCGAATGATCTTATCCAACTCTCCCAGCCTGACTCGCATTTCAACCACAGGGCGCACGTTGGCTTTTTCCCCTTTCTTGGCTGTAATGCGCATCACATCGACTACTTCTCGAGTGAATTCCTGTTTCATCCCGACATCATTTTCGTAGGTGAACGTGACCATATCTTTGCCATCTTTCTGATATTGCTTGATGTTCTTGGCATTGATTGAGCTGACATCCGCTCCTGTATCTAGTTTGACCGGAAAAGCCAGATCTTCGACTTGAACGACTTCAATGTGACCAGCTCTGAATAGCGGACTTGGGCTGAGTAGATCCTCTGTACGAGTGTTGAGTAGTACATTGCTTTTCGCCATGCTGTGGCCCATGACAAAGAAAGGTTTGGTGTCACTTTTGCCAAGACTATCGATAGCAAATTCTAGTTCTCGTTTTTTGTCTCCTAACTCGAATACACCTTCCACAACCGGACGAACGGACTTGCCGACTTTGAGTTTACGCAGGACAGGCTTAGTCAATGTTTTGATTTCACCTTGGCGGTTTTCAAGAGTGAAACTGACCTGTTCCTTGCCGCTTTTCTTGCTGAGTTCAAACTCTTTGACTCTCAGTAGTGGAGTTTTAACGATAAAACTAGGCTGTGCAGGAATGCTGAACTCTTGGTCTATGGTGATGGTCTCTTTGGGTGAGATCACCAATGGATCAGACTTGAGGGCCGTCTTGAAGCTAGTATCGGCTTTTTTGAGCAGGTTTTCGCTGTCGGTATCGATAACGAAATGTTCACTGGCGACATCTCGTCCAAGGCTGATCTGGCTGTTTAAATGGCTGCGGTCACGTAAATAAACCAGCCAATGCTGAGTGTGATTATGGTTGAGCTTGACTGGTAGGTAAACCAGCGGACGCTGACCATTGCTGGTGCTCAAGATACGAATCAATGGCAGAGTCATGGGTTTGCGTTTGCCTTTGTCATCTTCCAATTTGAACGAGACTGATTGAGCCTTTTTGTCGATTTTTACATCCAAAGCATGGGCGTTGGTGTAACGGCTAGTGGTCGCAACACTGACCTTATAGGGCACGCCGCCAACTTCTACTGTTTCTTTTTTGCCGATGACTTGAGCATGCGGCTGCTCTTGGAGGTAATCATAACTCGCCATCACCCAAGCATTATCTTCAAGAAACGTTTTACCGATCAGGATGGGTGACGAGAACTGGCTACGTTTGGTGAGGTTAATCATGGCATCCACGGTGCGGCCACCGATCGTCAGTGGCATTCGTACTGCTGGACGAAGGATCGGTTTTTCGCTGGAGCGGCTGCGGATGATGCTGATGCGTTCGAGATCATCTTTGATGTTGATGTTTTCGCCGGTATACGGGTGGCGAATGGTAAAGGCAATCGTGACCTGATAAGACAAGTAGGTTTCTGTATTTCTCTTTAGCTTGTTTCTTCGCCGATCATTGACCACTGCCCATAGTAGGTCATCATCGGTCAAGTCTTCAAAGTCTGGGTGCGTGCTAGTGATGTGAATGTTTTCAGCATGAATCGATGTGGTGTCGGCGCCAGTATCGATCTTGCCCATAAAGGGTACGCCTTTGAGTTCTGGAATATCGCCATAGTAGACATTTTCGATGCGTCCGAGAATCAGTGCGTTATCCAGCTGGTAGGCAGGGTTTTGTGTGGTAGTGGAAAGGGTTTCAGACCAAGCTTGCGGGGCTGTCATTAGGGCGCTTGTCAAAGTCAGAATCAAAGAGAGCTTCTTCATGCAATAATTTCCCAAACTAAATCGATGTATCGATGCTTATTAACTAACTCGAAATGATATAACTTACTTAAATGTAATGAATATATTTCAATTGCGACTGCAGTTTTGACACAAATGTGCACCGTGTCTATCAGGCGTCGGTGATTTTTTCAGGGCAAGATTTAAAACATTGCAAAATCCATGATTTGCCCCCATGTCTAGAGCAGACCAACTCCTTCACACAATATAATTAAGAGAATCAACGGATGAGCCAAGCTATCTGTCAAATGATTGCTCACGAACTGAATGTTCGTACTGAGCAAGTTAACGCTGCTGTTAATCTCATCGATGATGGCAATACGGTGCCATTTATCGCCCGCTATCGAAAAGAAGTGACAGGTGGTTTGGATGATACCCAACTGCGTAATCTCGACAGCCGCCTCTCTTACCTGCGTGAATTGGATGATCGTCGTCAGACGATTCTAAAATCCATTCAGGAGCAAGGTAAATTGACGACTGAGCTCGAAACTGAAATCAATCAGGCGGACAGTAAAACTCGTCTGGAAGACCTGTATCTGCCTTATAAACCTAAGCGCCGCACCAAAGGTCAGATTGCGATTGAAGTTGGTTTGGAACCGCTGGCAGACAAATTATGGAACGAACCACAGACGGAGCCGGAGCAAGAAGCGGCTCAATACCTTGATGCAGACAAAGGTATTGCAGACACGAAAGCGGCGCTTGATGGCGCGCGTGCCATTGTGATGGAACGTATTGCTGAAGATGCCAACCTGCTGGAAAAAATTCGTACGCATCTTAACCGTAGCGCAGAGCTGGTGGCTCGCGTTGTGGAAGGCAAAGAGCGCGAAGGCGAAAAATTCAAAGATTACTTTGAGCACAACGAAGCCTTAAGCAAGGTGCCATCACACCGTGCACTGGCTATGTTGCGTGGCCGTAATGAAGGTTTCTTAACATTGGCGATGAATGCTGACCCTGAGCAGGAAGAGGGCGCACGCCAGTCGTATTGCGAAACCATTATTGCCGATCACTATGGTATTTCACTGAGCCAAGCCCCAGCGGATGTGTGGCGTAAGCAAGCGATCAGTTGGGCGTGGCGCATCAAGGTGTCGATGCACATGGAAACTGAGCTGATGGGAGCGATGAAAGAGCGTGCTGAAATCGAGGCGATTGAAGTGTTTGCCACAAACCTGAAGGATTTGTTGATGGCGGCTCCAGCTGGTCCACGAGCTACGCTAGGTCTCGATCCGGGCTTGAGAACGGGGTCGAAAATCGCGGTGGTAGATTCAACAGGTAAAGTGCTAGCAACAGAAACCATCTACCCTCATCCGCCGCAAAAACAGTATGACAAATCGGCTCAGGTGGTGGCGAAGCTGGTACAGCAGTTTAATGTCGACCTAATTGCCATTGGTAACGGCACGGCATCGCGTGAAACGGACAGTTTTGTCGCTGATCTGATTAAGCGAAATAACCTTAAAGTGCAGAAGATTATGGTCAGTGAAGCGGGCGCGTCCGTCTATTCGGCGTCAGAGCTGGCTGCCAAAGAATTCCCAGGTTTGGACGTGTCACTGCGTGGCGCAGTGTCGATTGCTCGCCGTCTACAAGATCCACTGGCAGAGCTGGTGAAAATTGACCCTAAATCGATTGGTGTTGGCCAGTATCAACACGACGTCAGCCAGTCGATGCTGGCTAAGCGTCTGGACGCGGTTGTCGAGGACTGTGTAAACGCCGTTGGTGTCGATGTGAATACGGCGTCTCCTGCTTTGTTAACGCGAGTAGCTGGGCTGTCGAGTACTATTGCGCAGAACATTGTTGACTACCGTGATGAAAATGGCCGCTTTGAAGCACGTACTACACTGAAGAAAGTCGCTCGCCTTGGGCCAAAAGCCTTTGAGCAGTGTGCCGGATTCCTCCGTATTATGGATGGTAATAACCCGCTGGATGCGTCATCGGTTCACCCAGAAGCTTACCCTGTTGTGAAAGCCATCGCAGAGAAAAATAGCAAAGACATTCGCGCATTGATTGGTGACACTCAGTTCCTGCGTGGCTTGCACGCCGTGGATTACACCGATGACAATTTTGGTGTTCCGACGGTCAGCGATATCATCAAAGAGTTGGACAAGCCAGGGCGAGATCCTCGCCCCGAATTCAAAACCGCAGCGTTCGCTGATGGCGTAAATGAAGTGTCAGATCTCGAACCGGGTATGGTGCTGGAAGGCGTGGTATCCAACGTGGCGAATTTTGGCGCTTTCGTTGATATTGGCGTGCATCAAGATGGCCTAGTGCATATTTCTGCTTTAACCGATCGATTTGTCTCTGATCCAAGAGAAGTCGTTAAGGCGGGGGATATCGTTAAAGTCAAAGTGATGGAAGTGGACATTCAGCGTAAGCGTATTGGCCTATCTATGCGTCTTAATGATGAACCGGGCCAAGATAACCGCTCTCAGCGTTCTACCGCGCCACGTGGTCAACAACGTCAGAACCAAAGCAACAAAGGTAGCCAACGTCGTCGTGAAGAGCCAGCAAATGGCGCGATGGGCGGGGCATTTGCCGCTGCTTTTGCCAAAGCCAAAAAATAGCTTCGGCTAAGAATACAAATCCCCGCAATAGCGGGGATTTTTTTCGGTATTTCCTAATTCAATCTTTAGGTACTACAACACCGCAATGACATCTGAAGGTGTATTGGGTGCAACCGCATCACCGTAGTGAAACTTAATCACGGTTCTGCGCTTGGCCATTTTGCCTTCAGTTATCGCCGCATCGATTATGTGCCTTGGTAACCGAAAGCGCATCGCGTAGCCCTTGCCCTGATCTTCACTGTAGCTGTCCAGAGCAATCAATTGAAAAATCCGTTCGAGCGTATCTTTCGGATCTTCCTGATAAGTGGCTTTAACGTCTTCCTGTTCGCTGGCTTCATAGCTTGGGTGCTCAGCCGGATCCCAAGAGGATTGTTGTCGCCTTTTATCATCGGCTTTAACTTTACGTTCAGCGTTACTTTTGGTTAATGCCACAGTGGGAGTGACGGGCTCGCGGACTTTATTGTCTCTGGCTGCCTGCTCCGTTTGCACATTAACCGATGGGGCGATCAGCGGTACACTTACATTTGTAGGTGATACGAGCATTTAACCTCCTCACGCCCTGCCAAAAATACAATAAAACAGCGTTTTCTTGGCTTGGTTACTTATCGGCCTGTAGAGTCATAATTTTAGCGTGTTGGATAAAATAATTGCTATCTGTCAGTAGAAAAGCGAGTAACTTGCTGACAAAACTCATTAAATTCGGTCATGAATGGCGCATGTGATGAAGCGCTAAATACATAGCTCTTACTGGTTGGCATCAGTGTATCCACCTCAGTAGCGACTTTAGCCGGTACCAAACCATCAAGGCGTCCGTATAAGCGTAGGGTGGGTATTGAGATATTAGGTAGCGCCTGACGATAATCTACATGTGCCAGTAGCTTTAAGCCAGTGAGTAGGGATTGAGGATTTGGCTCTGGACGAGACAGGATGGCTTTCTTGAGGTTTTTGACGTCTTGTCGGGCAGAAGGGCTACCCATTGCCTGTAACGCCATAAAACGCTCTACGGTAACACGAAAGTCGTCGACCAATTGTTCTGTAAACGCACTCAATACTTGAGGTTGTATTCCGCGCCAGCGTTTGTCTGCTGAAAACTTAGGTGAGCTTGCCACGGTGATCAGTTTAGTGATGCGCTCAGGGTGATGAATAGCGATATGCGTTGCCACCAAGCCGCCCAAAGACCAGCCGAGCCAAATTGCATTGTCAGGGGCGTTCTCCAGCACTTGTTGTATGAGCTCTTCCATCGTTTCGAAATGCAATTGATGGCTATGTCCAAACCCAGGTAGATCAACAACGTGTACCCGAAAGTGCTCGCTTAACAGCTCAGCGGCCTGATGCCATACAGCGCCATTCATTCCCCAACCATGTACTAAGACCAAATCGCTACCATGACCAGTTGATTGCCAATATGGCGTTGTTGGTTTGATCTCATTTTGTACCACGTTTTCCATCCTTTACACCTGAATTAAAGCGGTAAGTTAACTATTGAGTTCTAAGATATTGAGCGCCATGTTAACCGATTGGATCAAGAAACACACAGCCTACCTGTTGCCAAGCCATTGTGATTTATGCCAGATGATAATTGAATCGCAAGCGACACATCCCTTGTTTTGTAGCTTTTGTCAGCAATGTTTTGCGCCAGTTGCGCGTTGCAGACGGTGCGGTCTAGTGACGCCTGAATCTGTTGATATGTGCGGAGAGTGTTTAGTTTCACCACCGTTGTGGACAAATTTATACTGCGTTGGGGATTATCAACCGCCTCTATCGAGCTATGTTCACCGCCTGAAATATCAAGGCCAGTACTGGCAAGCTAAAACCTTGGCTTTGCTTTTGGTACCGCGTATCGATACTCGACCAGACCTAATTACGTTTGTCCCTTTGCATTGGCGTCATTACTGTTATCGAGGCTACAACCAAAGTCAGCATCTGGCATACCAAATTGGACGAGAACTGGCCGTACCTTGTAAAGCGCTCTTTAAAAAGGTGCGAGCAACGGACAGACAACAAGGAATGAATAAAAAGCAGCGTAAGGAGAATGTTCGCCGGGCTTTTTGTCTGAATCAATCGATAAAAGCCGAGCATATTGCTATTATCGATGATGTGTTAACTACAGGCAGTACGGTGCATCAATTATGCCAATTGTTGCTTGATGCAGGTGTGAAAACTATTGATATTTACTGCATTTGCCGCACTCCTGAACCTTCTAATCGCTAAAGTAGCGCTGATTTGATCTAAAAGGCTAGATCTTGAGGAAATCAGGAGTAAAATGGCGCTTAAATAACCTACAAATTTACTCAGGTATTCGTCGTGTCAAATCCTATTACTATTACTGAAAATGCCCAAAAACACTTTGCTAACCTTTTGAGCCAGCAGCCAGAAGGGACAAACATCCGCGTATTTGTTGTGAATCCAGGGACGCAAAATGCCGAATGTGGCGTTTCTTACTGCCCAACTGAAGCGATTGAAGCTTCAGACACTGAGATCAAGTATGAAGGTTTCTCCGCTTACATTGACGAGTTGAGTCTACCATTCCTTGAAGATGCTGAGATTGACTTCGTCACTGACAAGATGGGCTCTCAACTGACGTTGAAAGCGCCTAACGCGAAAATGCGTAAAGTCTCTGATGATGCACCATTGGTTGAGCGTGTTGAATATGCAATCCAAACGCAGGTTAACCCCCAATTAGCAGGTCATGGTGGCCACGTTAACTTAGTAGAGATTACCGATGACGGTGTTGCGATTGTTGCCTTCGGTGGCGGCTGTAATGGGTGTTCTATGGTCGACGTGACGCTAAAAGAAGGTATTGAAAAAGAGTTACTGCAACAGTTCGAAGGAGAACTGTCTGCGGTTCGCGATGCAACAGAGCATGATCGCGGCGAGCACTCTTACTACTGATAAATGGTTCAACATAAGATTTAACCATATGTACTACAAAGGGTTGACGAAAAAGTCAGCCCTTTTTTGTTTTCAAACATAGCAGTTTTCTCATATATTAATGACTTCCTCTACCGCTAAGGAGCAAGCAAGTGTCTAAACGGAATCCACCAGAAATTTTGGAAAAACAAACAGTAGCTCGGTCCAAATTATTTGCTATTGAGGCACTTGATTTACGTTTTAGCAATGGTGTCGAACGGACTTATGAACGCATGAAGCCGAGTGGTCGTAATGCCGTGATGATGGTACCGGTGACCGCAGCAGGAGACATACTACTGGTTCGTGAGTATGCGGCGGGTACAGAGCGTTATGAGCTTGGTTTTCCTAAAGGTTTGATTGATTCTGGAGAATCTCCAGCACAAGCAGCAGACCGAGAGCTAAAAGAAGAAATCGGTTTGGGAACCAACAAACTGACGCCAATGAAAGATGTAGTGCTCGCCCCTTCTTATTTCTCAAGCAAAATGACCCTGTTTATCGCAGAGGATCTATACTCAGAACAACTAGAAGGGGATGAACCGGAACCACTGGAAGTGATTCGCTGGCCACTCGCCCAAGCCGAAGAACTTCTGACTCACCTCGATTTTTGTGAGGCGCGCAGTATTACCGCGCTGATGCTTGCTCTACGTATCTTAAAACCATAATCAATGTAGAGCGTGAAGGATTGACTATGCCAATGACAGAAGACCTCTCCCACCATTTGCCAGCCGTAATTGATATTGCCCGCTCGGCAGGCCAACTAATTCTCGATATTTATGAGAAAAAAGAATACCAAGCCTACACCAAAAGTGATGAAACACCTGTCACTAGTGCCGACATCGCGGCCCATAAGCTTATTATGGAACAGCTTGCTGAACTAACACCGGATATTCCGATTTTGTCCGAAGAAGCGGCAGACATCAGCCTCGAAAAACGCTCACAATGGAGTCGCTACTGGTTGGTTGATCCACTAGATGGGACTCAGGAATTTATCGCTCGCAGCGGAGACTTTGCGACCATTATTGCACTGGTCGAAAATCATCAACCAGTAATGGGCGTCGTCTATGGCCCTGTGTCTGGTGTGACTTACTATGCCTATAAAGACAAAGGGGCATGGAAGATTCCCGATATGGATGAAAGTGTGCGGATCAAATCCCACAACCATGATGGTAAGGCACACCCTATCGCGATAGCGATCAGCCGTCGTCAGGACATCAATCGTATTACTAGTCGTATGAGCAGCGGTTGGAATTATGATTTGGTGCCTTTGGGGTCGGCAGCACTTAAAGCGTGCTTGGTCGCTGAGGGTGCTGTGGATTGCTACCTCCGCCTTGGGCCGACCGGAGAGTGGGATACCGCTGCGACTCAGTGCATTGTTGAAGAGGCGGGTGGCCGGATTCTAAGTACTCAGCTTGAGCCTCTGTCCTACAATGAGCGTGAAACCTTGGAAAACCCAAACTTCTTGGTTCTTGGTGATGAGAACTTACCTTGGGATGAGATTTTAAAGGTTAAGGACTAATGAGCGAGAACGTACTTCGTCCTCGGGATCGCTGCGCTTCGCCCTATGGAGAGCGGGATGACTAGTTCGAGTAGTACCTGAATAATGCACGAACATTCCATATATTAAGATGCCGTATTGTTTATTCAAACTAAGAGGGTTGACGTTTTCACGCCAACCCTCTTTTTTGTTATCCAGTTATCCAGTTATCCAGTTATCCGTGAGGACGAAGTCCGGTCCCACGTCCTTGTTCCATAGCGAAGCGTCCCCGTTTAATCTACGCCTTCGAATACATGTCTCGGTCTCCCAGCCAGCGGTCGATAATCGCAGCTGCATTGTCTGGGAAGTTATCATGAATATGACGTGCGACACGCTGTACTTCAGGTATGAGATGCTGATCGCGAACCAGATCGGCGATTTTAAAGTCGGCCATTCCAGTCTGCTTAGTACCCAAAAGTTCACCGGGGCCGCGAATTTCCAGATCGCGTTGAGCTATCACAAATCCATCATTACTTTCGCGAAGTACTGCTAAACGCTTTTGTGCTGTTTTAGACAATGGAGAATGGTAGAGCAGTACACAGTGGCTGGCTACACTACCTCGACCCACTCGCCCGCGTAACTGGTGGAGCTGAGCCAATCCCAATCGCTCCGGGTTTTCAATGATCATTAAGCTTGAATTGGGGACATCAACCCCTACTTCGATGACAGTTGTGGCAACCAGCAGGTGTAACTTGTTGTCTTTGAAATCTTGCATGACGGTTTGTTTTTCTGCTGGTTTCATCCGGCCATGCACTAAGCCAATGTTAACGTCAGGCAGCTTTCTTTTTAGCTCTTCAGCGGTATCGGCGGCGGCCTGAGCTTCCAATACTTCTGACTCATCGATCAGTGTGCAGACCCAATATGCTTGTTTACCTTCATTGAGGCAGGCATTACGTACTCGTTCGACAATATCATCTCTTTTCGTATCTGGAATGGCGACGGTCTGGATAGGCGTGCGCCCCGGGGGAAGCTCATCAATGACGGAAGTCTCGAGATCGGCGTAGGCGGTCATCGCTAGCGTTCGTGGGATGGGTGTTGCTGTCATGATCAACTGATGAGGAAATGCACCCTGCTTCTCTCCTTTTTCACGGAGTTCAAGACGTTGATGGACACCAAATCTGTGTTGTTCATCTATGATGACTAAGGCTAGGTGATGAAAGGCGACGTGTTGCTGAAAAAGCGCATGAGTACCTACTACCATTTGCGCTTCACCACTGGCAATTTTCGCCAGCTCAGCCTCTTTGGCTTTGCCCTTCAGTTTGCCAGCTAGCCAACCAACATTGATGCCCATAGGCTCCAGCCATTGAGCAAAGTTAATCGCATGTTGCTCGGCCAGCAGTTCAGTCGGTGCCATTAACGCCACTTGGTAGCCATGCTCTAGCGCCCTAAGCGCTGCTAATGCTGCGACTAAAGTTTTTCCCGATCCCACATCTCCCTGAACCAAGCGCATCATCGGGTGAGGCTTTGCCAAATCTTGCTCAATTTCAGCTACAACTCGAGATTGTGCTTTGGTTGGAGAAAAAGGTAATTGATCCAGCAACTGCTGTTTAAGTTGGTTACGCTCAGATAAAGGCAGAGCAACATCCTGCTGACCTTTGCTGCGAACGGAAAGCATTGAGAGATTCTGCGCCAATAATTCTTCCATGATCAGGCGTATTTGTGCTGGGTGTTTGCCTTCATCAAAGGCCTGCAAATCAATATCTGGTGTCGGCCTGTGAATGGTGTGCAGCGCCTGAGCGAGCGAAACTTGCTGGTTATACAGACCAGCGGGTAAAAGCTCTTGGACCGCGGCTTTGTCAATCAAGGCTAATGCTTGATCGGTCAGATTGCGTAAGGTGATTTGGCGCAAGCCGTCCGTGGTTGGGTAAACCGGCGTTAGGTTTTGTTCTACTTCATTAGGCTGATTTGGGGCGTAAAACTTATAATCGGGATGGACGATTTCCAGTCCAAAACTGCCACGTTTGACTTCACCGTAGGCGTGGATAGTTTTGCCTTCAGCAAAATTGTTTTTCATGCCTGCTGTGAAATTGAAAAAGCGTAACGTAATGGTGCCATTGCCATCGCTGATTTTTACCGACAACATCTTGCGCTTACCAAACAAAGTATCGACACTCATGACTTTACCCTGTACGGCGGCCCATAACCCGGCATGCAACTTAACAATGGGGTAAACGCGAGTGCGGTCCTCGTATCGCAGAGGAAGATGGAATAAAAGATCTTGTACTGAATTTAGCCCGACTTTCGCCAGTTTTTCTGCCACTTTGGCACCGACGCCGGTCAGAGAAGTCAAAGGGATAGCAGATAGTAATTGGGACATAACAAAGCTCGGTAAGTTATTCAGTAAGTTACATAGGCGATTACCCTAATAGTTAACCACTGAGCTGTGTTTTTGTACAGGGAAAAATTGAGGGAAGAGCTAGCCTGTTTAGGTATATTTCATATAGGGAGAAGTGAAAGTCTGTCATTCCATAGACTGACGAAGGAAGGAGTAGGGAATCTCTTAATTCATTGATTCACCAAAAGAGATCCCCAACTCGTTCGTCCCTCACTCTTGAGGATGACGAACGATCGACAAGGGGAACGTTACTTCTTCTGCATCTCTGCCCACCATTCGTCATCGGCGATGATCTGGCCTTCTTCATCCAATGATGGGTAAGGCAGTCCTTTCCGTTTAGCGACTTTGGCCAGGACCGGATGACCCCGTTCAAACAAAATGCGATGAATAGTGTCTTGCGGTAATGTGCTGACTTGATTGGAGTACATGCCAGCTTCTTGGCGTTGGCGTTGAGCTTCATACATGATAACCGCGCTCGCGACGGAGACATTGAGTGACTGCACCATCCCAATCATCGGGATGATAATATCCTGATCAGCCAGTTGTTTGGCCTCTTCTGAAGCGCCAATTTTCTCGCTACCAAGAATAATCGCTGTCGGTTTGGTGTAGTCGATCTCACGAAAATCGACTGCAGTTTCAGACAAATTAGTCACCAATATCTGCATGCCCTGAGACTTGAGCTCGGCAACCGCTTCACCAATAGAATCGTGGGTTTCGACTTCGACCCAGTTTCGTGCGCCAGCAGAGGTATGGCTGAGCGTGCGCATCTCGTTGGGCCATACAGCATGAATTTTGTGAATACCAGTTGCGTCAGCGGTGCGGATCACTGCTGAAACATTATTGGGTTTATGTACTTCTTCAAGACAGAAAGTCAGGTCAGCCTGACGAGACTTGAGAACTTGTTGGATTCGGTTGTAACGTTCTGAGTTCATAGTAGTCGTAAAATAAAAGCCCTTGAAACTGTCATTCCAAGGGCATAACTCTGTGCGAGTATGTTGTTAGTTTTTGCGACGGCGCACTTTTAGTGTGTTCGGCATCGCTTTAATCTTACGCATGATTCCAGCAAGGTGAACACGATCTTTGGTCGTGAGCAATACGGTCACTGTGTAAAGTCGACCATCTCTCTCTTCGGTAGAAAGACCATGAATGTTCGAGCCAGTTTTGGAGATCACATTAGTCAGTTCAGCCAAAACACCTTGACGATTTTGCACATCAACATACAGTTCAGTGATGAACTCTTGGTCGTACTCTTCTGACCATTCCACGGCCATATATTTGTCTGGTTCTTTCTGATATCCGCGAACATTTGGACATGTCTCACGGTGAACAACCAATCCACGACCCGGTGAGACGTGGGCAATGATGTGATCGTCTGGAATTGGATGACAACAGTTGGCGAAAGTCAGCAGTAGCCCTTCCGCTCCACGGACTGGCAGCTTCTTCTTCGGCTTATTACTATCGCTGCTTACTACTTCGGTGAGTTCATCGACATCACCCAGTAAGCGACGAGCTATCACAATACTCATCAGCTCACCTAAGCCAATATCTGCCAGTAAGTCTTCCACGCTGTCGACTTTTAGCTCAGAAAGTACATGATTGATATTTTCTTCGTCGATGTCAGACAGGGACATATCGCCCAACGCATGATTGAGCAAGCGACGACCAAGCGTGACCGATTCTTCGCGACGCATGGTTTTCAGAACCTGACGGATCTTGGTGCGCGCACGTGAAGTCACCACATAATTGAGCCACGCTGCATTCGGGCGAGCTCCCGGTGCGCTGATAATTTCAATCGTCTGGCCATTTTTCAGCGACTTGCTGAGAGGATAAGGATTACGATCAACTCGCGCGCCAACACAGGTGTTGCCTACATCCGTATGGACAGCATAAGCGAAGTCCACAGCGGTAGCCCCTACTGGTAATTCGACAATGCGCCCTTTCGGTGTGAAAACGTAAATCTCGTCTGGGAACAGGTCTGATTTCACGTTTTCGATGAATTCAAATGAATTACCTGCGCTTTGTTGGAGCTCAAGAAGGCTTTGCATCCATCGCTGAGCTTTCACTTGTGCAGTTGTGCCAGTGCGATCGCCATTACCTTTGTAAGACCAGTGAGCTGCAACACCTTTATCAGCCATTTGGTCCATGTCTTCGGTACGGATCTGGACCTCTACAGGTACGCCGTGAGGGCCAACCATCGAAGTGTGAATAGATTGATATCCGTTAGCCTTAGGTACCGCAATGTAATCTTTCATGCGACCTGGACGTGGCTTATACAAACTGTGAACCTGTCCGAGTACTCGATAACAGGTATCGGCGTCCTCAACCACAACGCGGAACGCATAAATGTCCATAATGGTATGGAAGCGCTGCTCTTTGGTTTTCATCTTGTTATAGATGGAAAAGAGGTTTTTTTCACGACCAAACACACGGGCTTTGAGGCCGACTTCTTCAAGACGGCCTTCGATTTCACTATGGATGCGTTGGATCATCTCTTTACGGTTGCCACGCGCTGATCTGACCACTTCTTTAAGAACGCGGTAGCGGTTTGGGTATAACGCTTCAAAGCCGAGCTCTTCAAGCTCAGTTTTTATGTTGTGTATACCTAAGCGATGGGCAAGCGGCGAGAATATTTCCAGCGTTTCACGGGCGATACGACGTTTTTTATCAGCACGGAGAGCACCTAAGGTGCGCATGTTGTGCGTGCGGTCAGCCAATTTGATCAGAATAACGCGAATGTCTTGCACCATGGCAAGAACCATTTTGCGGAAGTTTTCAGCCTGAGCTTCTTTGCGGTCTCGAAATTTAAGCTTATCCAGCTTAGATACACCATCAACCAACTCAGCCACTGTCGTACCAAACTGAGTTTCTAACTCTTCTTTGGTGACTTCTGTATCTTCAATGACATCGTGAAGCAGAGCCGCTTGTAGCGTTTCAATATCCAGACGCATTTCGGCCAGAATACGAGCAACGGCGACGGGGTGGATGATATAAGGTTCACCGCTTGAGCGGGTTTGCCCTTCATGGGCGTCTTTCGCTACCACATAAGATTGACGCAGAGCCTCAACTTGAGGCTCTGATAGGTATTCTTGGGCAACGTCTTTTAGGCTATCGAATAGATACAAACTTTAGGCCCGGAAGATAGTTGATGAGAAGAAAGTCAGATTAACGACTGTGAGCGATGCTGCTTACAGCGGCTAGTTCTGCTGCTTCTTGTTCCTGCTGTTCCTGACGCTCTCGAGCATCTAGGATTTCTTTAGTGATCAGGCCTTCTTCGATTTCGCGCAGAGCGATAACCGTTGCCTTATCATTCTCTTCTGGCACTAGTGAATCTTTACCGCCAGTTTGCATTTGACGAGCGCGGCGAGCCGCAATGAGAACTAGGTCGAAACGGTTGCCAACTTTTTCAACAGCGTCTTGAACAGTTACGCGTGCCATGAGGACTCCAAATTAGTTAACTAAAATTTTGTATGACGAGAAATTATACAGTCTCTGTGTTCCCAGTGTCTAGTTCAGAGTATGCAGAGACAGTATTTCTTGAGAAACAGCTTGTTTATTCTGCTAAAAGCGCGTCAAGCATGCCTTTATATTTAGCAGCTTGCTTATCTTGCTTCAATCTTTCTGCACGGATGATGGCTTTAAAATCCATCAGTGCGCTATCGAAATCGTCATTGACGATCACATAGTCATATTCGTTGTAATGTGAAATTTCTGATTTTGCTTCGGCCATGCGCTTGGCGATAACGGCATCGCTGTCCTGACCGCGAGCATTTAAGCGGCGCTCAAGCTCACCATTAGACGGTGGCAGAATAAAAATGCTCTGCGCCTGAGGCATTTGCTCGCGGATTTGGCGTGCTCCTTGCCAGTCGATATCAAGGAAGACATCAATGCCTTTATCGAGATTTTCTTCGATCCACGGGCGAGAAGTACCGTAGTAGTTGCCAAACACTTCGGCGTATTCAAGGAAGGCACCTTGGTCGATCAGCTCTTCAAAGTACTCTTTCTGTACAAAATGGTAGTGGACACCATCTTGTTCACCCGGGCGCATGCCACGTGTTGTGTGCGATACAGACACTTTCATGGCGTAAGTCGGATTGGTTTCCAGCATGGCTGAAATCAAGCTCGATTTACCAGCGCCGCTTGGTGCAGATACGATATAAAGAGTGCCTTTGCCCATAGGTACAATTCCACGTTTGATTTGATCGTGCCGACTTGGAAAGCCGACATGTTAAAGATAGCACCGACCATGAAGGATCACCGAAGTGATGAAAATAAGGTCAGAAAAATGGAGGCGAAGAGTAGCATGATCCTTAGGATCATCACAAGTATTTGCGTGGTGAGCTGCCGTTTTTAAAATGCAGATAATCGACGCGTTTCTTCCTGTGGAATGCTCAGTTGAATGCCTCTGATGGATCTCAACTTCTCCTTATCAATCAGTCCCTTAAATGGGATGTTGTGTGGTTAAATTATTTTTTGTCTAAATTTTAAGCGTAATTAACTGATTTATTTATGATTTAGACAGTAGATTGAATTCCCATAGCACACTTTTTTTCAATAATCGTTGCTTATGAATAAATTTTAATGATAATTATTTTCATTTGTGATCTTATGCAACTGAAAGAAGGAGTGGCAAATTATGACGGCCATCAGCCCTGTGGATGTCAACGAAGTGGACAGCATGTATCGAGAGCATCATGGCTGGCTTTCGTTGTTTATTCAGCGGAGATTGAGCTGCCCTCAAGTCAGTGCTGATCTGGTTCAGGACACGTATTTGCGCCTTCTTGTTAGTGGTAAATTGCCCGAGCGTAAAGATTCCCGTCGTTATCTGACACATATTGCGAAAGGCTTGGTGATTGACCTCTATCGCCGCCGCCGGATTGAATCAGCCTATTTAGAGCTGCTCGAACAGCAGCCAGAGGATGTGATCTCATCGCCGGAAACTCAGACCATGATGGTGGAAGTGCTGGTGGAGATTGATGCGATGTTGCATAAACTGCCATTTAAAGTCCGTCAGGCTTTGGTCCTGAGGCAGATGGAAGGCTTGAGTTATAAGGAGATTGCTCAGCGTCTGGACGTGTCGGTGTCTTCAGTGGAAAAGTATGTCGCCAAAGCGTTGCAAGGTTGCATGTTGGTTGCCATGGAAGGTTATTACTGAGCATGGAGCGTGTATCTCGTAAATCAATTGAACAGGCGTCTTTATGGATGGCACGTATGTGGTCTGACGATGTGACCGAGCAGGATAAGCGTGCATTGGATCTTTGGCGTACTCGTCACCCGGATAATGATTATGCTTGGCGGCAAATGGAGTCATTACAGCAAAAACTGACCTCACTGCCGGATCCGCATTCGGGGAGTAAGGTTCTAGGAACCTATCGTCAACGCGTGTCACGCAGACAAGTGTTGATTTGGGGAGGCGTTTCTCTAGCCACCATGAGTTTGGTGCTTTCTAGCGATGCTGCCATGCTACAGGGTGAAACGGAATATGCCTCTGCCACAGGAGAAGTAAAGCCGGTAAGGTTATCAGATGGCACTGTGGTGGTGCTCAATACTGCCAGCCGTATTCGTATCGACTTCAATCAGCATCAGAGAATTATTCGCCTGATGGAAGGTGAAATTATGCTCACCACTGGCCATCACCTGACGCCTTTCCATGTTATCACTCCACAGGGCAGCGTGACGCCGATCGGGACTAAGTTCAGTGTTCGCCTTGAATCTGAACAGACGCGGGTCAGTGTGTTCGAAGGTGAAGTAATCGCGAAGTCTCAGCGACAGGCACAAGGCCAGCATCTGCTCGCTGGGGAGAAAAGCGAGTTTAGCGCTTACCATCAAGGCCGAAAGCAGAGCTTGCTCGCCACGGATGCGCTGTGGTTAGAAGAAAAAATCCTCGCCCACGATACGCCGCTACCGGAATTTATTACAGAGCTGTCCCGTTATCGCCGAGGCGTAATCAAGGTATCCCCTGAGCTGTCAGCGTTGCGTATCTCCGGCGTGTATTCGATTCGAGATACCGACCAAACACTGGAAAACCTGTGCCAGCTGTTGCCTATTGAAGTGCACTTCCGTACTCGTTTTTGGATCAGTATTTCCAGCAAAAGTGCATGAGTGACTGACAACTTGCATAATTTTTCTCTTATCGATTGAGGCTTTGACTCATTCGCTCGGTGTAATCACTAGTTAACCCAGCGAATAAGGACATAAACGTGCCGTCTCCTTTCACCTCGAACCTTTTGTCTATGACAATTCGTACTCAACTCGGCTTGGCTTGTCTAGCATTGCCGATTGTGGCGCTATCTGCTCAGGCACAGAATTTCGATATATCTGCAGGCGACTTAGATAGCGTACTGAATCAGTTTGCGCTTCAGGCAGGTATTGAGTATTCGATTGACGCTAGCCTGAGTCAGGGTCAATACAGCTTAGGTTTACAGGGAGATTATCAACCAGACGACGCGTTTCGTATTTTACTGGCGGATGCCGGACTCAGTGCGCAAAAGCAGGTTGATGGCTCGTATCTAGTGGACGGTGGTGATGAATGGTCGCTGGATGCGATTCAGGTCGGGACCAGTCTTGATGGTGGCGTAAGCCGAGACGAAGCGGGGGAAGCCAATGTCTACGATAAAGACACTGCGACTGAATATCGTGGCAAGGAAGAAATTGAACGTTTCAAAGGGGCGGATGCCTCGGATATCTTCAAAGGGATGGCTAACGTGCACAGTGGCGATGCGCGTAATGGCGGTGGTATTGACCCGAACATTCGCGGTATTCAGGGGCCGGGACGCGTCCCTGTGATTATTGATGGTACTGAGCAGGCGATTACGGTGAATAATGGTTATCGCGGGGCGTCTAACCGGAGTTTCCTCGACCCAAACCTGATTGGCGGCATGACGGTACATAAAGGCGCGCAAATCAATCCAGAAGTGAACACTTCAGTGGGCGGAGCGGTGGCAATTACGACTTTATCTCCACGAGATATCGTCCAACCCGGCGAGACGTTTGGTATGGAATTTATTGTCGAAAGCAGCAGCAATTCAACGGCACCAGAAGAGCCGAGGCTATATACAGGACAAGACGTTAGCACCATTCCGGAATATGCCAACATCGATAACCCTGCGAGTGAACTGTTGTATAACGACCCTGCTTTGGTTATTAATCCTGATCAGCGTCAGGATGATAATCCATTAAATGGTGAAGATACCGCTTACCGACTTGCGGTGTCGGGCATTGGGCCAAAAGTGGAATGGCTCGCGGCTTACGCTTATCGTAATCGCGGTAACTATTTTTCAGGCAAGAATGACGCGGGATTTTACCGACAGCCTTTGGAGGAAGGAGAAGAATTAGGAGGGCGACAGACAGTCGTTCGCCCAGAGCACTTAGCCTTGGTTTATTACCCTGGATATGAGGTACCGAATACTTCTTCTAAAATGGAATCCTTTTTAGGTAAATTTGCCTTTAAGCTAAACTACGATACTAAAGTCGAGGTAGGGGCTCGCTATACCGAAAGCACTCATGGTGAAATCCTTGCCAGTCGTGCTGAAGCAAGGTACTTATCAGGTGTGGCTCAATGGCCGCTAAACGATACCAGACTGCAAGCCTACAATCTCAAACTGCGTTCTAAGCCTGATAATCCGTATATCGATTTTAAATCCAATTTGTGGATGACCTTGTCCGATGTTAGTTCAAATTCGGGATCCGGTTCGCCAAATGGTCTGACAAATGGTTCAACTATCATTAAGAACACAGCACGAATAAATGCTGAAGAAGATCGCTATGGCTTGAGTGTCAGTAACACAATGCGGCTTGGTGGTGATGTCGATTTCACTCTCTCTGGTAACTACCAATTCCATGAGCTGGCACCTAAAGGCGACTTGAACGCTGTGATTGAGGAATTTGAACAAGCGCGAGCGGGGGAGCGAACGGAATACAATGGCAGCGCCAATATTGAGTGGCGGGCTACGGAGTCGTTGATCTTTAACGCGGGTGTTCGTTATGGCTACTACAAAGCCGTCGATAACTATGTCAAAAATCGCTTGGCAGCGGGCGATACTCAAGCGTTATCTCAATATGGCAGTGAAGGCTATAAGCTTTCTTACCAGATGAATGTGCCGATTACTGAGGAGAATCGTGCGGAATATTTATCTGGTATTGAAAGTAGCATCAGAAATGAGAATACCCCTTTAAACGAAGAGATTGCGGATTTAAGGCAGGCAATAAACAATGTCCCCCCTTTCCTTATTCCCGTTGTGCAGACACAGTTAGCTGCCAAAGTTATTGAGCAGGATGCGCTAGTAGCTCAGGGAGTCGCTGACGCTGCCAAACACACATCTTATGTGGAAGATATTGAGTCAGAGTGGCGCCATGATGGGCAGAATAACTACAGTGCATCAGACAATGGCTGTATTACCGCTGCCAACGACCCTAACTATGTGGCGGGCAGTTGCTCCGCACAATCCATCAGTGCTTCCTCTGCCAGCACCTATACCAATACCGAATCAAGTGACAGCGGTTGGATGCCATCGGCTTCTCTAACTTGGTTAATGACCGAAGACAGCCGCAGTTATATTCGCTACGCCGAATCATTGCGTTTTCCTAGCATGTTTGAGAGTACGATGGGCTTTTCGGCGGTGCCATCGGTGTCATCGCCACTTAACTCCGAGCGTTCCAAACTCTGGGAGCTAGGCTATGTTTACTATTTCGATCACGCCAATATCAAACTGACCTACTTTGATCAGGTGATTGAAGATGTGATGGACAGAAATACGTCATCGAGTACAAATTTTTTTACCAACTTAGAGAAGCTAAGTACCAGTGGCTTAGAGTTGCAGCTGGATTATGACGATGGCGATTATTTTGGTGATTTATCCGTTGCCTACAATCTAGAATACGAAGTGTGTGATGAAAGTGCAGCCACGCAGCGTTTTATGGCGGACATTGCTAGCACGGGCTCCGCGGAGTATAAACAATGTCGACGTGGTGGCTTTAGCGATACTAGTTATCTTGCCAATAAAATCCCCCCTGAAATCAGTGGTAGTGTTCATTTTGGGGCACGATTCTTTAACAAGAAGTGGATTGCTGGAACTCGCACCTATTATGCGGCAGACAGTCATTCAGAAGACTATGTTCAACGCGATCATGTAACCACTGTGGATGCATATATTGGTTACGCCTACAACGAACACCTTCAGTTTGAAGTACGGGGCAGTAACCTAACCGATATGTACTATCTCGAACCTGGAGCCGTGACTGGGATTCCAGCACCGGGGCGAACCATCAGCGTTAAATTGACCAGCCGATTCTAACTTCAACCAAAAAGCCGCAGCTAAGACTGCGGTTTTTTTCATGCTTATTTACGGGTTCCTTTATTTCATCCGGTGTATGAAATGAAGCTGTTGAAGACAGCGGATAGCGACGTCTGAGCAGCAGATGACAACATATAGCCTATAAGGATTGAATAATGAAAATCGTACAACTTTCATGGATTTCAGCGGCCATGCTGGGCCTAAGCTCACTGGCACATGCTGGTTTTGATGGTGCCATCAGTGATGGTTCACAGCGTCAGGTGGGTGAATCTGAAGTCTGGGTTCCGTTTATCCACTCTAAAGGTAAAGCAGGTATCGGTAGCACAGGTGGCAAGAAGGTCGACTTTGATGGTCTAACTGTTTTTGCTAGCCAAAATGGTGATGTGTATACCTCTGGCAGTGACCACAACAACTCTAAATACGTTTTCTCTCAGGTTGCGGGTCAAGATATCTGGTTTGGTGAATGGTCTTCAGGTACTGAAAATGGTCAAGCTGTGGATCGTGCAGTGTACTACGTGGGCAATGACACAGGCACGACGGTACCTACCTCTGGTTCAGCGACCTATACAGTCGCTGGCATCAATAATGGCGCGACGTTGAGCGGCCAGTTCACGGCGGACTTTGGTGCTCAAACACTTAACGGTGCTCTATCAAACAGCAATTTGGCGATCAATCTGTACAACAACGCTATTAATGCCTCTACAGCGGAATTCTCTGGAACAGCTGTGGCGAATGGCATGTCTATCGGTCACTCTCAGGGCCACTTCTTTGGCGCAGATGCCGCTTTTCTAGCAGGCTTTGCTAAGTTTGCTGGCGACAGCACGCTCAATACTGCCTTTGGCGGTAGCAAAAACTAATTTTTGTTTTTGTCTTTCTCTTTTGGGGAGCAAGTGACTTGCTCCCATTTTTTCTCCGATTGAAACACATCAATGAAAATCGACCGTAACTTTATTCTTGGCTCACTGTTTATGGTGAGCGCGATTTACTCCTCTTGCTCTTATGCGGATCAGGATACCGACTTACGTATCCAGCAACGTGACGCGTTATCTTCCCGTCAGAACGAAAATGCACTTATCGAAGAAGAACTGGAAAAAGAACGCCTAGCCGAACAGTCGGCATCAAGCACTGAGTCGAGTGTAGAGAATACCGCTAATGAGCTTGGACCGGCATTGCATCTCGCGGTCAGGCAACGTCAATGGGCACTGGCAGATAATCTGCTGCAAAGGTATATGGCGTTGGCGGATTTCGATCCTATGCTGGTGCACTACGCATCGGGGGCACTGGCACGCAATGCGCGTGATTATGATCGGGCAGAAACGCACTACACGACATTACTTGAGATGCAGGAGAACTTTTTGCCCGCAGAACTGGAGTTAGCTCGCGTCTGGTTTGAAGACAGAGAAAACAGTGCTTCTTTGTCGTTGTTTAATAACATTCTCAACCGCTTACCTGCTGATAATCCAAGAGCGGCGGGAGTCCGGAATACGGTAGAAAGCTTCGTTAGTGCACTGGAGTATCGTGATGATTGGCAAGGCGCGTTTTCCTTTGGGCCGACCTACAATGACAACCTGAATTTGTCCTCGAAACATTATGAATGTCTGGTGTATTTCACCAATGGTCAGTGCTTTTTAGAGCGCAGTGCTCCCAAGGTTAAATCTGCCTATGGTATTGACTACGACGCCAGTTTAAATCGACGCTTCTCGCTGAGTGGTCATCATGGCTTGCAGCTACGCAGTTTTGCCTATGGCTCCAATTACCAAAACCACAAAGAACATAACGAGCAGACCTTAAATGTGACCTTTGGCTACAGCTATCAGACCGCCAAACATCAGATCAGTATTGCGCCGCAGTTCGAGTATCGCGCCTTAGCGAATCAGGCTCTGTTTGCTTCGGGCGGTTTCAAGGCAGATTGGTTTGCTAATCTTGGTCAGACTTCTGCCATCAAATTTGAAGTAAAAGGTGAATATCTCGATTATCGTAATCAAACCTTTGCTTACCAGTCCGACTGGCAATGGTCGGTCTTTGGCACCTATTGGCATCAGTTACCCGATGAGTGGCTATTGTTTGGTGGCTTAGATTGGACATTGAAACAAAACCGACAGGCTGTACATGAATACGATTTGTGGGGAGGTCGATTGGGTGTGAATAAAACCTTCACGTCGCTGAACACTGATGTGACCTTATTCGCTTCGCTGAGGCAACGTATTTATGGTGACTTCAATGCGGTGCTCGGTGAGCGGCGCGACGATACTGAGCAAAATTATACCTTAGTGGTGACGCTGCCAGAGCTGTTTGCCGGATTTCAACCGCTCATCGAAGTCAAAGCCAATCAGACCAAGAGTAATGTAGATTGGGCATACAGTTACAAGCAGCATCAATACAGTCTAAAACTAGAAAAAAGATTTTGAAAATAATCAATGGCTTATTGTTTTTTCAAAAAATAATTAAAAAACTTTTACGGATTTTTCATTGTGGTTCGGTGTTACTGATAGAGGTGCACGTGTTTGGCTAGGCATAGTGCGCACAGATAAACCGAATGTGAGTAAAACAATGGAATGCTTATCCAGATCACTACTGATTATTTGCTTTTTTTTAGCGGCCCCATTCAGCTGGGCTGAAACAACGTCAGAAACCGGGTCACAACCCGTTATGCAGGAAAGTGCGACCATCGCAGAGAAGGCTGAAATCTCTGCGCTTCCTGCACCGGTGAGCGACAACATGTCGCCACCGGATTTGGTCGCCGCTACTGCTCAACACGACATGTCCCCCTATGGCATGTATCAATCGGCTGACTGGGTGGTCAAAGCGGTGATGATTTTACTGCTGGTGGCCTCAGGTGTGACTTGGGCGATTGGTATCGCAAAGCAAATCCAGTTGAACCTAGCGTGTCGCCGTGCGCGTTATATTGTTAATGAATTGCTTGATTCTGAAACCTTGGTCGAAGGCAAGCTGCGCTGCGGCAGTGCAGAAGGCGCTGGGCTGGCGTTGATTGAAGCTACAGAAAAAGAACTGGCGTTGTCTGCCCGAGCAGATAATGAGGACGGTATCAAAGAGCGCTTACAGCTCAGGCTCGAACGAGTTCAGGCTGGTTTAAGCAGTGCGATGGTTGGAGGTACCGGAGTGCTGGCAACAGTGGGCTCCGTTGGCCCTTTTGTCGGGCTATTTGGCACCGTTTGGGGGATCATGAATGCCTTTATCGGCATCGCCAAATCTCAAAACACCACATTAGCTGTCGTAGCGCCGGGGATTGCAGAAGCGTTGTTGGCAACGGCGATTGGTTTGGTGGCCGCGATTCCTGCGGTAGTGCTTTATAACCACTTTACTCGCGGTGTCAGCCAGTATCGCGCGCTTATGGCAGATATCTCTGCAGCGCTGATGGTGCTGGTGAGCCGAGATCTCGATAGAGAGCCCGTTTCTATCGATGGAAAAAAGTTGGCAGCCTGAGCGGAGCATAGAGATGGGATTTAAAGTTGCTTCGCAGCAGGACGAGTTGGTGGTCAATCATGAGATCAACATCACGCCGTTTGTTGATGTCATGCTGGTGTTGCTGATCATTGTAATGGTGGCGGCACCACTGGCGACGGTCAATATACCGGTCGATTTACCCACGTCTTCGGCTGCACCGACACCTCAACCTAAGGCTCCGTTTTACTTGACTGTTAGCACTGATCTGGCGCTGACATTAGGCGAGGAGAGTACGGTGACTCTCGAACAACTGCCTCAAGCGCTAGCCCAAGTACTGCCTGATAAAGAGCAGCGGATCTATTTACGTGCTGACAAAGCACTGGATTACCAAAGCTTGATGAAAGTGATGAACGCTTTGGTTGCAGAGGGTTATGTACAGATCGCTCTGGTCGGATTGGAACAACCAGAGAAATGAGAGGCAGTCAGTTAGGCAGATCCATAGCGCATGATAGCTTTGGCCCATGGTTGCTACCTGGAATCATCATTAGTGTCGGTTTTCATCTGGCTGTTGCGGTATATTATTTGTACCAACCTAAAGCTAAATTTATTCAGCCGCCAGCAGCGATTCCCGTCAGTGTTGCTTTGGTTGCACCCGTCGCGGCGCCACATGTTGAAAAGCCCGCGTTAAACTCTGGTCCTGAGCAAAATGAGTCGATGGATTCTATGGCATCAATGGCTCGTACAGAGCCGATTGATCCACAACAGAAGATCCAACAAGAGGTCGAGAGTGTGCCGGAGCCATCTCCGATTATAGCCAAAGAAGCACAGCGCTCCTCAGAGATTGCGACGCCTGAAAAACCAATAGAGGCGAAGCCAAAAACGAAAGTAGAGAGCAAACCTGTTGCACAGGTTCAAAAACAGTTGGAAACGCCGCAAGCCGAGACACCTTCAGTCAGCCAACAGGCTTCGGTCGCTCAGATTAAAAAGAGCGCTCCCAAGCTTGAAGTCGAAAAAGAACATAAGCAGATTCAAGGCGTGTCTGGGGCATTTAGCCAACACCTCAAACAAGTTAAGATGAGTTGGAAGCAGCAACTGGTGCTGCACCTTGAGCAGCATAAGCAGTATCCGCGCCGCGCCAAGCGGATGCGTAAACAAGGTGTGCCCTTGATTACTTTTACTATGGATAGAGCGGGGCAAGTACTGGGCGTCAAACTGGTACGCAGTAGCGGAACAGAATCGCTCGATAAAGAGGCGGTGGATCTTGTCTACCGTGCTATGCCATTGCCATTACCACCAGATGAAGTCAGCGGTGCGACCTTAACTTGGACGGTTCCAGTTCGGTTTTACGTTCAGTAGTGAATGAACCTAGTATTGGTGTGACCAATACACGTTCGAAGCAAACGTTTGCTAAATTTGCATAAAAGCATTGAGATTTCACTCAAGATCCTTAAAATCCGCGCAAACGATTAAATGCTGTATATGTCTGATGAAATGGATTGGACGTTTCTACCGCTGAGCCTATCTCGGTGACTACAGTTTCTTTGCCCCCTCTCTCTTCAATACAGCATTGGATCCGTTTACTATTTACCCCACTTGTAAAGGTTTCATTGTGAGTCTCGAATCAACCCTGAAAAACCAGAATCAGTCCGGTGTACTGGAATCGGTATTTAAAATCACTCAACGTAACACAACCCTAGGTACTGAGCTGTACGCAGGCTTTATTACGTTTTTGGCAATGAGCTATATTCTGGCGGTTAACCCAGCCATTCTGGGTAGCATTCCCGGCATGGATAAAGGTGCGGTGTTTACGGCGACGGCGATCGCAGCGGCAGTAGCAACGCTAATCATGGGCATTTGGGGTAATTACCCAGTGATGTTGGCACCAGGCATGAGCATGAATGGCTTCTTCAAAGGGATGTTACTGAGTAGCTCGGTTGCCTTGGTGTGGCATGAAGCGCTGTTTGGTATCTTTCTATCCGGTGTGTTGTACCTGATTCTGTCGATGACCAATATCCGCAAAGCGATGATTGAGTCGATACCAGAAGATCTTAAGCTGGCGATTACCGTTTCGCTTGGATTGTTCATTGCCTTTCTTGGTCTTAAAAATGCCGGCATTATTGTTTCTAACCCGATCATTTTGGTCAGCATGGGCAAGGTGACAGACCCACAGGTCATCATTGCTTACATCAGTATCTTTGTCGCTTTGGGTTGCATGGTGCGCGATATCAAGCTCGCGACCTTTATTTCTTTTGTTACTGCTATTGTGTTAACTGTCTTTGCTGACATGGTGATGGGGACCAACAACGCGCCGATTCCAGAGCAATTGGTCTCTGCTCCGCCAAGCTTAGCGGGCAGCTTTGGTGCGGTGTTTGATTTTTCAGGATTAACAGCGGACAAAATGTTTGACCTGTTGTTTATTGTGATTATTTTCTTGATTGTCGACTTCTTTGATGGCCTGAGTACGATTGTTGGTGTTGGCCGTGATGCAGGGATCATCGATAAGGATGGTAAAGTACCCAATGCACGTTCTGCATTGGTCGCAGATGCTGGTGGCACAGTGATTGGTTCAGTTCTGGGAACCACCTCTATTACTGCCTTCTCAGAGTCTGGCATTGCCTCTTCTCAGGGTGCCAAAACCGGATTGGCCGCCGTGATGGTTGCGGGCTTGTTCCTAGTCTCTCTATTCCTATATCCATTGTTTTCGATTTTTTCAGCCGCCATGGTGGCACCAGCGATGGTCGTTGTTGGCATTTATATGATCGGGCGTTTAGGGCAAATTAGCTGGGAACAAAAAGAATCCCGCATTGCGGCATTCTTTACCATCATGTTCACCGTTCTAAGTTTTTCACCAGCCAACGGTATGGCGATGGGTTTTATCAGCTATGCATTTACCATGGTTGTGGCAGGTAAAGGTAAACAGGTGCATCCAGTGATTTACGCTCTATCGGCTATATTCCTGACGTACTTGGTACTGTTGTAATAAGATTTTGAAACTAAAAAGCCCCGCTCTTAGAGCGGGGCTTTTTTAATTATCCTGATTCTAATCATCTCTTTTAGATTAATATGCAACATGTTTGTTTGATTTGTTTTTAGTCAATTAACTTGAGCATGGCTTTAACCCTATTATGGAACAACCTTAAACAACAAGTGTTCTGGGCAGTGAAGAGTTCATTAACCGCCACATGGAAAGTTCAAATGTGATAGAGGGTGATATCGCAGAAATTCCCACTAAACAGTTTCGTCCTAAGCAGCTAGGGGAGTTATTTGGGTTACATGACTCAAGAATTAGTAGAATAGTGGCAAAAAGTAAGACCTGACTCCTTTGATGTCCGATCGAGAATCTTTTACGACAGATTAGTGTTCTATAAGGTTCAAACTGACTGTATTTCTAAGGGTTTAGCATAATTAGATCACATTAGTTAACCAAGTGCGATCCCGCCTTGGCTCCTACATGTCGATACGGATTAAAGAATTTTAGTTAAATCATCCCAAATACACCGCGATAGAAAAAATACCAACGGGTAAACCACCGATAAGCATATAAGCCCCAAACCACCACCAAAGTTTTTTGTAGGCGGTGTATATAGAGCCTATAAAAAAACCGGGAACCATAGCTACAATGGATACGGAATCAAACCAGCTTTGAGATATAAAACCTGTTGGTTTTTTCCCATCTCCACTATATTCAAATGTATCATCATGTAAGAAACCATCAGGGATTAAATCTATTCCAAAGACCACTCCAAACCAAGCCAAACCTAAGAAAAGCAGAGGGATAGCAAGCAAAATATATCTAATTAATACTCTCATAGTTCAAAGTCTATTTTAGTGATGAATGGTTTATAACCGTATCCTTTAAAGTGTTGAAACAAATACCAAGAGCGAAATCCTTCCAACTGTTCGTATTGCTTTGTAGTGGTCAACAAATTCCGGACACAGATTTAAGCCGATTCTCGGCATCCACTGGCGATAGCCCATCATTTGTTTGATGGGGCCGTTGCCTATTGTAGTAGTTCATCAGGTAATAGCTGATGTTTCTCTTGGCCTGAATTTGGGTCAGGTAACCAGTCGCTGGGACCCATTCGGTTTTTAAACTTCTAACTCTTGGATTTTCTGTTGCTCAGGTGTAAGAGCTTTAATGGTTGTGACCTTTTCCCGAGATGAGAAACATCGAACCAGAAAAAGATTGGTTTAGGTGCGGATTAAACCAATTATGATAATCGACAAATTTTAGAACTTCTCGCACAAGGAAATATCAGAAACATAGTCACTCATTAAGTTTTTTTTGTAACCTACTTTTTCAGGACACTCAATCATATTATTGGGTTTAATCACTAAATAAAAATTAGCATAGTTAACGCCAGTTCCTATCAATGCACCAATAAGCATTGGAATATAGAACCATCGAATAGACCCTTTTCTTTTACCTCGAATAAATTGTAATGGAAGTAAAATAAAAACTATCGATATAACGAGAACAAAAAAACCAAACAATGCCATAAATGGGAATGGCACATAGGAAAAAGGAACGCTCTCTATTTGTTCAATCGAGCAAATAAAGGGCTTGCACATAAATATGCCACATACCCTAGCAGGGCTATGATAGCTATTAAAAATACACTAATTAAAATTTTCAATAGCACCCTCTACAACTTTACTTTGAAAATCAGTAGTTTTATCAATAGTCCAAACTGCAAAGCTAGATCCTACTATTATGAGTGTTCCAGCCAAAAACGTAGCAGGGATAGAAGCTACAGCCAAAACCCCAAGGATACCACCTGCCAGAGCAGTAGAACTAAAAACGCCAACCAATAGTTTAGCTTCATCGATTCCCAGTTGTTTTAGAATGCATCGTAAGTGCCTTTCATTGTACCATGCAGCCTTTCCCAACGAAGTGGATGCCCGTTCTTTATCAATATGCACCACAATATGGTAGTGGTTACTCATGACGGCATAGGCGCACACATCTATGGTGTAAATTTGAGAAAGAAGATGTATCCGCTTCTCAACCCATGACTTTCGATGTTCGTAATCACGTTTATGTTGCGTGTCATATCCACATAAAAATGAACGACGAACACAACGAGAGACACAGTGATAATAACGAGTGGCCTCTAAACAGACTTGCTGTTTTCGCGGTGTAGTCATGACTTTCCCTCCTTATTCTGTAGGATAAGAGTGAGTCAATAAGCATCACAAGAAAACAGGCAAAGTGAGAAAGTTGCAGCGGTGGAGATAATGTACGCAATTGATTTGTTTGTTACTTTTTAATAGTGCCTGTCCTTATATTTCTTTGTCCTTATATTTCTTCAAACAGGCAATAAGTGACTTTTGCACCTTGGCGTTGGTCGGTAATCGTTTGAAAATGTTCTTTGAAGTGGTCAATGTCCATGATGCTCTCCCTAAAAAGGGAGTATAAGATCACAGCTAAATGTGATCGTCAAATCGAGCGCTGTTTTGTCTAAAAAACGTTCACGATCTCACCCTGGCAACTTAAGGTAAAGCCAAAAGCCAAAACCTAGAAACATGTAAGCAGCAAACCACCACCAAAGTTTTTTATAAGCCGTATATATCGAACCAATAAAAAAGCCAGGGATCATTGCAACAATAGCGATGGAGTCAAATAAATTTTGTGAAACAAGTCCCGTTGGTTTTTTACCATCTCCGCTATATTCAACGGTATCATCACGTAAGAAACCATCAGGGATTAAATCTATTCCAAAGACCACACCAAACCACGCCAAACCTAAGAAAAGCAGAGGGATAGTAAGCAAAATATATCTAATTAATACTCTCATAGTTCAAAGTCTATTTTAGTGATGAATGGTTTATAACCGTATCCTTTAAAGTGTTGAAGCAAATACCAAGAGCGAAATCCTTCCAACTGTTCGTATTGCTTTTTAATACCATCGCTAAAATCATGATTAATGTCATTAGTATCGAGTCCAAAGTGATCTTGAACTTCATACTTAAATATCCCTCTAATTTTATTTCCTTTATATTCAAGTCGCTCAACATAAACACGCAATGACCAAATATCGTGAACACTAAGCACTGTACCGTTAGAAAGGTCTCTGCCAAGTGGACTTGAATCAAACTTAGGCAGCCTCTCACCTTCTAAGGACATCATGTATTGACTTGAAACACTGAGAATATCATCGGGTAACCTACCATCCTTAACGTTGTCACCTAGGCATTTTTTTAGAGCTTCATGAAAACGTTGAGTTGTCTCATGTCCTTGCAATGCCTTACTTAGCAATGGATTACTGTAGTAACCGCCCTCATTGCGCTCAAATTTATCAACCATTTCAAAAAAGATACCTTGCGTTTCGCCCTCGGTTGAAAAGCCAACACCTAAAACCGCATCATTTGCCAAACTACGCATACGCTTAAAATGTTCACTAGCTGGTAAAGCAAACTGGTCTTCTGAAACCACGTCATACCCCATTGAGGGTGAATAACGCATTTTATTTTTAAATGGTTGCATCAATCCATAAGACTCAATAACATCTCTTGATTCATCTCCATATCTCATATCTTTTGGACATATAGCTTCATCATTACAATCTGAACTACCTTTATGATGACAAAATGTATCCATTTTATTTTTTGTTTCAAAAACCAATAACGAAAAATCTCCCGCCACAGGTTGCCACTGTTCTTGAACGGATTCGCGTCCATCTTCGCTGGCTTGAATTTCAGGCAAATTGGGCTGAACGGAGGCTGTCTCTGCACTTCTATCTGACGGCTCATGAACAACTTCATTCGTAAACTGTTCGAAAATGCCCTTTGATACGTCACCCATTGGTTTTAACGGACGCTCAAGCGGATTAGCCAAACCATCTTCCGTAGGATTTAAGCGACCACGGATCGCATCATTCATGTTTTTAAATGCCTTGATGCCTCTTGCTTCAAACGCAAGCTGTTCCTGCTCTTTCTTTTGGTAAAAAGCATTCTGATCCTGTGTATATGCTCTTTGGGCATCAAAAATGTTTGGATATGTGACTCTTTTATAAACCAATGAATTCACAATAGGATTATGCCCTAAATGTTGCTGCATCGCGGTTTGGTCATAATACATATCAACCGCTTGATCATATGTGACATGACACTTTTCCCAAAAAGCACTACCGCGCTGTGCGAATGGATAGCTTCGACCTTTCGGTGGAGGATTCCTGCTCATGATTTACTCACATTATTGAATAAAGAGCATGAAATCATAACTATTTTTCTTGGTGCGTAATATGGGTGATTATGTTCAATGTAACTAATATTATTATATTTTATATATTAATAAACTCTTTTCTTGTGAGAGTGTAAATCATACAGGGCGACCGTACGTGTTTTAATATTTGATCTAAAAATAAATAACAATAAATAACAAAGACAGGCACCATAAAGAATATTTTCCAGCAATGCGTTGCCTTCTCTTTACTGTCCGCCTATACAGTCATCATTCGTTTTATTGGTGATTATGACGAAAAATGCGCAGTGGAGAATTGATGAAGCGTGACAAGGCAATCCAATCGCGGGGTATGCCTTGAATCATGTCATTGGAAGGGTGGCTAGTAAAAAGCGATAGAGATTCGGGTGTTAATTGATGGGTCATAACGGCATTATAATCCTCCCCAAAAAATAAAGGGCTCCAATAGGAACCCTTTATTTTCAAAGCATTTAAGTTAACTGAATAACGGTGAAATGCTATTCAATATTCTGGATCTGCTCGCGCATCTGCTCAATCAGCACTTTTAGCTCAACGCCAGATGCGGTGATGTCAGTGCTGATAGACTTGGATGCGAGCGTGTTTGACTCGCGGTTGAACTCTTGCATCATAAAGTCGAGACGACGGCCACATGCGCCACCTTTTTTCAGGATATTGGTCGCTTCTTTAACGTGAGAGTCCAAGCGGTCCAGCTCTTCTGCTACGTCTGACTTCTGCGCCAATAAAATCAGCTCTTGTTCGACCCTTGAAGGGTCAAGTTCAACTTTAGCATCTTCAAATTTGGCAAACAGGCGCTCACGTTGCCAATCGAGAATTTCCGGCATGCGAGCACGAACTTTAACTACTTCGTCAGTAATGGCTGATAAACGCTGTTCAATTAGCGCCTTCATGTTTTCGCCTTCACGGCCACGGGCTTCGATAAATTCGCTTACTGCTTGGTCAAAAGCCGCCAACAAATCCTTGTTTACCGCATCCATGTCCTGCTCAGAAGTTTCCATCACACCCGGCCAGTTCATGATCTGGAAGGGGTTAAGACGGCTTTCGTCACCCGTCATCTTCATCACTTGGCTAGCGGCATTGATCACTTGTTGTGCCAAGCCTTCGTTAATGCTTAGCTCGCCTTTTGCTGCTGGGTTAGCTTCAAAACGCAATGCACATTCCACTTTACCGCGTGCTAGGCGCTTGCGAAAACGCTCGCGAAGAACGGGTTCTAAACCTCGGAACTGTTCCGGTAGGCGGAAGTAGGTTTCCAAGTAACGTTGATTCACACTGCGGATTTCCCACACAGCGGTACCCCAATCGCCTTTCACTTCTTTACGTGCGTAGGCGGTCATACTATAGATCATCGAATTTTCCTATTTCATCATCTTTGAAAATAACGCGTTGCAATAGTAGCAGAATGCGCGAGATTTGGAACGCAACACCGTGGGGTGCTTTCCCGATATCCTGCTTTCTGCTAGAATCCTGCTCCAACCAAATTCGTCTCCCCCTCTCGTTAGGTAGATAACTAAGGTAGATGCCCATGCGTCCAAATGACCGTCAGGCGGATCAAATTCGCCCAATCAAAATCACTCGTAATTACACGGCTTACGCTGAAGGCTCAGTTTTAGTGGAATTCGGCAACACAAAAGTATTGTGTAATGCGACCGTTGAAGAGAATGTGCCACGCTGGCTAAAAGGTCAGGGCAAGGGCTGGGTGACGGCTGAATACGGCATGTTGCCACGTTCAACGCATTCACGTATGCGTCGTGAAGCGGCAAGTGGTAAACAGGGCGGCCGTACCATGGAAATCCAGCGTCTGATTGCACGTAGCCTTCGTGCCGTTGTTGACCTAGAAGCGATGGGTGAGATTATGGTCACTGTCGACTGTGACGTAATTCAGGCTGATGGCGGTACACGTACGGCATCGATTTCAGGCGCTAGCGTGGCAATGGCCGATGCGTTCCAGCACCTAATTGAAAACGGTAAGCTGAAGAAAAACCCGATGAAAGGCCATGTTGCTGCTGTTTCAGTCGGTATCCTAGGTGAAGATGTATTGTGTGACCTAGAGTATGTCGAAGACTCTGCCGCAGACACGGATATGAACGTGGTCATGACGGAAGATGGCCGCATGATTGAAGTTCAGGGTACCGCAGAGGGCGAACCGTTCACCCATGCTGAGCTGATGAAGTTATTGGAGTCGGCGACCAAAGGGGTCACCGAGATTGTAGCGGCGCAGAAGGCGGCGTTAGAAAATTGATTTAGATAGCTCCCACAACGGGGGCTATTTTTTTATCAAAATTTGGCCAAGGCTAAGTTTTGAACTGTTTATAAACCGTCTAGACAACTAGACCTTTTATTTAGAGAGAAAGTGATGAAAGCATACCAGCGTGAATTTATTGAGTTTGCATTAGAGAAAGAAGTACTAAAGTTTGGTGAGTTTACTTTAAAGTCAGGTCGTAAGAGCCCGTATTTCTTTAACGCTGGTCTTTTCAATACGGGTCGAGATTTAGCGCGTTTGGGTCGATTCTACGCCGCTGCGCTGGCAGATTCTGGCATCGAGTTTGATGTTTTGTTTGGCCCAGCATACAAAGGGATTCCAATTGCGACGACCACAGCCGTTGCATTGGCGGATCATCACGAGATAGACACGCCATACTGCTTTAACCGCAAAGAGGCGAAAGACCACGGCGAAGGCGGCAACCTTGTTGGTAGTGCGCTAGAAGGCCGTATTATGCTGGTTGATGATGTGATTACTGCGGGTACTGCGATTCGTGAGTCGATGGAAATCATCAAAGCCAATGGAGCAGACTTGGCCGGTGTATTGGTGGCGATTGACCGTCAGGAAAAAGGCAAAGGTGAGTTGTCTGCGATTCAAGAAGTCGAGCGTGACTTTGGCTGTGCAGTGATCTCCATTGTTAGCTTAGGTGACTTAGTGACTTATCTTGAAGAGAAAGGTAATGCGACCGAGCACCTGGAAGCGGTAAAAGCTTATCGTGCTGAATACGGCATCTAATAGGGCCGTCATTCCATAGAGCGACGAAGGAGTGAGTAGGGAATCTCTCGAGATTTGCTACTCGCTTGAAAAGATTCCCAACTCGGTCGTGCCTCCCTCTCGGAATGACATGCTTAACGATTGAATCGAGAAGGGTTAATGCTAATGCATCAACCCTTTTGGCTTCTTGCCTCTCATGAGCTTTTATTGCCTAGTGAGAGTTATCGTAGATTTTGCTCCCGTCTCGCTGCGTTTTCAATAACGACAGGTTCCACATGTATTGTTCAGGATGCGGTCTGACCAAATCTTCGATCGCTTGGTTCATTGCACGAGCATCAGCTTCTTCATCGCCGGTCGGGAAGTTTTCTAAGGCTGGCAGAATGTGCACTTCGTACTTACCCGATTTGTCGTTGTAAGCAGGCAAAACCGGAATCACCTTGGCTTTCGATAGGCGCGCCATCTTGCCAAAGCCTTTTAGAGTTGCTTTCTCTGTACCAAAGAATGGGACAAATACCGAGTTGGCGGCGCCGAAGTCTTCATCTGGTAGCCAGTAGCCAAGATACCCATCTTTAATTGAGCGTACGAAAGGTTTTACCCCCGCTTCCCGAGCGAAGATACGACCACCATATTGCATACGCTGCACTTGCATTAGCCAATCGCCGATTGGGTTGCGCTGCGGCTTCATGATGGTGGTGACTTTATAGCCTTTCGCCGCCAGCATCACGGCTGGATAATCAACGGCCCAAGCGTGAGGTGCTAAGATGATCACTTTTTCCCCCGCGTCGAGCAGCGGTAAGATGTTCTCTTCGCCGATCATGACCCCGCGGTCTTGGTTGTGCTTGGTAGAGCGAATCAGAAATTCAGAATAGCCAAATAGGTACTGAGCGGCCTTAACAAAGGTTTCTTCCAAAATCTCCTGACGTTCTTGGTCTGACTTTTCAGGGAAACAGTATTTGAGGTTCACTCGCGCACGACGTACAACACGGCCATTTTTGCGTACCACAAATACAGACAGTTTTCGCGCCAAGTTATCGCGCCAGCGGTAGGGAATAAAGGCCAACAAGGTGGCAAATAAAATGCCCAGCCATGTACCCCAGTGTTTAGGGTGTAAAAATGCCCACTCAAAGGTAGGGTTATGCAAATGTTTATCGATGCTATTTTTATCGTTGTTGCTCATTGAAAGTAGCACCTATGTTATTGATATCTTGAGTTAGTAAGAGAGTGGTCTGGCAACGATTTGAATCGCTTGTGTAGCCACATCCACTGTTCCGGAGCGCGCATGATAATCTCTTCGACGAATTTATTCATGTAGGCAGCGGCCGCCGTTTCATCTTTTTGTGGAAAATCTTGGTCGATAGACTTATCGGCCATGATTTCGTATTTGCCGCTTTGGTTGCGGAACCCTGAACCCGGCACGATGGCACTCTTACTAGTGTAAGCAAGGATGCTGGTTCCTGTTGTTGTACAAGCTTCTTCAACAGCAAAGAAAGGCACGAACACAGATTTATTGTGGCCGTAGTCCTGATCCGGCAGGTAGAACAGGCGATGGCCTTGGCGTAATACGCGCACCATTTGTTTAAGATCACGACGATAAATGAGTTGGTTGCCGTTACGTGTGCGTCCTCTGTATTGGATGAACTCGTAAGCAGGATTGGTGTGGGGGCGGTAAGCGCCGTATCCAGGTAAACCCAGAACACCAAATGCACGAGCAGTAATTTCTAAGTTCAGCGCATGCACACAACAGAGCAGCACACCCTTACCTTCATCGTTGAGCCGCTGGAGCTCTTTGATGTCTTTTGCAATCAAAATACGCTTAAAACGCCAAGTGGGCCAAAACCAAGTAATGCCAGTCTCAATCAAAGCCATACCCGTGTTTTTGAAGTTCTCTACGACCATGCGGTCGACTTCTTTGGCCTCCATCTCAGGAAAAGCCAGCTCAAGGTTACGTTTGGCGATTTTGACGCGGGATTTACCCAACTTCATGCCCAACGCACCAATACCTCGGCCGATTTTAAGTAATAGGGCGTAAGGAAGCAGATTGACGGTCAGGGCCAGCAAACCAAACCCAAACCATACCCCCCAATGTTTAGGATGAAGCAGGGCTGGGATAAATTGAGGTTTTTCGACGCTATTTTTTTTGCTCATAGTGATTACTTAATTTGTGCACTCAAGAGTGACCAGTATTCTTCAAAGTTGGCCGTGGGTTGATATTTAAAATCTGAGCGAACGAAACGGTTTAGGCTACCTTCAACTTGACCAAGCAACTGTGCTGCCAGAATGCTTTCATCAACGGGGAAGGATTTCTCTTCTCTGATTTTTCGCTCACGCAGAATCTGACGAAGGGAAGTTTCAATACGTTCAAACAGTTGGTTGATGCGCTCTCTCAATCGCTCATTTTCAAACATCAGTGCGTGTCCGGAGAGAATACGCGTTAATCCAGGGTTGCGTTCTGCAAAGGCCAGAATCAGCTGCAGGACTAAACGGATGCGCGTCAAGGTATCTTTTTCTTCATCCAAAATGCGATTGATGCGCGACATCAAGGATTCCTCGATGAACTCGATCAGGCCTTCAAACATGCGCGCTTTACTCGGGAAATGGCGATACAACGCAGCCTCTGAGACGCCAACATGTTTTGCAAGCTTGGCAGTCGTGATACGAGATCCTCCATCGTTAGATTCGAGCATTTGTGCAAGTGCTTGTAAGATTTCTTCCCGGCGGTTGCTTTTTCTTGTTCCGGCCATGAACGTGTTCCTTTTGTTACCACTGTTGATGCCCGTAGACACGGGCATTCGCCCAACTTAGCAGGCTAAGACGGGCGGAATAGACGAATATCTGATTGTTAGAATAGCGACTTAATTGTCTAACTTTGCGGCGATAATTGTAAGTATCTGCTTCGCAATTTGTTGTTTTGATGCAAGGGTAAGTGATTGCTCACCATCTTTCCAGTATAGGTTAATTGCATTGTCGTTGCTGTTGAAACCTTGTCCTTCTACTGAGACATCGTTGGCACAAATCATATCGAGATTTTTCTTGGTCAGTTTAGTCCGCGCGTAGTGTTCAACATCCTGAGTTTCCGCGGCAAAACCCACGGTAAACGGGCGCTGTTGAGTCATACCAGCAACGGAGGCAACAATATCTGGGTTTTTGACCATAGTGATGGTCATTTGTTCGCTGTCATCCGTCTTCTTAATTTTCTGCTCTGAAATCGCTTTTGGGCGATAATCCGCGACAGCTGCACAACTGATGAAAACATCATGCTCGCCAGCCTTGTCCATTACGGCGTTATACATATCTTCTGCACTCGCCACATCAATGCGCTGCGCTCCAGCTGGTGTTTTAAGATTCACTGGCCCAGCGACTAACGTGACCGTTGCACCGAGTTGAGCCGCTGCTTCAGCCAATGAGAAGCCCATTTTCCCTGAGCTGTGATTAGTGATGTAACGTACTGGGTCGATGGCTTCACGGGTTGGCCCAGCAGAAATCAATACGGATTTACCTTTAAGAGGTTTGTCGCCCCAGAACTGTTCGCACAATCCCACTAGTTGCATTGGCTCTAACATTCGGCCAGGACCGACATCGCCACAGGCCTGTTCACCCGCTGCAGGCCCCCAGGTGTGCATGCCGCGTCTCTCTAGCGTCGCAATGTTCTCTTGTGTTGCTTGGTTGCGATACATCTGTTGGTTCATGGCCGGAGAGACTGCAATTGGAGCATCGGTCGCAAGTACCAGTGTGGTGAGTAAATCATTACCCATCCCTGCTGCCATACGTGCAATTAGATCAGCGGTGGCCGGTGCAAGTAGGACCAAATCGGCCCATTTAGCCAACTCAATATGGCCCATTGAGGCTTCTGCTGCCGGATCCAATAAGCTATCGGAGACTGGACGTCCGGAGACCGCCTGCATTGTCAGTGGCGTAATGAACTCTTTTGCTGCTTTCGTCATCACAATCTGAACTTCAGCGCCACGTTCAATCAGACGACGTGTTAGGTCGGCACATTTATAAGCGGCAATACCACCACCGATACCAAGTAGGATCTTTTTGCCCGCGAGTGTTTGCATGATGATCATCCTTAAAAAATACTGCGCGTAGATTACCACGCAGCCAATAGAGACTCTAGAAATGGAAAGTGTTGTTGCAGATTCTGTGCGTTTTTGCCCTTTTCTTTCTTGCTCTTTTATATACCTATTATTTGCATAAAATCTTTCACTGCGACGAAGATAATGGTTTTGATTGCCAGAGAGTGAGCAGGAGAGTTTAAGCTAACGTCACTCACTTTATTGTCTTAAGGATAAGCGTTTGCATGTTGCCTCGAGAGTCGATGCCTAGAGAGAAACTGCTCAGCCGAGGCCCACAGTCGCTCACCGATGCTGAACTGTTGGCGATTTTTTTGCGCACAGGTACTCAGGGTATGAATGTTCTGCAGTTGTCGGACAAACTGCTTAAGGATGTCGGGTCGCTGCGAAGCTTATTCGCAGCGAGTAAGGAAGAGTTCTGTCAGCACAAAGGATTAGGGGAGGCCAAATATGTTCAACTGCAAGCTGTGCTTGAGATGACACGGCGCTACCTGAGTGAAACTTTGCAACGCGGTGAGGCACTGACCAGCGCACAGCAAACTAAGCTGTATCTTTCGAGTGTGTTGCGCGATCGCCATCGGGAAGCTTTCTATATTCTGTTCCTCGATAGTCAGCATCGAGTAATTAAAGAGGAAATGATGTTTGAGGGCACGATTGATTCGGCGTCTGTTCATCCGAGGGAGGTTGTTAAACGGGCGTTAGAATTCAATGCAGCGGCTTTGATTCTTGCGCACAATCATCCTTCTGGTGTTGCGGAGCCGAGTCAGTCCGACCGCCGAATTACGCGGCGTATTAGTGAAGCACTGGCTTTGGTCGATATCCGAATTCTCGACCATTTTGTGGTTGGAGATGGCGATGTTTTTTCTTTCGCTGAACATGGATGGATTTAAATCACATTATTTGTTGTGAGTTGCGCGAATTCTGCTACAATCCCCCGACATTTTTTGAACTATTATCAGCTCTGCCTAAAAAAGATCACGAAAACCTTGAAAAAGGATCTGTTCGGGTCTTGAGCAATGCTAGTCAAGTTAGTATAATGCGCGACCTTTGATAGCCTTGTATGGGTTTCCATAGCGGTATAAGACCTCAAACTTCTATATTTAGAAACTGAGAGGTTCGGCCACCAAGGTTGATATCGAGCTGAAACGATTTTGGAGAAGACATTCATGTCACGAGTATGCCAAGTAACTGGTAAGCGTCCAGTAACGGGTAACAACCGTTCACACGCACGCAATGCTACTAAGCGTCGTTTTCTGCCGAACCTACAAACTCATCGTTTCTGGGTAGAGAGCGAAAAACGTTTTGTTAAACTACGTCTATCTGCTAAAGGTATGCGTATCATCGATAAGAAGGGCATTGATGCTGTTCTTGTTGACATTCGCGCAAACGGCGAAAACGTTTAAGAGGAAATAGGCAATGGCAAAGAAAGGCGTACGTGAGAAAATCCGTCTAGTATCTTCTGCAGGTACTGGTCACTTCTACACTACTGACAAGAACAAACGTAACATGCCAGGCAAATTTGAGATCAAAAAGTTTGATCCAGTTGTTCGCCAGCACGTTATGTACAAAGAAGCTAAAATCAAGTAATTGATTCTTCTTTGAAGCTTCTTAAACAGAAGTCTGTATTTGAAACCCAGCATTTTGCTGGGTTTTTTATTGTCTGATACTTTGTAACGTTGCCACGGTCAAACCTACCTCTCTCCATTTCCCTCGTTGTTGTTTTCTGCTACCTTTTCTTATAGTTACCTATAAGGAATTACAAATTCATGCGTGTTTCTACCTCACGGCGTCGCCGCTGGAATAACATCATGATATTGGGCATTATCGCGTTTATCGCGATCCTCAATTTGCCGACTATCATCAAAACCTATTTGATTGATGACGAACCGGTCGCTGAAGTTAGTCCTTACCCTTATCTGCTCAATCCGTCGGCGGAGTTGAAAGCACTGCATTTTTCTGACTGGTCACTAGAGTACTTGAACGGTGAGTGGAGTTTGACGAAGCAAAGTAGCCTTGCTCCACAGGAGTTATTTGAACGCTGGTCGGGGTTAGTTGGAACTGAAGTTGATCAGAAAATGTTTGATGGATTGAAGCCTCAATTGGCCTCACCACAGACGATAGAAGTTTGGTACCGTGATCAGGAAGAACCTCAAAGGATCACCTTCTATCAAACCCCGCAATTCTGGCTATTGAAAAACTGGCAGGATCAATGGATAGCCGTTTCAGTTGCTTCTGAATATCTGATACCTTAAATACCCTGAGCTATCCATCACTATACCATTATGCCTGAATTACCCGAAGTTGAAGTCAGCCGTATGGGGATCACTCCTCATTTGGCTGGACAAACCGTTGCTAAGCTGACTTTTCGCACCCCTAAGCTGCGCTGGGACATCCCACATGAGCTAAAGAAAATGGAAGGTCAGGTGATTCGAAGTATCTCCCGCCGTGCTAAGTACCTGCTGATTGAAACCGATATGGGTAGCGCTATTGTGCATTTGGGTATGTCGGGGTCGTTGCGTGTACTGGATGCCTACATGGAGCCGGGAAAGCACGATCATGTCGACTTGATGCTAACTAATGGCAAGATATTGCGCTATAACGATCCGAGACGATTTGGGGCTTGGCTGTGGACCGAAGATGGTGAACATGATGCGTTAGGCCATATGGGACCAGAGCCGCTAACGCAAGACTTTGATGCGCAATATATCGCGGACAAGGCAAAGAATAAGCGCGTCGCGGTGAAGCAGTTCATTATGGATAACAAAGTCGTAGTTGGAGTAGGGAATATTTACGCCAATGAGTCTTTGTTTAGTGCACGTATCCATCCGACGCGAGCAGCAGGCACACTCACGGTTAAAGAGTGGCAACGCTTGGTTAAAGAGATCAAGCAGGTGCTCGATACAGCCATTAAACAGGGCGGAACAACGTTGAAAGATTTTGCTCAGGCGGATGGCAAACCAGGATACTTTGCTCAAGAGCTGAAAATTTATGGCAAAGCCGGTGAAGCTTGCCCTAGCTGTGGTGAAGCAATTGAAGAGCAGAAGATTGGCCAGCGTAATACTTTCTTTTGCAGTCATTGCCAGAAGTAGCCAGATAGAGAGCTAAAACGTTTAGCTCTCTATCGCTTCCATTCTCAGACTTTTGCTTGTCTTTTTAACGCTGCTGCCACTGCTTTAGGGACAAAATTGGTGACATCACCGCCGTGAATAGCCACTTCACGGACGATTGTCGAAGAGATAAATGCATGTTCTTCTGCGGGTGTCAGGAAAACGCTTTCCAATCCTGGCATCAGTCTGCGATACATATTGGTTAAACCAAATTCGTATTCAAAGTCGACGGTGGTACGTAAACCACGGATAAGAACGTTCGCATTTTCTTGCTTCGCAAAGTCGACCATTAAACCGGAAAAGCCTTTAGAGCTGACATTATCCAGATGCTGAGTCACTTGTTGTGCGAAAGCGACGCGCTCTTCTAACGTAAACATGGTGTTCTTACTTGGACTGGCCGCAACAGCAATGATGACCTCATCAAACATGTCTGCTGCTCGTTCTATTAGATCTAAATGGCCATTAGTAATCGGATCAAAAGTTCCTGGATAGATCACGCGGGAAAGACGTTTTTTGCTCACAATTCATTACTCAGATGATTCTTTGGTATCGCTTAATGGTAACAAAAAGGCTCACATTTACCCAACATAGCCGTTATCATTGGGAGCAAAGACTGAGAGTTAGGAAGTGTAATGAAAAAGATACTGGTGGTTCGTAACGACAAAATAGGCGACTTCATGCTGGCTTGGCCCAGCTTTGCGATGCTGAAAGCGTCGATGCCGGATTGTCAGATTACCGCGCTGGTGCCTAATTACACGGTAGCGCTGGCAGAGCTGTGTCCTTGGATTGATAAAGTGTTGGTTGATCCAACGCAGAAGGGTTCTAAGCAGGCGCAATCGATTTTGATTGAGCAAATAAAAGCGGAGCGTTTTGATGCATCCATCAACCTTTTCTCTACGATATATAACGCTAAATTGGTCTGGAAAGCAAAAATCCCTTACCGGCTCGCTCCGGCGACAAAGCTGGCGCAGATCTTTTATAACAAACGTATCAAACAGAAGCGTTCACAATCAGCAAAACCAGAATACGAATACAACCTGGACTTAGTACGTGCGTTTTTAACGGATATTGGCCAAGATGTGGTTGAGCCTAGCGCACCCTACCTCTGCTTCTCAGTTGACGATCTGCAGCAACAAAAGCGCAAGCTCTCACAACAATTGAATTTGAATGTAGAGAAGCAATGGGTGTTCGTTCATGCTGGTAGCGGTGGTTCAGCCAATAACTTATCTCTCCAGCAATACACTCAGTTAATCTGCGATATGCCGGAGCCGTTTGAAATTATACTGACGGCTGGGCCGGGAGAAGAACAGAAAGCCGCTGAGTTACATAGCCTACTGAAAGAAAAAGGCAGAGCCTCGGTGGTGTATGACAAGAACGATGGTTTGGTCGATTTCTCTTGTTCTATCGCTTGTGCCGACTTGTTCGTTGCAGGCTCTACTGGGCCCTTGCATATCGCAGCGGCGATAGATGTACCGACCGTTGGCTTTTTCCCAAGCAAGCGATCAGCAACTCCTCTACGCTGGAAGCCGATTAACTCGGCAGGTAACCATATCGCTTTTTGCCCGCCTCAGGCTGAAGATAAAGCCAGTCAGGAAAATATGGCCAGAATTGATATAGATGTGGTCTCGAGAGAGTTACAACCATGGATAAGTCGTAAGCTGAGTTAATAAAAAAGGGCGATAGAAATATCGCCCTTTGTCTATATTGAAGGACTTAGAATTTATCCGGCATCTTGTCTGTTTCACTGCGAATCCACAGGTCCGCATATTTCACAAAAGTAGAGTGTGCCGAAAGCAGGGAGAGCAAGAAGCCTTGCTTGCCGTCAAGAAAGCCTGCTTTGACAACGTACATTTTCAAGAAGCAGCCAAACGCGTGCAAAATGCCTTGTGAGATACTGCTCTTCTTACCTTTTTTCTCGCGCTGCTCAGCCCATGCTTTGGCATAGCCCGCCGACTTCACTAAGTAGTGATTCATGTCGTTATAGGTAAAGTGAATCAAGTCGCCATTCAAGTTTTCGACTTTCATGGTTTTTGTTACTTCAACTTTTTCATGGACCAGAGCGTCATTGTATTGCGTCAACTTGGTTGGGTATAAGCGCAATACACGATCGGGGTACCAGCCGCAATGACGAATATAGCGTCCAAACACCCAGCTTAGACGGGCCGTTTGATAAATGGTATCCACCTTGTTTGCACTCACTGAATCTAAAATGCTTTGCTTGAGCTCGGGAGTGACACGCTCATCGGCATCTAACCAAAGGACGTAGTCCGACTCAACATAGGACTGAGCTAAGCGGCGCTGAGGGCCAAAGCCAGGCCATTCAGGATTGACGAAAAACTTGTCCGTAAAACTGCGTGCAATCTCTTCGGTATTGTCTGTACTTCCAGAGTCCAGAACCACAATCTCGTCTACCCAGTCGTGAACGGTTTCTAAACAAGCTTTCAGGTGCTGCGCTTCGTTCTTAACGATAAGTGCGACGGCAATGGTTGGTTTACTCACTGTGGTACCTCTGAAGTCTATCGGAGTTTATTGTAAATGGAGTTCTGTGGTTACTTTATCAAACATGGTGATGACTTGCTGTGGTTGAATGCGCTGCATGGCGTTTTTATCTTTGACACGGGCACGCCAGCTGAGTTGCTCTGCAGATTTTCCTGTTTCAGCCTGAATGGCTTCTTTATAAGCAGACACCACATATTGGCGATATTGATAAGGCCCAGTGCGTTCAGGATTATGGTGGGCATACAAGCCAATAACAGGTGTATTGACCGCATTGGCCATATGAGCAGGACCGGTATCGGGGGCGAGCACCAAATCAGCTTTGTCTAACAGCGCCAGCATTTGTTTTAGTGAACTTTGACCGACCTGATTGTTGATTGTACACGTCAGCTTGTTCTCAACCTTCGTCGCGAGATCTAGTTCCACCTGAGCAGGGCTACCGGCTAAGGTTACTTGCCAGCCTTGGTTGACGGCGTGCTGGATAAGTTCGGCGTAGCCTTCTGGTGTCCAGTTTTTGTAGGCTTTACTTGCTGCTGGTACGACAACCAAGTTGCGCTTGCCAGTCGATAATTGCTGCTGCGCCCAATGTTCATCTGCATCTGAATATTGAAGTGTCCAGACTGGGTTCATATCTTGAATACCAAGCTTATGGCCAAAGGCGAGCAGTCCATCTAAGACATGCATGGAACTAGGTGAAGGCACTTTGATATTGGTAAACAAGGTTTGCAAATCCTGACTGCGGATGGAGTCAAAGCCAAGCTTGTATTTCGCCTTGATGCCAAGAGTCGCTACACTGGCTCTAAATGCATACTGCATGTGCAGCAATGCATCAAATTTTTGTCCTTTTAATGCAGCCCAGAGTTTTTTATAGCCCTGCCAGCCTTCCTTCTTGTCAAACACGATCACACGAATGCCAGGTAGGTCTTCAATCAGTTTGGCTTCAAGCTTGCCGGTGATCCAAACGATGTCGGTTTGTGGCCACTGACGCTGAATGGCTTGAACTGCAGCAAGGGTATTACATACATCACCAATGGCAGATAAGCGCAAAATACACAAAGAGTCAGGGGCGGAAGAAAAAAGGCTCATAAATAATTCACTTGGCTAGCAATGGTGAAGATTATGCAGAGGCGCTCAATAAATGTAAAATAGCCATTCGAATTTAATCAGAGATGCTCTCGCATGAAAACCACGCAATTGGACAACCAAACCATCTGGTATGATGATGCCTTGCTCAAGGAAGATCCTAAGCAGGTGTTCGACGCTGAGTTTTGGCAACGTGCAGGTAAAGTCATCGGCAGCGCTCAAGGACGTGGCACGACTTGGTTTGTGCAAACGGAAACGATTGACGCGGCACTCAGGCATTATCGCCGTGGAGGCTTGTTTGGAAAACTAGTGGAAGACAGTTATCTCTTTTCAAGCTGGGAAAAAACTCGCAGCTATCAGGAATTTCAGTTGCTAAACACTTTGATTGAAGCTGGTGTCAATGTACCTAGACCAATTGCTGCTCGTGCAATAAAGAATGGCGTAACCTATAAAGCGGATCTACTGAGTGAGAAAATTCCTAATGCAAAGGATTTGGTTTCCATTCTGATAGAAAAGCCACTTTCTGAAGATATGTATCGAAAGGTTGGCCTCGAAATCCGTAAAATGCATGATGCACAGGTCAATCATACGGATCTCAATATTCATAATATCCTCATCGATGAGCAAGACAAAGTTTGGATCATCGACTTTGATAAATGCTATCAGCAATCAGGAAATGCTTGGAAACAAGGTAACTTGGAGAGATTGAAAAGGTCGTTTGAGAAGGAAGTCGATAAGCGAGGGATCCACTATTCTCAATTAGATTGGTTAAACGTAACTGAGATGCACTAATTGATATCTGATTTGACAGTTATCCGCTTTTCGATTTTATTGTTGCGCTAGATTGTTATTCTCTGACTACCTGATACATCCATTGGAGTAGCTTACCAGCATATTTGATGAAATATAGAGTCTATTTGTTAGGATAGAAAACGTTGATGCTGTTTAAGTCAGTTTGCCTGCCCCCACTTCAACTGAATAAAGTATCGATGATGCTAATGACAGAGTTGCAAGCGTAAAAAACACCAGATCCTAAGCATAAAATGTCGCAGCGATAGCGTTATAGACTTATCGGAACGCACTGTGTAATTGCTTTCAGCGTGCGATCTGTCAACCAACACTGTTGATTAATGAGTGCATCACCTTGGGATATAGTGCGTATTGAACCTTGAGGGAGCAAAGATTATTCCACTAACTAAGTCAAAGAGTTATGTTGCGACAGGCTTGGTTAAAATCCACAAGTGGGATAGCCACTTCTTACCTTATAGGTTAGGTATTTGGTATTTATCCTAGTATTAGGGAGCGCTGTCGCTATCATCGTTCTATATAGGCTTCAAGTATTCAGCTAAAGTTTTTAATATTGTCTAACACCATGTTAACAGCCGCCACAGCTAAATCAGTTTCACAATGTTCTGCATAGCAGCGTAATTCGGGCGCATTTCCAGAAGGACGCAGGTGAACAATACAACCATTCGAAAGTGTCATTCTAAGGCCGTCTGTTTCATCTACAGTTACCACATCTAAGTCATCGAACCCTAATTGCTTGATTAAGAGGTCTGCATTGGATCGGCCTCGTGCAACTATACTCTGGCTTTTTTCTGTGGCGAAATTTTGAATGCGGTCACTGTAAGTAAATCTGGCAGGTAATTCTGATACTAAGTCGGAGATTGGCTGAGTTTTTGAAGATACAAGTAGCATGAGAGCAGGGAGCAAAGCATCTCGTGTTGGCAAAGATTTTAATAAGTTGCCTTCAACTGTGACATCGCTTCCTAGTAAAAAACCTCCGTTGGCTTCAAAACCGGCTACTGTACTGTACTTTGATGCTAGCTCCTTAAATTCTGCGATAACATATGGAGAACCGATCTTTGTTCTCTCAATATGATCGAATTGATTGCATAGTTCAATAGATGTGTTGCAGCTCACAGGTACAGATAAAGCTTTTATTTTCAGATTTTTAGAGGTTAATAGCCCAAGTATGTCGCCTCGAAGCCAATTCCCGTTCTCATCTGATACCAAGGGTCGATCACCGTCTCCATCAGTTGAGAACACGAGGTCAAGATTGTGCTCATCAGACCAAGTGATTGCTTTAATGATATCTTCTTCAGAAACGGCTTCTGTATCTATAGGGACAAACTGATTAGTTCGATCTAACCTAACCACTTCAGCACCAAAGGACTCAAAAATCTTATAGTAGATATCTCGCCCCGCACTTGAATGCTCGTAAATACCAATACGTTTACCATCTAGCCACTGAGACTTGAACAGTGACGTATAACGGGAGATATACTGTTCTTCCGCGAAATTGCAAACGGGTAAGTCTGATAATGCAGTAATTGGCGTGAAACTAATTGGATTGTGCAAGATTGATTGTTCATCGGCCTTGCTTATTTCACCGTGGGGCGTATAAAACTTTAGTCCGTTTCTGTCGAATGGGATATGGCTCCCAGTAATCATAATTGCTGGAATCTTTTGTTCTTGAGCTGAATATGCTAAAGCTGGTGTTGGAATTACTCCGCAATAAATGGCCTGAATATTCAATTGCTGAAGTGCAGCGGCACAGGCCTGGGCCATAGCATAGCTGCTAGGGCGATTGTCTATAGCTAACGCCACTTTTGAAAAGCTATATTCTTTCTTGATTCCATTGATGAAAGCTAGGGTAAAAGCAGCACAAACCTGAGGGGTAAATTGGGTTACTAAGCCCCTCGCCCCGCTTGTACCGAATAAGACTCCACTTTCAGCAATGACCTCTCGAGAGACCAATAATGTTTTATCTACCATTTTTAAATTCGTCCATACCGATCTTCAAATCGAACAATATCATCCTCACCCAAGTAGCTACCAGTCTGCACTTCGATCATCTCTAGAGGAATTTTTCCTGGGTTTTCTAGCGCGTGTACCGTACCTAATGGGATGTATACAGACTCATTTTCGGTAACTAGACGAGTTTGGTCACCAATTTGTACAGAAGCGGTACCCGCTACTACAATCCAGTGCTCTGCTCTGTGATGATGTTTTTGTATAGATAGCTTTTCTCCAGGTTTAACCGTGATCCTTTTTACTTGATCTCTTTTTCCTTGGTCAATAGAGTCATATTTTCCCCAAGGGCGGTATACTTCTCGGTGTAGCTTTTGTTCTGTCCTAGCTGCTGCTTTTAGCTCCTCAACGACTACTTTTACATTTTGTACTTTGTCTTTCTGAGCAACCAAAAGGGCATCCTTGGTTTCAACAATAACCAAATTATCTACTCCGACGGAGGCTATTAGTTTATTTTCCGAAAAAATAAAATTGTTTCGAGAATCTACAGTAATGACATCACCATTAACAGCGTTGTCATGTTCATCTTTATTTGAAATCTCCCACAGAGCAGCAAACGAGCCCACATCACTCCAACCTGCATCCATCGGTACTACCATGGCGGATTCTGTTTTTTCCATTACAGCATAGTCAATAGAATCATTCGGGCAGGTTTCAAATATGGCTTTATCCACTCTAAAAAACTCGTGGTCTTGATGCTTGCAATCAATCGCCTGTTTACACACAGCTAAAATGTTTGGAGCCTGTTTTTCTAGTTCTTCGAGATATCGACTAGCCTTAAACAAAAACATACCGCTATTCCAGTAATACTCTTTTGATTGTAAATATTTTCTTGCAGTATCAATATCTGGTTTCTCTACAAATTCACTAACTTTAAACGCATTCTTTTCGCTTTTCCCTGCTTTAATGTATCCGTAGCCAGTTTCTGGAGAGCTAGGAATGATGCCGAAAGTTACAAGTTTACCTGCCTCAGCAAGTGGGAGTGCTGAGCTTACGCTAGAAACGAAGGCTTCCTCATCTTCAATGATATGATCTGCAGCGAGAACTAACAGTATTGGGTCTTCACCTTGTTTTATATGATTAATTGCTTGCAAAGCAGCCAGAGCTATTGCAGGAGCTGTATTTCTACCCACAGGCTCTAAAATTATGCCACTATGGCCATATCCGCCAAGTCGCATTTGCTCAGCAGCGATGAAGCGGTGTTCTTCATTACATACAATTAATGGTTTGTAATGTTCAAGACCGGACAAACGTTCGACCGTTTGCTGTAACATCGATTGCTCCCCTCTTACTGTTAAGAATTGTTTAGGGTATAGCTCGCGCGAAAGTGGCCACAGTCTACTGCCTGTACCTCCGGCCATTATGATTGGCAGAATCATAATAAATTCCTAGTTTGTTTTGTTATGCCCATTTTACTGTAAAGGCTCCTATCATCGTTAATTTTTTTTGAAAGTAACCACCAATAATAGAGTATTGATTAGAGTGTAACCCTCCCCAAAAAGT